>NZ_QNVX01000071.1:0-442 GCF_003314725.1 Rhodovulum sp. BSW8
CGGGGCTTTGCCGTTGTGGCCTCCGAGGTGCGGGCACTGGCCCAGCGGTCCTCCGAGGCCGCGAAAGAGATCAAGACGTTGATCTCGGCCAGTTCCGAACATGTGGAATCAGGGGTCTCTCTGGTGAACCGCACCGGCGAGGCGCTGACCGATATCGTCGAGCGCGTCAGCAACATCGCCGAACTGATCGGCGACATCGCGACCGGTGCGCAGGAACAGTCGGTGGGGCTTGGCGAGATCAACGTGGGCGTGACCGAGCTTGACAAGGTGACCCAGCAGAATGCCGCCATGGTCGAGGAGGCGACCGCGGCCAGCACCACGCTCAAGCAGGAGGCATCGACGCTGCAGCAACTGGTGGCACGGTTCCGTCTTCGGAACGCGGCGCCCGGCCGGCCGGCGGCGCGGCCGGCCCCTTCCGCCCGCCCCGAAGCTGCGCCCGCCG
>NZ_QNVX01000072.1:0-343 GCF_003314725.1 Rhodovulum sp. BSW8
GCTCGAGGATGAGAACGCGAAGCTGAAGCGCCTGCTGGCGGATGCCATGCTGGACAACGTTGTTCTGAAGGATCTGCTGGGAAAACCGTGACGACGCCGATGCAACGGCGGGACGCGGTGTTGCGGGCGATGAGGGATCATCCGATCTCGCAACGCCGGGCCTGCGTCCTGATCGGTGTCGATCCGAAGACGGTGCGGCGTGAGCGGCCGCCCGATAACCCGGAAATCCGTGAGGAGATGCACAAGATCGCCGAGAAGCGTCGACGCTTCGGCTATCGGCGCGTGGGCATCATGCTGGAGCGCAAGGGGATGATCATGAACGAGAAGAAGCTGTACCGGATTT
>NZ_QNVX01000009.1:0-100893 GCF_003314725.1 Rhodovulum sp. BSW8
AGCTGGTCTCCATCGCAGATGCCAGCTTGAATCATACCCTACGCACGAGCGGAATCCCTTTTGTCAACACGACCTAGAACCAAAGGACTGACCGTTCAGGACCATGCGGAACGGGCCAACGAAGTGGTTGCGGAAATCTGAACAGACGGGATAAGCGGGTTTTCCCCGCAACGGCGGCCCGATCCTGCGTAAGGACTGTGACTGCGATAGTCGGAGAACTCGCGCTGGAGCGTGAGGTCTTGTCCGGCGCGCCCGGCAGCAAGCGCTGACTGCCAACCGCATGGCCCGAACGGCCTATGCGCCGTTGAAGACCGGAACCGGGTTTCGGGCGCCCAGTCCCGCCTGACCGATACCGGGGCATCTGCTCTGAACGAAAGGCAACTGCGTCACGCCAAAGGCGTGCCTGCGGCAGGACGAGAGCATGGCAATTGGCGGAGAACTCGCGAGGGACACCCCGTTCGGACCGGAGCGCCCGAGGGCGCGCCCGCTGCATGACGCTGGAAACCATAGGGCCAATGGGCTGACGATCCCGTCATCAGCCTGCCCGCAGCGGCATGCTGATCACGCAGGCCCGCGCCGAGCATCACGCCGACGATCAGCGCCAGCCACACCCCTCAACGGGACGGCATCTGCCTTGCCGCTGCGGAAGCTGCGAAATCAGGGCGGAAGACCGCTTTCGAAAAGCCCGAAACCTGTTCGGAAGAACCGAGCCACGTTTCAGACGGCAGCTCTGGCAGCGGCGGCCCATTGCCAGGCCCCTGTCTCCGGCCTCTTGCCCCGGGTCTGGAAAACTGCCAGTGATCGCCGCGTCGGTTTCCTTCGGGAATGAAAAGGGAATCCGTGCCGACCTCGGTCGGGAAACGGAACTGCCCCCGCAACTGTAGGCGGCGAGCATCTCTCGATAGGCCACTGGGGTCACACCCGGGAAGGCGAGAGGCGCGGCGACCCGTCAGTCAGGAGACCTGCCGACGAGAGTGAAACCACGACCGGACGGGGTGTACCGGGGCGGGAAACCTTATGTGGCCGCCCTGCCGTATTCGGTTCGCGTCTCGTCCCGGATGGTCCTATCTGACGGGACGGATCGGATGAAACCGACTTTCATGATCGCCGCACTGCTGGTCGGCGCAGCCCTGCCACTGTACGCGCAGGAAACGGATTACCCCCTGACATTGACAAATTGCGGGCTCGAGGTCTCCTTCGACGCCGCCCCGGACAGCGTTGTGACCATCGGCCAGTCGGCGACCGAGATCCTGTACTCGCTTGGCCTTGCGCCGAAGGTTTCCGGAACGTCGGTCTGGTTCAATCCGGTCCTGCCGGAATACGCAGAGGTGAACGACGGGATCGAGCGGCTGGCCGATAACGATCCCAGCTTCGAGAGCGTGGTCGGCAAGAAACCCGGACTGGTCGCGGTGCAGTACGAATGGCATGTCGGCGAAAGCGGCATCGTGGCCACGCGCGGAATGTTCCACGAAGTCGGCATCCCGACCTACATCCTGCCCGCCGATTGCGACACCAAGGACAATTCCACCGGCGGCGATGGAACGCGCACCGGCGCCTTCGAGACCGCGTCCGTCTACAAGGGGATCCGCGAACTGGCGGCGATCTTCGATGTGCAGCCCGCGGGCGATGCGCTGGTCTCGGATCTGCAGGCCACCGAAAGCGCCGCGATCGCGCGCGCGGAAGAACTTGAACTGCCCGAAGATCTGTCGGCGGTGTTCTGGTTTTCTTCGGCGGATCTCGAGATCGACCCCTATGTCGCCGGGCGGCTCGGTGCGCCGGGCTACATGATGTCGAAGCTTGGGATCGAGAACGTCATCGAGTCCGATGAGGAATGGCCGACGGTGGGATGGGAAAGCATCGCCCGCGCCGATCCCGACATCATCGTCGTCGCCTCTATGGACCGCCGCCGCTTCCCGGCAGACGACGTGGAGAAGAAGCTGGAGTTCCTGCGCACCGACCCGGTCGCGAGCCAGATGACAGCCGTGCGGGACGGGCGGATCGTGCAGATGGACGCCCACGCGATGAGCGCGACGATGCGGTCGATCTACGGGTTGCAGGCGCTGTCCGAGGCGCTTTCGAAGATGTCCTTCGAATGACCATGGAGGCTGTGCCCGTGCGTGCGGTGACATGGCGCGGCCTCTGGCTTGCGCCTGTCGTTCTGGGCATGACGATCCTGGCCGGGACGGCAATCGGCGAGACCCGGTTGCCGTTCGTCACGGTGCTCAGGACGCTGGCAAACCACCTGTGGGGCGCTGGCTATCCGGTGGACGGGATCGAGGCGGGGATCATCTGGAGCTATCGCCTGCCACGCGCCGTGGTGGCGGCGTGTTGCGGCGCAGGGCTGGCGCTGACCGGCGTCGTTCTTCAGGCGCTCTTGCGCAACCCGCTGGCAGATCCCTACCTGATGGGCCTTTCGGCAGGCGCCTCGACCGGGGCGGTGCTGGTGACGGTGGCGGGCCTGGGCGGCGGCGCGATCTCGATGTCGCTTGGCGCACTGACCGGGGCGCTTCTTGCCTTCGGTTGTGTCGCGGTTCTGGCCCGAGCCGTGAGCGGGGATGTGGGAGGCGGACGCGCAACACAGGCCGCCGCCGCCCTCATCCTCGCCGGGATCGCCGGTTCGCAGCTGTTCAACGCGCTGACCGCCTTCATCATCGCCCGGTCTGCCAATGCCGAACAGGCGCGCGGCATCATGTTCTGGCTGATGGGCAACCTTTCGGGGATCAGGTGGGACGACGTGGGCGCCTGCATGGCTGTCTCTGTTGCGGGCGTCGCCCTGTGCCTGTGGCACCGGCGCGGGCTTGACGCCTTCACCTTCGGGGCAGACGGGGCCGCCTCTCTGGGGATCAACGTCCGGGCGCTGCGCGGCAGCCTCATCGCCGCGACCGCCGTCATGGTCGGGGTGCTCGTGTCGAAAGTGGGTGCCATCGGGTTTGTCGGCCTCGTCGTGCCCCATGCCATGCGGTTTCTCGTGGGCGCCCGTCACGACCGGCTGGTGCCTGCCTCGGCGCTGGCCGGGGCGGTGTTTCTGGTCGCGGCCGACGTGATCAGCCGCATTCTCGTGCCGGGCCAGGTTCTGCCCATAGGGGTGGTGACCGCGCTTGTGGGCGCCCCCGCCTTCGCGCTGATCCTGGTGCACGGAGCGCGCAAATGAAGGTCGAGCTGCGGCGCCTGTCGGCCAGGATCCACCGCGCGCCATTGCTGGAGGATATCTCGGTCCGCATCGAACGCGGGGAACTCTTCGGCCTCGTCGGCCCCAACGGATCGGGCAAATCCACGCTGATGCGCTGTCTCGCGGGGCTGCAGCGTCCGACCTCGGGCGGCATTCTGGTGGAGGATGCAGATCTTGCGCGGATGCCCGCCCGGCACCGCGCGCGGCGCATCGCCTTCGTCGAACAACAGGCCGATACGACGGACCGTCTGACCGTTCGGCAAGCGGTGGACCTGGGGCGCATCCCCTACCTGTCTGCCCTTCGGGGATGGGGGCGTTCCGATGAGGCCGCGGTCGAGGCCGCTCTGACGGCCGTGGAGATGACCGCCTTCGCCGGTCGTCTCTGGCATACCCTCTCGGGTGGCGAACGCCAGCGCGTCCACATCGCGCGCGCCCTCGCGCAGGATCCAAGGCTCCTGCTCCTCGACGAGCCGACCAACCATCTCGATATCCGGCATCAGCTCTCGCTCATGGCGCTGGTCCGGGCACTGCCCATCACCCGTGTCATCGCGCTGCACGATCTGAACCAGGCCACGGCCTGCGACCGGATCGGCGTGCTGTCCGGGGGCAGGCTTGTCGCGACGGGTCTGCCCCGCGACGTGCTGAACGAGGATCTTCTGGCCGAGGTCTTCGGCGTCGCTGCGACGCGCCATGCCGCTCCGGACGGATCGCCACGCCTTCACTTCTCTCATGCCCTCTAAAGGATCGCCCCATGCGCCTGTTCGCCGGCCTGCTTGCCCTGATTCCCCTTGCGGGACACGCCGAGACCCATGAGGTCAGAATGCTGACCCGCGGCGAGACCGGCGCCATGATCTACGAGCCCGCCTATCTCGAGATCGCGCCCGGCGATACCGTGCGCTTCCTTCCCGCGCAGCGCGGCCACAACGCGGCCTCCATTCCCGAGATGCTGCCAGAGGGTGCGGATCGCTTCATCGGCAAGATCGACGAAGAGATCGCGGTGATCTTCGAGGTCGAGGGGCGCTACGGCATCAAATGCTCGCCGCACTATGCCATGGGCATGGTGATGATCGTCGATGTGGGAGAGGTCGACGGGGCGGCGCCTCTTCCGGATGGTCTGCCAGATCGCGCCAGAGAGCGGATGTCGGACCTGCTCGGCCGATAAGGCCCGGGTTCAGGTCGGGGGCGCACCCCGAATTTGCAGCAAGACCCAATGGCCACCATCGGCTTCACCACGCCCCGGGGCGTCGCCATGGACAAAGACACCGTTCGCCGGGCCGCTGAACCTGGCGCATTCGAAAGCCGCATCTCGACCTCTTCGCCGCGGCAGTCTGCGCTCTCAGGGTCGTAAGCTGTCTATCCCGGGGCGTCCTTCGGCGCAGCGATCTGTCCCGACGATGCCGCCGATCCGGTCGACCTGCGTCTTCGGGCCGACCTTGCCCTCAACCACGCGAAGGAAACCGGGCGCGGGCAGTGCGTCGCCGCCGAGCAACACGCAGGCTTTCCGGGCAAGGGCGGCGCGAAGTGGCGCGCCTGACCTTTGCGCGCCGCTGCGATATCGATGGCGAACGGCCGTCCCTGGCCGTTTCCCACCCTGTCGCGGTCACCTGGCATTCGTGGGCATGAATTCGGCAAGGAGAAGACGCCGTCCAAGATCAGTCGTGGCCTTCGAGAACCCTTTTGAGCCCGTTCAGTCCAGTGGCGATATACGTCTCCATCGCTGCCGTGGCGGCCGCATCGCTGAATCGCTCGTCCGGTTCGTTGGTGGTATCCGCGCGGAAGAAGCTCGCTTTCCAGGTAACGCCGGATCCATTGCCCTCGGGGGCAACGCTCATGTCGTTGGTGTAGTAGCTGGCTGGAAACGCTTCGGTATTCTCGCGCGCCAGTCGCCAGCGGATCGTCCGGTCCGTCTCGTTCACATCGTCTATGCCATCGGTGACGCTGCCGCCCGAAGCGAAATGGACCAGCCGTCTGGCGCCGCGCCCTTCTCCGTCCATCTCGACCGAAGCCACCTCCGGATGCCAGGCGGGCAGTCGGCCCGGGTCCCGGATGATTTCCCAGACTGCATCGGGATCGGCCTCGATATGGACCGACGCCGACGCACGTTGGGGTGTCGGTCCATGCGCCTGAGCGGAACCGGCGAAGAGCAGCGACGCGGTTGCGGCGAGGACGAGGCGTTTCATTGGATATCTCCAGTTTGTGGGGCAGGAAAAGCGCGCGACCGCCCGTTTCGCGGAGGCAGATGTCGGGGGGCCCAGCCTGCCACAAGGGCGGCGAGGGCAAACAGGCCAAAGAGCGGAGCGAATCCGCGGCGGACCGTGACAGTTCGGGCCGGGGCATGGGCCGCCATCGCAGCGTCCAGCGCGGCAGGTCCCTCCGAAAGCCGAACGACACCCAGTCCGCAGGGCGCAGCCAGTCGGCGGAGGTGGGAGGCACGCAGGGCCGAAAGATGCTCGGTCCCGTCCAGATCGGCTTCGCCATAGGGATTGTTGCGAGGGTGAAAGCCGGGCCGCGAGGCCGCATCGGGGGGGGGCGGGCCGCGCCGCGCCGGGGCATGTTGGACGTCGGCCGGCCCATAGAATCCGGCCTCGCGGCCATCGTCGTCGAATTTCGGGATCGGGGCGGGCACGTCCCCCCCGGCACCGACGATGACGCCGCCCGGACAGTCGCCGGAAAACGTCTCGGGCCCGGAATAGGGCAGGGGCGGTGCCTCATGCCCGTCGGTGACGAAAACCAGCGGAACCCCGAAGGCGCGCGCCCGGGCAAGCCCGTGGTTCAGCCCTTTCGAGACCATGCTGTCGCCTTCCCAGGCCATGCGCCAGTCGAGCGCGGCCAGGGCACGATCAAGGCTGGCGAAATCGGCGCAGACATCGACGGGCGCGATCAGGGTCAACGTCCGCCGCTCGGTGAAGACCGCAAGCCCCGCCCGGGTGCCGCAGGGCTGCCGGGAGATCCAGTCGCGCAGGACCGCCCGCGCGGCATCAAGCCGGGACCGGCCCGCCATGTCGCGGACATTCATCGAACGGGTTATGTCGATGACGATCAGCGCATCGCGCAGATCGCGCGTGACCGGCCAGGCCGGGTTCAGCGCCGCCAGCCCCGCGAACCCCGCCGCCAGCAGGGGCGGCAGAAGGCGCCGTGGCGCGATCATGGCGCCCCCCGCGGAAGGCCCGGCAGATCGGTCCAGAGTTGGCGCGGCCGGGTCTCTGGCTCCTCGCTCTCGTCGGCGCCCGGGCGCGGCATGTCCCGGACCAGACGCATCGCGAGGTCCAGATTGACCTTGGCGTCGTAATTGCCGGGCCAGGCCGCCAGTGCCGCGCGATAGGCCTGCTTGGCCAGGGTCACTTCGGGGATCGCGTCATCGACCCGGTTGGTCTCGATCAGCTCGAAGGCAGTGCGCAGCCGTGCATTGCCGATCGAGAGGAAGGCCCCCGACCGCAGGCCCGGACCGGCCGCCGCCAGAGCGGGACCAAGCGCCTCGGCCTCGGCGATGCGGCCGCGCCAGGAAAGGAACAGCACGCGGGCATGGATCGCCTGCGACCCGGCGCCGGGGCGCGGCTCGGCATCCCGGCCTGCATGCAGCGCCCGGATCGTGGCATTGTCGCGCAGGGCGGCGGCATAGCTCAGGGCGAAATGCAGCGTCAGACCGGACAGGACCAGCGCGGCCAGCAGCAGCAAGGCGGGCAGGGCGCGTCTCATTCCGCACGCACCGGCGGCAGTGGCGTCCGCGGGGCCCAGGGGCGTTCGAGGCCTCGCGCCACGGCCAGCAGCAGCGCCGCGGCGCCCGCCACGATGAAGGCCGCGCGGGACAGGTCGCGGCGTGGCACAGCGCGGTCGGTCAGGATCGGGCGCGTCTCCATCCGGCCGATCTCTTCGACGGCACGCGCGACGGCATCCGGGCTTTCCGCCTCGAAGGCACGATAGGGCACGCCCAGCCGCTGAAGGAACAGATGCAGATGCCGTTCCGGCCGCAATTGCGGCGTGTCGGGCTTGCCGGGCCGCGGCACCTCGAACAGGCTCTTGGCGCCCTCGCTGCGCAGATAGAGCCAGTAAAGATGAACCTCCTGCCGTGCCGCCAGCCAGCGCAGCGCCTCCTGCACCTCGGGCGCGATCACCCCGGCCCCGTCCGAGACCATCAGCACCGCCCGCGATCCGGCCGCGGTGGTGCCGTCCATCATCCCGAGGGCCAGCGCGAGGCCGCGCCCGATATCGGTCTGCGACAGCCCCGGTTCGTCCAGCGCGGCGATGGCCGCGGTCTGTGCGCTGCGGCTTCGGGTCAGGGGCAGCATGGGCAGCGGCGCGGTCGAGAAGGCGGCGATGCCGGTGCGGTCGTCCGGCCGCTTGCCGATGAAATCCAGCAGGATGCGGCGGGCGGCATCGGACTTGCTTTCCTCGGTGCCATCCGGGGCGCGGCCGGCGAAGGTCTCGTCCATGCTGGAGGAGCGGTCGATCAGCAGCACCAGATTGGTGCCGCTGCCCCGGTGCGGTACGGTCCCGCCCTTCAGATGCAGCCCCGCGATGCCGAGAACCAGCGCCGCCACCGCCACCATGCCAAGCCCGGTCAACAGCGGATCTGCAACGGCCGAGCGCCCGTCCGGCGGGCGCAGGTCCAGCCGCGGCAGGCGCGAATGGCGCAGCCATGGCGTGGCAAGCGGCAGCAATGCCAGCGGCAGCAGCGCCAGCGCCAGGGGGGCCGAGACCCCGATCACCGCCGACCCCTTTCGATCCCCGAGAGAACCCGGGCAAGATCCCGCATCCCGGCCGTTTCCGGGCCGGTGCCGCCGCGCCCGAAATGGCGCGCGTCCGAGGCCGCGAAGAAGGTCGCAAGGCGGTCCTGCACCGGGCGGAACTCGGGTCTCTGTACGATAAAGCGGTCCAGCTCGGCGCCGATCAGCACCCGCCCGAAGGTGGCGTCGAGCGCGCGATGCAGGACCCGGGCCGCCTCGTCCGGCGCGGCGCCCCGCATTCGCGAAAGCTGCCGCGCGGCGCGGGTCAGCGGGCGCGCGGGGCGGCGGTGGAAGGGCCACAGCCCCTGATGGAACGCCAGTGCTGCCGCCACCGACAGCAGCCCTGCCCCCGAAAGGACGAGACCCAGCCGGGACGGCCCCGGATCGACCAGCCGGAAATCGGGATCGGGACGCATCTGGTCCTGGGTCGAGGGCGCCCGGATCGGCCGGATCGGCGCGGTCACGAAGGCAAAGCCCGGCAAGTCGCGCAGGCTGCCGTCGCTCAGCCGGACCGGTTGGGCCGGCACCTCGCGCCGGCTGGGTTCGAGGGCGCTGTAGAAATTCTGCCAGACCAGCGTGATCCTTGCCGTCCCGGCGGTTTCGTGCGCCTCAACCCGCACCAGATCCAGCCAGTAGGCCACGCCACGCGGCCGGGGCAGAGAGGCGGGGTCGAGGCTGACGCCCTCGGGCAGATCGAGCGTCACGGTCTGAACGAGCTGGTCGCCCAGCCACCAGCCGTATTCCCGCGGGGGGCCGTCCGGCGCAGCCCGCGCCCCCGCCGACAGCGCCAGAAAGGCGAGCACCAGCCGGATCACAACGCCACCTCGGAAAGCGCCGCGGCGAGATCGGACACGCTGATCTGATCGCGGATCTCGACCGGGGACAGGCCGAATTCGGCAAGGACCCCGCGCAGTTCCCGGCGCCGCCCGGCCGCCTCTCGGGCCTGACGGTCCGCCCAGGCCCGCGACGTCACGGCAATCCGCCGCCGCCCGGTTTCGGGGTCGCGGATCGCCGCCAGGCCCACCTGTCCCGGGGGCGCCTCGAGCCCGGTATCGCGCAGCCAGAACGGCAGCACGGGGCGGGGTTCGAGCGCGGCCAGAAAGCCGCGCAGCTCGTCCGGGGCATGGTCGAAATCCGAGATCACCGCGACCAGAACCCGGTCCCCGGGGATTTCGCGGGCGGCCTCTTCCAGCCCCGCTGTGCCGCAGCCATCGGGGCGCAGGTCGGCCAGTGCGGCGGCCAGTGCGGCGGCCAGTGCCGCGGCCTGTCCGGCCTGCCGTCCCGGCGGGACCGAAAGCAGCCGGTCCTGCCCGGCCATCGCGGTCAGCGCGAAACGGTCGCGGCCGCGCCAGGCGGCCTGGGCGAGGCCCGCGGCCAGAAGCGCTGCCACTCCCGGGCGGTCCGACCGCGCCCCTGCGCCAAGCGAGGCCGAGGCATCCAGCAGCACCCACAGGGTCAGGTCCACCCGGGACTGGAACCGCCGCACCTGCAGCGTTCCCATGGGATCGGTCAGGGTCCGCCGCAGGTCCAGACGCCGCGGGTCGGGATGGGCCAGGAAGGGCGCGGTATCGGCGAAGCTTCCGCCCGCGCCGCGCATCCGTGCGGGATGGTCTCCGGTCCTCAGGCCAGGCAGGGCCCGCGCCAGCCGCCAGGCCAGCAGATCGAAGAGCGGCAGCACCTCGGGGCTGGATCTCATGCGGCTGGCACCGGCACGGCATCGAAAGCGGCGCCGATCAGGGCGGGGATCAGGCGCGCGCGGCGCGGCTCGTTCGCGGGGGTCAGGAAGGTGCGATGGGCCATCACCGGGCCGAACACCTCGCGCACGTCCTGTGGCAGCACGGCGTCCCGCCCCCCGGCCCAGGCGGCGGCGCGGGCGGCGCGCACCAGCGCCTGCATCCCGCGCGGGCTGACCCCGCCATGGACCAGCCGCGCCGGATCGGCGCCCTCGATCTTCAGCCCGGCGGCGGCCGGATCGCGCAGCGCCTCGCAAAGATCGTGGACATAGCGCTTGAGCGTGTCGCTGGCATGCACCTCCTCCTGGATCGCGACGGCCAGATCGTTCAGGGCCCGGAACGGCAGCAGCCCCTCGGGCAGGGTGGCGATCAGCTGGCCGGTGTCGTGAAACCGGGTCTCGAAAGCCAGTGCCATGCGGTCCCCGGCATCCGCCGGAGCATTCACCTCGATCTCCATCATGAAGCGGTCGCGGGCGGCGGCGGGCAGCTCGAAAGTCTCGTCCCGCTCGATCCGGTTGCGGTCGGCGAAGACCTGAAGATGGGGGAAATCGACCTGCCTGCGGAACGCCGTCAGGCTGCGTTCGGCCATCAGCCGCAGCAACAGAGCATGAACCTGCGGCCGCGCCCGGTTGATTTCGTTGAAGAAGAAGACCGAGAGGTCGCCGCCCTCGGACAGCACCGGTCCGGGTTCGATCCGCGGGCGGCCGTCCTCGTCGATATGGGCGGTGTAGAGCAGATCCGCGGGCAGCAGATCGACGGTGCCCTCGATCCGGGCATAGGGGCCGCCGATCACCCGGGCCACGGCGCGCAGCAGCGTCGTCTTGCCGGTGCCGACATCGCCCGCCAGCATGACATGGCCGCGGCAGAGCACCGACAGAAGGATCAGCCGGACCGCCTCCTCCTGGCCGAGAACGGTTCCGTTCAGGGCGGCTCCGGCCTCGGCGAACCGGCTGCGCCAGTCCCGCATGCCGGAGGGCATGTGGTCGCTGTCTTTCAGCATCCCCGCGGCCTCGAAAAGGGCGCTGCGCATGGGCGGAGTTGAAATGCCCGCGGGAGAACCAACTTGCGGGCTCCCATGCGCAGCGCCACCCCGGGGCTCACTCTGCCGGAGGTTGGGCGGACTCGTCATAGCCCGGGATCTTCCTGACATTGTATTCGAAGCTGCCCGTGGTCCGGAAATGGTGGACGCGCCAGGCGTTGCGCTGTTCCATTGCCGCTATCGCTTCGCCCTGCCGGGACAGTTCGGCAGGGTCGTGCTGCGGGTCGTATTTCGACCCGGCGACCTTGTCGGGATAGCCCGGCTTGGGTTCCCAGCAATTCCCCGGCGCCTTGCAGTTGGTGCCGTCATAGGCGAAGGCCGGGGCTGCCAGAAAGAGGGCGGCCGTGGCCAGGGCGATGGGTCCGATCGGTTTCATCATTTCCTCCCTTGGTTGTTCGAATTGCCGTCTTGCGATCGGCCGGAATGGCGTCAGAGACCGCCGTCCTCCCGGGTGCCGGGGTCGAAGGGCGTGAAGCTCGCGCGCTTGTCGCTGGTCAGCCAGAACGCCGTCTCGGGCGCCCCGGTATAAAGGTGCCGGACCCAGGCCATGACGCGCAGCATCTCGTCGAGCGTCAGCTTGCCCCACATCGGCCCCATCTGCCCCGTCGCCCCGCCGAAAAGCGTCGAGAACAAACCGACATCCTCTTCGTTGCGGGGATAGGTCCAGTAATCGTCGTTCAGCCCCGGTCCGATCTTGCCCTCGCCGTAATGGCCGTGGCAGCCCGAGCACATGCTGGCAAAGAGGCTTTCCGCGTCGGGCAGGATGTCGGGGTCCTCGTTGTAGATGTTGATCCCGGTTTCCATGAAGGTCTGGACCGCTTCGGTCTCGCGGCCTTCCTCCATCGCCAGGTCGAAATCGAGCGGTGTGCCCTCGACCGTGTGGTAGAAACGCGGGGCCGGAAAGGCTGCGAGAGCGGTCGCGGTACAGAGGACTGCGGCGAAAAGCGGAACGGACGGTCTCATGACGGGTCTCTCAACTGAGCGGTACGGTGGGAATGCCTTCGGCGTCCAGGACGGCCTTGATCCGGTCCCGGCCCGATTTCAGCGCCGCCTCGATCACGGCCAGAAGCTCGGGATGGTCCTTCGAGACCCCGACGGACTGGGCATATTGCAGCGGGATGATCTCGCCGTCCGACCGTTCGATGTCGTTCGAGATCAGGGTCATCGTCAGCGGCGTACGGGAATCGCGGACATAGCGGGCGGCCTCGGGGGCAAAGAGGATGCCGATATCGGCGGTGCCTGCCGCGACCTCGTCGACCACCCGCTTGGCCGGGACCTGGGTATAGCGGTTGCGCCGGTCCTCGAAGTCGATCAGCGACGCCTGGTAGATGAGGTTGTATTCGTAGCGTCCGGTATATTTCAGGATCGTTTCAGCCGGGCCGTAATAGCGGTAGGCAAAGGTGGTGAGGCCCTCGCGGTCGATGTCCTGCCACCTGCTGCCGTCGAAACCGCGATCCTGGCGCGAGACATAGGCATAGCCGGACTTGTAGTAGGGTTCCGTCGTCAGAAGCCGCTCGTCGCCCGCGTCGACGCCGACGATCACGTCGCAAAGTCCGGTCTCGATCCCGTCGCGCACGAGGAAGATCGCGTCCTTGTCGACCGTCACCAGGTCCAGAGCGAGCCCGGCCTCGTCAGCGATGATCCGGGCGATCTGGTTTTCGAAGCCGTCGAGCTGCCGATCCGAAAAGGGGGCATCCCTGGTCGAGGCGCAGACGCGCAGGGTGTCGCCGGCCTCCTGGGCCGTGGCCGCCACGGGAAGGGCGGCGGCAAGCACGCTGCCGAACGCGCCGATGGCAAGAATCCGTTTCATCTTGTCCTCCTTCCGTTCCTAGGTTTGTTGGGTTTTCTGGGGGGATGTCAGGTCAGGCACGGGGTGCGTCCCATGCCCGAGCTGTCGTCTCAGATGTCCTCGCCGACGGCGTATTCGCCGACATTCGGATCGGAATAGGGGTTCTCGCCATCGAGCGAGAAGACCATCAGCCCGCCGCCCATCTGGGTGAATTCCTGCAACCGCCGGAACGCGCCCACCGAGCCCAGACCCGCGGTCGGGTCTGCCAGATCGAAGACCAGACCCACGCCCGGCCAGCCGCCGACGCCATAGTTGATGGCCACGTATTGCCGACCGTCATGGCGGTAGGTCATCGGATGGCCGATCACGCCCGAGGGCAGCTTGAACTTCCACAGAAGCTCGCCGGTATCGCTGTCGCGTGCCTTGATGAAGCCGTCGAGCGTGCCGTAGAAGGTCAGCCCGCCCGCAGTCGCCATGGTGCCGCCCCAGACCGAGAAGCGCTCCATCGCCTCCCATTTCATCTCGCCGGTGATGGCGTCATAGGCCTTGACCTGGCCCAGCCCCAGCCCGTTCTGCCGGTCGCCCTTGGGCCCGGGATACATGCTGAGCGTGGCGCCCACGAAGAACTGCCCCGCCCGGTAGGGCAGCATGAAGGGCTCCCAGTCCATGCAGATATGGTTGATCCCCAGCATGAAGAGCTTGCGTTCCGGGTCGTAGCTGTCATGGCCCTGGTTGTGATAGCCCATGGCCGAGGGGCAGATGTCGCGGGCATTGTGATCCATCCGCGTGCCGAATTCGGGATCGCGCACCGGCAGGCCGGTATCGAGCTGCACCTCGCGCACCCAGTTCACGGTGTCGTCCATCTTGTCGGCCGAGATCAGGTCGCCATTGGTGCGGTCCAGCGTGTAGACGATGCCGTTGCGGTCCGGATGGGTCAGCAGCTTGCGCATGTTGCCCTCCTTGTCCGGCTGTTCGGACAGCATCATCACGTTGACGCCCGCGTAGTCCCATTCGTCATGGGGCGTCTTCTGATAGGCGAATTTCGCCAGCCCCGTATCGGCGTCGCGGCCCCAGATCGCCATCGTCCACTTGTTGTCGCCCGGGCGCATGGTCTCGTTCCAGGGCGCCGGGTTGCCCGAGCCGTAATAGAAAAGCTCCTCGTCCGGGTCGTAGGCGTACCAGCCCCAGTTGGTGCCGCCGCCGATCTTCCAGGCGTCGCCCTCCCAGGTCTCGGTGCCGAGGTTCCATTGCCCGTAATGGGGGTTCGGGGCGTTGAAATCCTCGGCCAGAAGGATGTCCTCGTCCGGGCCGGTGGCATAGGCGCGCCAGCGGCTCTCGCCGGTCTTGACGTCATAGGCGGTCACATAGCCGCGCACGCCCAGCTCGGCCCCCGACGATCCCACCAGCACCATGTCCTTGATGACATAGGGCGCGATGGTCAGGGTGGCGCCGACCGCGATATCGGCGTTTTCCATCACCCAGCGGGTCTCGCCGGTCTCGGCATCGAGCGCGGCGATATGGCCGTCAAGCTGAGTGCGGAAGATCAGCGGCCCGACCTCGTCGTCGCCGGGCCAGTAGGCCAGCCCGCGATTGACCACGTCGCAGCAGGCGACGGTTCGCGCGGTCGGGTCCTGCTTGGGCTTGTTCTGCCAGACGATCCGCCCCGGTTCGTTCAGGTCCAGCGCGAAGACCGTGTTGGGATAGGGCGAATGCACGTACATACGGTCGCCGATCACCAGCGGCGTGCCTTCGTGCCCGTGCAGCACACCGGTCGAGAAGGACCAGGCCGGGCGCAGGCGCGCCACCGTGTCCTTGTTGATGTCGGTCATCTCCGAATAGTTCTGTTCGCTGTAGTCGCGCCCGGTCATCACCCAGTTCGCGGGATCCTTGGCAAGCTCCACGAGCTTTTCATTCGCCCTGGCCGGGGCGGCCGCCAGCAGGGTCGTGCCCAGCACCGCGGCAATGGCCAGACCTGACGTGCGTCCCTGGCATCGATTGATGCAGATCATGGTTTTCCTCCCTCTCGCGGCAATGCTCTGACGTTGCCGCTTGCTTATTTCGGACGGTTATCGGGCATCCTCTGCCGCTGTCTTTTCCGGGGCGGCCTCCTCCTGCCGCACCGGCTGCAGAGAGATTTGAGCACCAGTCCACGGGCCTTGTCTTTGGGTGGTTTTCCCAAAACTCCACGGGACATTTTCCCCGGATTCACGCCCTTCGGCCGACGCGATACAGACCAAGGTCTGACAACCTAGACCTTGTGCTTAAGCCGTTGAGCTTGCCCCATTCCCAGCGAAGGCCCTACCGTTCCCGGGAACGAAGGCCGGGAACGAATCTGCTTTCGGCACGGGAGGACCAATGCAACGCTCTTGCCTGAGCCGCGGCGGCCGGGCGCTGTCCTTGGCTTTAACGCTTTCGCTCGGGCTGGCGGGCTGCAAGGAAGAGGAGGACGGGGGCGGAACCCTCGCCTCACCGTCAAGGGATGCCGGGTCCGGCGTGACGGAGGCCCCGGGATTGTGGCTCGCGGCAGGCGACGCCGAGGACCCTGCGGCGTTTCTGGCCCGCGTCACGGGCAGCGATCCCGGTCGCGTTGCCGCCAGCTTTCCAGCTGTCGCGGCGCGGTATCGCGAGAGCCCGCGCATGATCGCGAACCGTGTGGTGCAAGTGTGGCACGAGGCGCCGCGCACCGACCTGCCTTCCCTTCTTCTTCGTCTGGCAGCGGGCGCCGGTGAAAAGGACAGGCGCGCCAGCATCGGGCCGCTGGTTCAGCGATACCGGGTTCTTCGCGACCGTGGCCTGCCCCACGAGGAGGCGCTGACCGAAGCTCTTGAGCATCTGCGCAGATGACAGGCGCATCCGGCACGGACGCGCCTGCCCAAGTGGCGTCAAGGCGGCAAGTGCCGATCGGGCGGCTCGTGCCCGCTGTGTCCATCCTCGCGGCGGCCGCGCTTTGCGTCGGTGTGGCCGGGGCCCTGATCTTGAATGCGCGCCAGGCTGTCCGCGAGGAAACCGGCTCGGCCTTCGAACTGGCCCGCGCGGCGGCGGTCCTGCGATTGCCGTCGGGCTATGGGGGCGGGGATCCGGTCGATCAGGCGCGCGAGCTGGCCGAAGAGATCGACGCCCGCCGCCACGTCGCCGCCACGTTCGAGGAGATCTCGGGCCAGGCGGCCGTCCGGACCGAAGGAAGCCGGGCCTCCGACGGAACCGCTCCGCGCTGGTTTGCGGCGCTGATGCGCCCCCCCGGTCACAGCGACCGCTTCCTGGTCGCCCGCTATCCGAACGTGCTGGGGGCGTTGACGGTCACGACCGACCCATCGGACGAGATCGCCGAGGTCTGGGAGGATTTCCGCATCCTTCTGCCCATCCTCGCCTGCACCGGATTTGGCATGGGCCTGCTCAGCGTCGGGCTGACCCGGTTCGTGCTGCGGCAATTGGAGGCGGTGCTGGTCGCTATCGGAGAAATGCGCGCGGGCCGGCTGGAGTTGCGCGCCCCCGAAGGACCCTTGTCCGAGCTTGCGGCGCTGGCCGAAGGCGTGAACGCCCTGGCCAGCCACCTGCAGACAGAGCGGCGCGAGAACGCCCTGCTTCAAAGCCGGCTCATGACCATGGCGGAGGCCGAGCGTGCCCGGATCGCCTCGGACCTGCATGACGAGATGGGCCCCGAGCTTTTTGCCCTGAACGCGGCCGCTGGCGAGGTCGAACATCACCTTGGCGCAGTGCCAGAGGCTTTCGCCGCGCCGCTGCGCGATGCGGTCGGTGCCGTCATGCGCCATACCGCCGCGGTCCAGAAAAGCGCGCGGGCCGCGATCAACGATCTCAGGCCGATGATTGCGGGCGAGGCGACCCTTTTCGATCTGCTGGCGGATCTGGCGGCGGGCTTCAACGACACCGCCCCCGGCACCGAATTCGTGCTGTCCGCCGATCCGGAGGCCCGCGCCGACGAAATGGCCGAGCTTTCGATCTATCGCTTCGTGCGCGAAAGCGTCCTGAACAGTCTCCGCCATGGCCAGCCCTCCAGGGTCGAGATCGGTCTTTGGCGTGAAAAGCGCGCCCTGACCGCACGGGTCGCCGACAATGGGACAGGGTTGCGGGAGGCAAGCCCCGACCCCGGGCTCGGCATCGCCGGAATGCGGGATCGCGCGCTGGCTCTTGGTGCGGAATATCTGCCCCCCGCGCGGCTTGAAGGATGGACCGTCACCGAATTGAGGATGCCCGTATCATGAGCCTCGCACAGGACATGCCGCCTGCCCGCCAGGACCTGAAAGTGCTGATCGTCGACGATCACCCGGTGGTGGCCGAAGGCTGGGGCCGGATCGTGCGCGGCCGGATGCCCTGCGAGATCCTCTGTGCCGCCACCGCGCTTGAGGGGTGGCGTCTGTGGCGCAGCGAGCGGCCGGGCCTGGTGGTCGTGGACCTGACGCTGGGTGAGGGAAAGACCGCCGGCCTGAAGCTGATCGAACGGCTGAGGCGCGCCGACCGTCGGCTGCCGATCCTCGTCTTCACCATGCATACCAGCGCCGTCCTTGCCCGCCGCGCGCTGAATTCCGGTGCGCACGGGATCATCAACAAGGATTCGCCGCCGCGGGATATCTGCTTCGCCTTCGAGGAGGTTGCGGCCGGTCGTCACCATGTGGGCGCGCATTTCGCCCGCAAGATTGCACTGATGGAAGTGACGGGCGGCGGCGCACGGGTTCATTTGACGGGGCGCGAGGAAGAAATCCTTGGTCTGATCGCAGAGGGTCTTTCTTATCGTGAAATCGCATCGCGGGCCTGCATCAGCTACAAGACGGTTTCGAATGTCAGCCTGATCCTGAAGTCGAAGCTCGGCGCGTCGAGCCTTGGCGACCTCGTCGTGAAGGCGATCCGCTATTTCGAGGGGGCCTGACCCGGATCTGCGCGGCTTTCGCCATCATACATCGACCGCGACCTTTCCGATCGGGTGGGAACAGCAGGCAAGCACGTAGCCGGCGGCGATGTCGTCCTCGGAGATGCCGCCGTTATGCACCATATGCACCTCGCCCGAGAGCTTTCTGATCTTGCATGTGCCGCAGACGCCGAAGGTGCAGCCCGAAGGAATGTTCAGCCCGGCGCCCCGCGCGGCGGCCAGGATGGTGTCGGTTTCGGACGCGCGCGCGGTGACGCCGGACCGGGCGAAGGTCAGTTCGACTTCTGCATCCTCGCTGGGGACCACGTCGTCGAGGTCCGGCACCTCGTCGGCGGTCGCGGCCGGCGCCTGGAAGCTTTCCTGATGATAGCGGTCCATGTCGTATCCAAGGCCCTGAAGCGCGTCGCGCACCGTCTGCATGAACGGCTCGGGGCCGCAGCAGAACACCTCGCGGTCCAGGTAGTCCGGCGCCATCAGGCCCAGCATCAGCTGGTTGAACACGCCCCGATACCCGGTCCATGGCCGGAACGGATCGGGCCGTTCCACGACCCATTTCAGGTCGATGCCGGGAACCCGCGACGCCATGTGCTCCAGCCGTTCGCGAAAGATGATCCCGGACGGGCTGCGGGCGCAGTTCACGAAGACGATGTCGGGCACCGTGCCCAGATCGAACATGAAGGTGGTCATCGACATGGCCGGCGTGATGCCCGAGCCCGCCGAGATGAAGAGGTACTTCGCCGCCGGATGGTTCAGGTGGCTGAACACGCCCGCCGGGCCGAACGCCTTCAGGCGCATGCCCGGCCGCAGCTCATCGAGCATCCATCGGGTGCCGAGGCTTGCCGCCTGCGCCTTGACCGTGACCGAGACCGACCGCGGCCGCGAGGGCGAGGACGAGATCGTGTAGGTGCGGTGCACGGTCCCGCCCGGAACCGGGATCTCGAGCGTCAGGAACTGCCCCGGCAGATAGTCGAAAAGCGCGCCGGAGGGCGCCTGGAAGGTGAAGGTGGCCGTGTTCGGCACCTCGGGGATGACCGAGACGCATTCCAGCATCTCGTCATCGGACCAGATCGAGCGGGCCTGCGGGCCGGAGAGATCGGTCATCCCGCTCACTCCGCCGCGATCCGGGACGGCGCCCCGGTCCTTTCGGCGAGGGTCCGGCAATACCAGTCGACGAACTGGATCACGCCCGATTCCTGCACCGCCGAATAGGGCCCCGGCACATAGGCCGGCGAGTCGATGCCCAGCTGGTTGTCCTCGACCACCCGCCGGTCCTCGTCGTTGGTGGCGATCCAGACTTCGGTCAGGCGCGTGAGGTCATAGTCGCGCCCCTCGACCGCGTCCCTGTGTACCAGCCACTTGGTCGTGACTTCGGTTTCCCGTGCCGAGACCGGTGTCACGCGGAAGACGATGGAATGGTCCGACAGGAAATGGTTCCAGGTCGTCGGATAGTGGAACAGAAGCAAGGTCCCGGCATCCCGGAACGGCAACCGTCCAAGCGGGCGGGTCACGGCCACCTTGCCGTCCATCGTGTAGCTTTCGGCACCGGGCAGCAGCGGCATCCGCGCGACCCTGAACTGCCCGCTTCCTGCCAGGCGAAGCCGTGCCGGAATGCCCGCGTCCTCGCAGCGCGCGACATGCGCCCTGACGGGTTCGGGCAGGGCATCGCCGTCGGTGCCGGTGATGCGGGGGTCCTCGGGATAGGTGCGGCACAGGGAGGGGTGGTTGCCGCTGCAATGATAGCACTCGCGGTTGTTCTCCCAGACGAGCTTCCAGTTGCCATTCTCGATGATGGTGGATTCGTGGGCGACCTTCGCCGTCGTCAGGTCATGCACCTCGAGGTAGGGACGGACCTGATCGGCGAAGGCGTCGAAATCGGGCGCCTCCTCGGCCAGGCAGATATAGACAAGCCCCGCCAGTTCACGGCAGTGAACCGGTTTCAGGCCGTGCGCCGAGGCGTCGAATTCGGCGCCCATGTCCCGCGCCCAAAGCAGCCGCCCGTCCAGTTCGTAGGTCCATTGGTGATAGGGGCAGACAAGCTTCGGGACGTTGCCCCGGGCCGCCTTGCAGATGATCGAGCCGCGATGGCGGCAGGAATTGTGGAACGCGCGGATCGCGCCATCGGCGCCGCGCACGAGGATCACGCGATAGGCGCCGACCTTGTGGGTGACGTAGGAGCCGGGCTTTTCCAGCTCGCAGCTCGGAATGGCGAACAGCCACTCGCGATACCAGATCGTCTGGAGATCGGCCTCGAAAACGCCTTGATCGGTATAAAACGGACGGTCCAGCGCCTGTCCCGGTTTCTGTGCGGCCAACAAATGCGAGAGGTCGTGCTTCATGGTCTGCCCCTTGCCGCATGTTTCGCGGCGGTTTCCGAAGCGAGCGGAGCGCAAACCGTCCGGGCCCCGGCATACCGCCACAGCCCGTCAAGCGCCTGCGCCGCCGCCCGCGGCTTGCGTCTCGCGCAAGGCTGGTTTCCGGGCTTCGGAGTGGCCTTTCAGCCGGGCGCGGCGCCTTCCCGGGGAGGCTTTCCCAGTGGCCTTCGCCGTGCCTGCCCATCCGTTACCGTTGCGGGGGCAGCGCCGGTTCTGCACCGGCTTCCCAATTCTCCGCCGTCACCGGCGGCACCTTGCGGAACGATTCTAATCGCAGAGGGCGGCAGCCGATGGCCGGAAAACGACTTCGGCCATCGCATTCGCGAACAAGGCCGATCCCCGGGCCGGGACGCGCGCCATTGGGTCGAAGCGGAAGCTTCAGGATCGCTGCGCGAGACCGGACGGAGGTTTTTCAGGCGATTGGGAGACCTTCCACCAAAGAAACGGGTCCACGTGCCGGCGCCAGCCCTTTCGGCCCTGCACCCAACAGGTCGTAAATCTGAGGATCTGGAACACCAGATATTGACATCCGAAGGGGATCGAGAGATGGTGATCCAGTCATGGTTTCCCGGGGCGACCCGGGGACGAAAGAGGGAAGCCGGTGCAGGCCCGTATGGGTCAAATCCGGCGCTGCCCCCGCAACTGTGAGCGGCGAGCGAAGCTGACGACGCCACTGGGCCAATCCATCAGGGGATCGGGGTCCGGGAAGGCCAGCCAAGTGTCGACCCGCAAGCCAGGAGACCTGCCATGACGGACGGCGACAACCACAGGCGGAGGGCCTCGGGGTGCGTGTGCGATTCGCGGCGGGCCGCCCCGTCGCCATGGCTCTCGTGTCCCAAGGTCCGACAGGAAACGGCAGACATATGGGGCGAGACATGACTATCACCGTCTATTCCAGACCGGCCTGCGTGCAATGCACGGCCACGACACGCGCGCTTGAGGCGCGCGGGCTGAGCTATGAAGTGATCGACCTGACCGAAGATGACGCGGCGCTGAGCCATGTGACCGGGCTGGGTTACCGGCAGGTGCCGGTGGTGATTGCGGGCGAGGATCACTGGGCGGGGTTCCGTCCGGACCTGATCGGTCGGCTGGCCTGACGGCGATGGGCGGGCTCGTCTACTATTCCTCCGGGTCTGGCAATACCGCGCGCTTCGTGCAGGCTCTGGGTCTGCCGGCGGCGCGCATTCCGATCGACCCCGAGGATCCAATGCCCAGCCCGGCCGACGCCTTCGTGCTGATCTGCCCGACCTATGCCGACGGCGCGGGCCGTGGCGCTGTGCCCAGGCAGGTGATCCGCTTTCTCAACGATCCCGTCCCCCGCAGCGCTCTGCGGGGCGTCATCGCCAGTGGAAACCGCAATTTCGGCACGCTCTTCGCCGCCGCAGGCGAGGTCATCGCCCGCAAATGCGCCGTTCCGGTGCTTTACCGGTTCGAACTGGCCGGAACCGAAGCCGACATCGCCCGCGTCCGTGCTGGGCTTGCAGAGTTCTGGAGACCGAAATGCTCGATCACGGCCTGAAAGACGCGTCGGCGCTTGATTACCATGCGCTGAACGCGATGCTGAACCTCTTCGACGAAGACGGACGCATCCGCTTCGACGCCGAACGCATGGCCGCGCGGCAGTATTTTCTGCAGCATGTCAACCAGAACACCGTGTTCTTTCACAGCCTTGACGAAAAGCTCGGATATCTGGTCGATGAAGGCTATTACGAGGCCGAGGTTCTCGACCAGTATTCCCGGAATTTCCAGCGGCGGATCTGGGATGCGGCCTATGCGAGGAAATTCCGCTTTTCCACGTTCCTCGGGGCCTTCAAATACTATACCTCCTACACCCTGAAGACCCGCGACGGGCAGCGCTATCTGGAACGCTATGAAGACCGCGTGGTGATGGTGGCTCTCGCGCTGGCGCGGGGCGACGAAGCCCTGGCCATGCGGCTGATGGACGAGATGATCTCGGGCCGCTTCCAGCCCGCCACCCCCACCTTTCTGAACGCCGGAAAGAAAAGCCGGGGCGAGTTGATCTCGTGTTTCCTGCTGAGGGTCGAGGACAACATGGAGTCCATCGGCCGGGCCATCAATTCCTCGCTGCAGCTCAGCAAGCGCGGCGGCGGCGTTGCGCTGATGCTGACCAACATCCGCGAGCATGGCGCCCCTATCAAGGGGATCGAAAACCAGTCCTCGGGTGTGATCCCGGTGATGAAACTGCTGGAAGACTCGTTTTCCTATGCCAATCAGCTGGGGGCGCGGCAGGGGGCGGGCGCTGTCTATCTGAACGCGCACCATCCCGACATCCTGCGCTTTCTTGATACCAAACGCGAGAATGCCGACGAAAAGATCCGCATCAAGACCCTGTCGCTTGGCGTCGTGATCCCGGACGTTACCTTCGATCTCGCCAAGCGGGACGAGGACATGTACCTGTTTTCGCCCCATGACGTGGAGCGGGTTTACGGCATGCCCTTCTCGGAAGTGTCGGTGACCGAGAAATACGACGAGATGGTCGACGACAAGCGGATCCGCAAAAGCAAGATCAACGCGCGCGACTTCTTCCAGACGCTGGCCGAGATCCAGTTCGAGAGCGGATACCCCTACATCATGTTCGAGGACACGGTGAACCGTGCGAACCCGGTGGCGGGGCGGATCGCCATGTCGAACCTCTGTTCCGAGATCCTTCAGGTGAACGAGGCCTCCGAATTCGACGATGACCTGAGCTACCGGCATCTCGGGACCGACATCTCCTGCAACCTCGGCAGCCTGAACATCGCGGCCGCCATGGACGGGCCGGATCTCGGGGAAACGGTGGAAACCGCGATCCGGGCGCTGACGGCGGTTTCGGAGATGTCGGCCATCGACAGCGTGCCCTCGATCCGGCGGGGGAATGACGAGGCCCATGCGGTGGGGCTGGGCCAGATGAACCTTCACGGTTTCCTGGCCCGTGAGCGGATCCATTACGGCAGCCCCGAGGGCATCGATTTCACCCGCAGCTATTTCGCGGCCATTGCCTATCATGCCCTGCGCGCGTCGAATGCCCTCGCGCGCGAAAAGGGGAAAAGCTTCGCGGGCTTCGACCTCTCGAAATACGCGGACGGGACCTTCTTCGAAAAATACGTGACCCGGGACTGGTTGCCCGAGACGGAAACCGTGCGCGATCTTTTCGTCCGGTTCGGGGTCGATCTGCCGAGCCGCAGCCAGTGGGCGGCGCTGCGCGACGCCGTCATCCGGGACGGGCTTTACAACCGCAACCTGCAGGCCGTGCCGCCCACCGGGTCGATCAGCTACATCAACAACTCGACCTCCTCGATCCACCCGATCGCCTCCAGGATCGAGATCCGCAAGGAGGGCAAGATCGGCCGCGTCTACTATCCCGCGCCGTTCATGACGAACGATAATCTGGAGTTCTACCGGGACGCCTACGAGATCGGCCCCGAAGCGATCATCGACACCTATGCCGCCGCGACCGAGCATGTCGATCAGGGCCTGTCGATGACGCTGTTCTTTCCGGCCGAGTCAACGACCCGCGACATCAACCGCGCCCAGATCCGCGCCTGGAAGACGGGCATCAAGACCATCTATTACATCCGTTTGCGCCAGACGGTTCTTGAGGGAACCGAGGTGCAGGGCTGCGTGTCCTGCACGCTGTGAGGTCCGAAATGAAAGACATGACCGATATCCGTGCCGTCCCCCGCGCGATCAACTGGAACCGGCTGCAGGACAACAAGGACCTGGAGGTCTGGAACCGGCTGACGGTAAATTTCTGGTTGCCCGAAAAGGTGCCGCTGTCGAACGACGTTCAAAGCTGGGCGACGCTTCGCCCCGAAGAGCAGCAACTGACCATCCGTGTGTTCACCGGCCTGACGCTGCTCGACACGATCCAGAACGCCGTCGGCGCGCCCGCGATGTTGCCCGATGCGCAGACCCCGCACGAAGAGGCGGTGCTGACCAACATCGCCTTCATGGAGGCGGTGCATGCGCGAAGCTATTCCTCGGTTTTCTCGACGCTCTGCCAGACGCGCGAGGTCGACGAAGCGTTCCGCTGGTCCGAGGAAAACCCGCATCTGCAGGCGAAGGCCCGGCTGATCCTCGACGAATACGCTGCGTGCGGCGATCCCTTGCGCCGCAAGGTCGCCTCGGTGTTCCTGGAAAGCTTCCTGTTCTATTCGGGGTTCTACCTGCCAATGTACTGGTCGAGCCGCGCCAAGCTGACCAATACCGCCGATCTGATCCGCCTGATCATCCGCGACGAGGCGATCCACGGCTACTATATCGGCTACAAGTTTCAGCGCGGTGCCGACCGGCTTCCAGAGGCAGAACGCGCCGCTCTGAAGGACTTTGCCTTCGCGCTGATCTTCGATCTCTACGAAATCGAGGCGCGCTATACCGAAGAGCTTTATGACGGCCTCGGCCTGACCGAAGACGTCAAGGCCTTCCTTCACTACAACGCCAATAAGGCGCTGCAGAATCTCGGCTACGAGGCGCTGTTTCCGCCCGCCGCCTGCGAGGTGAACCCCGCAATTCTTGCCGCGCTGAGTCCCGACAGCGAGAACCACGATTTCTTCTCGGGCTCGGGCTCCTCATACGTCATCGGCAAGGCGGTGGCGACCGAGGACGAGGACTGGGATTTTTGACCATGCAGACAGGTGATGCGATGACGGCCGTTCTCCCCCAATCCGTCGTGACCCGCGACGGGCAGGTGGTTCCCTTCGACAGTGGCCGCATCGCGCGGGCCGTCGCCCGCGCGGGCGAGGCCACCGGCGAGTTCGGCGCCGAAGAGGCCGCGCGCCTGACCGATCGGGTGGTGCGGGTCCTGAGCTTTCGCCATGCGGGCGGCGCGCCCGGCGTCGAAGAGATCCAGGATGCGGTCGAACAGGCGCTGATCGGCGCCAACCGGATGGTGACGGTGCGCGCCTATGCGGTCTATCGCGACCAGCATGCGCGGCTGCGCGAGGACCGGCGGGTGCTGGTCGATGTGGAAAGCTCGATCAACGAATATCTCGACAGGTCGGACTGGCGGGTGAACGCCAACGCGAACCAGGGCTATTCGCTGGGCGGCATGATCCTGAACACCTCGGGCAAGGTGACGGCCAATTACTGGCTGAGCCATATCTACCCGCCGGAAGTCGGCCGGGCCCATCGCGAGGGCGATGTCCATATCCACGATCTCGACATGTTCGCGGGCTATTGCGCGGGCTGGTCGCTGCGGACGCTCTTGCGCGAGGGGCTGAACGGCGTGCCCGGCACCATCGAATCCGGCCCGCCGATGCATCTGACCAGCGCCTTGGGCCAGATCGTCAATTTCCTCGGCACGCTGCAGAACGAATGGGCCGGTGCGCAGGCCTTCAGTTCCTTCGATACCTATCTCGCGCCCTATGTGCGGCTCGACGGGCTGGACTATGCCGCCGTGCGGCAGGCGATGCAGGAATTCATCTACAACCTCAACGTCCCCTCGCGCTGGGGCACCCAGACGCCCTTCACCAACCTCACCTTCGACTGGACCTGTCCCGCCGATCTGGCGGACCAGGTGCCGATCGTCGGCGGGCGCGAGGTCGATTTCGCCTATGGCGAGCTGCAGGCCGAGATGGACCTCATCAACCGCGCCTATATGGAGGTGATGACCGAGGGCGATGCCCATGGCCGGGTCTTCACCTTCCCGATCCCGACCTACAACATCACGCCCGATTTCCCCTGGGACAGCGAGAACGCAGGCTATCTCTTCGAGATGACGGCGAAATACGGGCTGCCCTATTTCCAGAACTTCGTGAATTCGGAACTGGAACCTCACATGGTCCGGTCCATGTGCTGCCGGTTGCAGCTGGACCTGACCGAACTGCTGAAACGCGGCAACGGGCTTTTCGGGTCGGCCGAGCAGACCGGGTCGCTTGGCGTCGTCACCATCAACTGCGCCCGGCTGGGCTATCTGCACAAGGGCGACGAGGCGGGGCTGCTGGCCGCGCTCGACCGGCTGGCGGGGATCGCGAAGACCAGCCTGGAGCTGAAGCGCAAGGTGATCGAGCGCCATATCGAGGCCGGGCTTTTCCCTTACACCAAGCGCTATCTCGGAACGCTGAGAAACCATTTCTCGACGCTGGGCGTGAATGGCGTGAACGAGATGATCCGGAACTTCAGCGGCGATACCCAGGACATCACGACCCCATGGGGCAAGGCCTTCGCGCTGCGCTTCATGGACCATCTGCGCGCCCGGATGGTCGAGTTTCAGGAAGACACCGGGCATATGTACAACCTTGAGGCCACGCCTGCCGAGGGCACGACCTACCGCTTTGCCCGCGAGGACCGGAAACGCTTCTCCGGCATCCTGCAGGCGGGCACGGACGATCAGCCCTATTACACCAACTCGACCCAGCTTCCCGTGGGCTGGACCTCCGACCCGTTCGAGGCGCTCGAACATCAGGAGCCGCTGCAGGCGCGCTATACCGGCGGCACGGTCCTGCATCTTTACATGGGCGAGCGGATCTCTTCGGCCGAGGCCTGCAAGAAGCTCGTCCGCCGGGCGCTGTCGTCGTTCCGCCTGCCCTATATCACCGTGACGCCCACCTTCTCGATCTGCCCCAAACACGGGTATCTCGCGGGCGAGCACGAATTCTGCCCCAAATGCGACGCCGAGCTGATCGCGGCGAAGCGCGCGAAAGCCAGCTGAAGGAGTTATCCGATGACCCTGATCGACAAGACCATGACCGCCCGCGATGCCGAGATCGTCCTGACGGACGAGGAGCGCATGCGCTGCGAGGTCTGGACCCGGGTGATGGGCTATCACCGTCCGATGGCGTCCTTCAACACCGGCAAGAAGGGCGAGGCCGCCGAGCGGGTCTATTTCGACGAGACGAAGGCGCGGCTTGGCTGAGATCGCCGTCGCGGGGCTCGTTCGGCACTCGACGGTCGACTGGCCGGGCGAACTGGTGGCGACGGTCTTCTGTCAGGGCTGCCCCTGGGCCTGCCGTTACTGCCACAATCCGGCGCTGTTGGCGGCGGGACCGGGCAGCATCGCCTGGGCCGAGGTCATGGCCTTCCTGCACCGCCGCCGCGGGTTGCTCGACGGTGTCGTGATATCGGGCGGCGAGCCGACATTGCAGAGCGATCTGGCGGCGGCCCTCTCGGAGATCCGGGCACTGGGGTTCCGCACCGGTCTGCATACCGGCGGGCCCTATCCGGCCCGGCTGGCGAAGGCGGCGCCCCTGCTCGACTGGGTGGGGTTCGACGTCAAGGCGCCTTTCGGGGCCTATGACCGGATCACCGGCGTTCCGGGCAGCGGCGCGAAGGCGCGCGACAGCCTGATCCTGCTGCGCGACAGCGGGGTCGCACTCGATCCGCGCACCACGGTTCATCCCGCGCTTCTGAGCGCTGCGGATCTGGCGCGGATCGATGCCGAGCTTGACGCTTTGGGCCTGCCGCCCTCGCGCCGCCAGCCGTTTCGCGCGGAGGGCTGCGCCGATCAGGCGCTCGGCGCCTGGGCCGGGGCATAGGGCGAGAACTGCGCGCGGCCGGGATTGGCGGCCAGAGGGCGGCCGAGCATCGGGAAGGCGCGTTGCGAACATTCTTCGCGGGGGCAGATCTTGCAGCCTGCCCCGATCGGCGTCACCGCCGCCGGATCGCCCAGGTCCAGCCCCTGGGAATAGACCAGCCGCCCGGCATGGGCGATGTCGCAGCCAAGCGCCACCGCGAAGACCTTGCCGGGCGAGCCATAGCGGCCGCGGCGGCTCTGGACCATGCGGGTGACCCAGAAATAGCGCCGCCCCTCGGGCATCTCGGCGATCTGGGTCAGGATCTCGCCCGGCCGGTCGAAGGCCGAATGCACCCGCCAGAGCGGACAGCTGCCGCCGACCTTCGAGAAATGGAAATCGGTCGCCGACTGGCGTTTCGAGATATTGCCCGCCCGGTCGACCCGCAGGAAGAAGAAGGGCACGCCCTGCCGGCCGGGCCGCTGCAGCGTCGACAGCCGGTGGCAGGTCGCCTCGAACCCGGTGCCGAAGCGGTGGCCGAGCCAGCCGATATCGTAGCCCGATTGCTCGGCGGCCCGCCAGATCGCCTCGTAGGGCATCAGCACCGCGCCCGCGAAGTAGTTCGCAAGCCCGATCCGGGCCAGCCGCCGGGCCTCGTCGCCGGAAAAGGCCGCGCCTGCGACCAGCCGCGCGATCTCGTCCTCCGCCTCGATCAGACCGATCTGGGTCGCCGCCTGAAACGCCATCTGTCCGGGGCTCAGCCCTCCCGACAACAGAAGCTCGCGCCGCCCGGGGTCGAAGCGGCGAAGATCGCCGGTCTCGTCCTCTCCGCGGCGCAGCGCGATGCCGTGGCGGTCGCGCAGATGCGCCGCAAGCCCGGGCAGCGGCTCGCCCGGGGCAAGGGTCGCCGCGCGGGCCAGGTCTTCTGCCCGGGTATCGAGCCCGTCGAAGAAATTCCGGTTGTCGTAGAAGAAATCCCTGACCTCTTCGAACGGGGCGGGGGCGGGCATGGCATCGGGCGCGCCTTGCGCCAGCGCCAGCGCCGCCGCGCGGTCCTCGGCCTCGCGGGCGCGCCGGTGCAGCGCGATCATCCGGCGCGCCAGCGCGGGCGCGTTGTCGACCAGATCGCGCAGGTCGGCGGCGCCGACGGCCGGCTCGCCGCCCTGCAGCGCCTCGCGCAGTTCGGCCAGCACGCGCGCATCGCCCTCTTCCGAGAACACCTGGATGTCGAGCCCGAAGGCCGCGTTGATCTTCAGCAGGACCTGCACGGTCAGCGGGCGCTGGTTGCGCTCGATCTGGTTGAGATAGCTCGGCGATATCCCGAGCTGGGCGGCCAGCGCCGCCTGGGTCAGCCCGCGCGCCTCGCGCAGCTGGCGCAACCGGCCGCCCAGATAGGCCTTCTTCATCCGAACCCCTTCGCAGTCTTCGCAAAAGCTTGCCCTACGTCTCGCAAACCTTCGCATTTTCAAGCCTATCGCGCATTATTGAAAATCCTTAGGGCGTTTTCAGCCCCGCAGCAATGCAAAGGTTGCAAAGGATGCCTGTCTCTGAACCGGACCGAGATCGCCCCAGCCGGATGACCGCCCTGATCTTTCCGGAGACCGTGAACCATCATGGCACCCTCTTTGCCGGTGCGGGGCTTGCCCTGATGAGCAAGGCCGCGTTCCTCGCCGCAAGTCGCCGCGCCCGGCGCCCCGTGGTCATGGCGGCCGCGGAGAAGATCGACTTTCGCACGCCCGTTCTGCCCGGCCAGATGCTGGAACTGACCGCGACGGTCGTTCGGGTCGGGCGCAGCTCGATGCAGGTCGAGGTTTCGGGCGAGGTCGAGACGCTGACCACCGGCGCGCGGCACATCGCCATGACCGGCCGCTTCGACATGGTGGCCGTCGACGAAAGCGGCCGCCCCACCCCTATCGACGATCAAGACACGGAGATCCGCACATGAAAGACGAAACCCCGCGCATGGCCCTGCACCGCCTGCGCCCCCACAAATCGGCCGAGTCTCTGGCCCGCGAGGATCAGCTTGCCTGGAAATTCGCCGAGATCGCGGCCGATCCGGTGGCGGTCGACGATGATGTCGCCGAGATGATCGTGAACCGCGTGATCGACAACGCGTCGGTGGCCTCGGCCTCGCTGGCCCGCCGCCCGGTGGCCTCGGCGCGCGCGCAGGCGCTGTGCCATCCCTACCGGCGCGGCGCGGCCGTGTTCGGCATGCCGCACGACACCCGCGTCAGCCCGGAATGGGCGGCCTGGGCCAATGGCGTGGCGGTGCGCGAGCTCGACTATCACGACACCTTCCTTGCCGCCGACTATTCGCATCCGGCCGACAACATCCCGCCGATCCTGGCAGTGGCGCAGCATTGCGGTCTGTCGGGCAAGGCGCTGCTGCGCGGCATCGCGACGGGCTACGAAGTGCAGGTCAATCTGGTCAAGGCGATCTGTCTGCACGAACACAAGATCGACCATATCGCCCATCTGGGCGTCTCGGCCGCGGCCGGGATCGGCACCGCGCTGAACCTGCCCACCGAGACGATCTACCAGGCGATCCAGCAGGCGCTTCATGTCACCACGACGACGCGCCAGTCCCGCAAGGGCGAGATTTCCAGCTGGAAAGCCTATGCCCCGGCCTTTGCCGGCAAGATGGCGATCGAAGCGGTCGATCGCGCGATGCGGGGCGAGGGCGCGCCCAGCCCGGCCTGGGAAGGCGAGGACGGCTTCGTCGCCTGGATGCTGTCGGGCCCCGACGCCGCCTACGAGGTGCCGCTGCCGATGCGGGGGGCGCCCAAACGCGCGATCCTCGAGACCTACACCAAGGAGCATTCGGCTGAATATCAGAGCCAGGCGCTGATCGATCTGGCACGGCGGCTGCGCGGCGAAATCGGCGATCTCAGGCAAATCCGGACCATCGTCATTCATACCAGCCACCACACCCATTACGTGATCGGCACCGGCGCGAACGACCCGCAGAAGATGGACCCCACGGCCAGCCGCGAGACGCTGGACCACTCGATCATGTACATCTTCGCCGTGGCCCTGGAAGACGGCGCCTGGCATCACGAGAAATCCTATGCGCAAGAACGCGCCGCGCGCCCCTCGACGGTCGATCTGTGGCACAAGATCTCGACCCTGGAAGACCCGGACTGGACGCGCCGCTATCACAGCCGCGACCCGCAGGAAAAGGCCTTCGGCGGCCGCGTTGTGGTCACGCTGAAGAACGGCCGGGTGATCGAGGACGAGATTGCGCTGGCCGACGCCCATCCGCACGGCGCCCGGCCCTTCGAGCGGCCGAACTACGTGAAGAAGTTCCTGACGCTTTCCGAGGGTGTGCTTGACCCGAAAGAGCAGGACCGGTTCCTCAACGCCGCCGAGAATGTCGCCGATATTCCCGAAAGCGGGCTTGGGATCCTGAATTTCACCGCCGCGCCCGAAAAGCTGGGCGCCGCACGTCCCCACGGCCTTTTCGACTGGAACTGACCCATGACCGGCATCATCAGGAAACCGAAGAAATCCGTGGCCCTGTCGGGCATCGTCGCGGGCAACACGGCGCTGTGCAGCGTGGGGCAGACCGGCAACGACCTGCATTATCGCGGCTATGATATTCTGGACATCGCCGAGGCCTGCGATTTCGAAGAGATCGCGCATCTGCTGATCCACGGGCATCTGCCCTCGACCGCCGAACTGACCGCCTACAAGGCCAAGCTGAGGCGCCTGCGCGGCCTGCCTGCCGCCGTGCGCCAGACGCTGGAGGCGATCCCGGCCGCGACCCATCCGATGGATGTGCTGCGCTCGGGCGTCTCGGCGCTGGGATGCGTGCTGCCCGAACCCAATGACCAGAACCCGGCCGCGGCCCGCGACATCGCCGACCGTCTGATCGCGGTGCAGGGCTCGATGCTGCTGTACTGGATGCATTATGCCCGGAACGGCCGCCGGATCGAGGTCGAGACGGAGGACGAGACCGTCGCGGGCCATTTCCTGCACCTGCTGCACGGCGCGCCGCCCAGCCAGGACCATGTGCGCGCGATGCACACGACCCTGATCCTTTACGCCGAGCATGAATTCAACGCCTCGACCTTCACCGCGCGGTCCATCGCGGGCACCGGGGCCGATATCTATTCGGCGATCACCGGGGCCATCGGGGCGCTCAGGGGGCCCAAGCATGGCGGTGCCAACGAGGCCGCCTTCGAGATCCAGAAACGCTATGCCACGCCAGACAAGGCCGAGGAGGACATCCGCCGCCGCGTCGCCGCGAAAGAGGTCATCATCGGCTTCGGCCACCCGGTCTATACCGTTTCGGACCCGCGCAACGCGGTCATCAAGCGCGTGGCCCGGCATCTGGCCGATCATGAGGGCGCGACCAGGATGTTCGACATCGCCGAGCGGATCGAGACGGTGATGGCCGATGCCAAGGGCATGTTCCCCAATCTCGACTGGTATTCGGCGGTCTCCTACCACCTGCTGGGTGTGCCGACCGAGCTGTTCACGCCGATCTTCGTGATCGCGCGGACGGCGGGGTGGGGGGCGCATGTGGTCGAACAGCGCGCGGATGGCAAGATCATCCGCCCCTCGGCCAACTATGTCGGCCCCGAGAACCGCCGTTTCCTGCCGCTCGACCAGCGCGGCGGGCTGCTGACCGATCAGACGGAGGCATAAATGCCCTATCTCGTTGCAAATGACCTTCCCGATCGCCCGGCGCCCGCACGTTTCCGCGCGGCGCTGGCCCGGCCCGGGATCTACCGCCTGCCGGGCGCGCATAACGGCATGGCCGCCCTTCAGGCGAAGGCCGCCGGGTTCCAGGGGCTTTACCTGTCGGGGGCGGCGATGACCGCCCAGATGGGGCTGCCCGATCTCGGCATCATCACGGTGGACGAGGTCGCCTTCTTCATCCGCCAGATCGCGCGGGCCAGCGGCCTGCCGCTGCTGGTCGATGGCGATACCGGCTATGGCGAGGCGCTGAACGTCATGCACATGGTCCGCTGCTTCGAGGAAGCGGGCGCCGCGGCCGTTCATCTGGAAGACCAGCTTCTGCCGAAGAAATGCGGCCACCTGAACGACAAGAAACTGGCCCGCCCCGAGGACATGGCGGCCAAGGTCGCTGCCGCGGCCCGCGCCCGGCGCGATCTTTTCATCATCGCGCGCACCGATGCGGCGGCCTCCGAAGGCATCGAGGGGGCGGTTGCCCGTGCGAAGCTTTATGTCGAGGCGGGGGCCGACGCGATCTTCCCCGAGGCGCTGACCTCGGTCGAGATGTTCCGCGAGGTCCGCGCCCGGCTGCCGGGGGTGAAGCTGCTGGCCAACATGACCGAATTCGGCCGGACGCCCGCGCTGACGGCGGCCGAGTTTCAGGATCTGGGCTACGACATGGTGATCTGGCCGGTCAGTTCGCTGCGCGTGGCCAACAAGGCGCAGGAACGGCTGTACGCCGAACTGGCGCGGTCGGGCTCCACCGCTCGGCAGATCCCCGAGATGCAGACCCGCGCCGAGCTTTACGAAACGATCGGGCTGAATGCCTACGAGTCGCTCGACCGCTCGATCGTGGCCAGCTTGGCGCCGGAACCCGTCTGACCGGCATGGGTGGCGGCGAGGCTGACGAAACCCGTCAGGAAATCGGCGGCCTCGCCCGTGCGGCGGCTCAGGTGGATCGTCTTGAAGATCCCCCCGGCCCCGATCCTGACGGCCGCCACCCCGGCACCTTCGGGCAGATCGCGGATCAGCCAGTCGGGGATCGAACTGATCCCCCGTCCGGCCGCCACCATGCGCAGCATCAGCTCGGATGTCTCGACGGTCCGGTGCCGCCGGGGGCGGACATGGCCCGGCACCAGAAACCGGGTGAAGATGTCCAGCCGTTCGGGTTCCACCGGATAGGTGATCAGCGTCTCGCCCGTCAGGTCGGCCGGCGCGGCATGGGGCTTGCGGGTCAGCGCGTGGCCTTCGGGTACCGCCAGGACCAGTTCGTAAGGATAGACCGGATGATGCGTCAGCCCGGGATGCTCCAGCGGGTCGGGCGTGACCAGAAGGTCGATCTCGTGGCCCAGAAGCGCGCCGACCCCGCCAAAGCGGAAGGCCGTGGTCAGATCCAGATCGACCTGCGGCCAGTCGTTGAGGAAGGGCTCGATCACCCGCATCAGCCAATGCTCGCAGGGGTGGCATTCCATCCCCAGACGCAGCGAGCCGCGCTGTCCTGTCGCGAAATCCGCCAGCACCCGGTCCGCATGGTCGAATTGCGGCAGCACCCGTTCTGCAAAGGCCAGGAGCCATTCGCCCGTTTGGGTCAGGCGCAGCCCGCGCCCGTCCCGTTCCCAGATGGCCACGCCATGGCGGTCCGCGAAACGCCGCATCGTGTGGCTGGCTGCGGACTGGCTGAGGTTCAGGGCCTCGGCTGCGGCGGCAAGACTGCCATGCCGGGCGACCGCGCGTAGCAGAAGCAGGGGCTGAAGATCGACCAATACATGACTCCAACAGAATATTCGGTGACAAATGACCATTTTTCGTCAAGCGATTCCAGCTTTATCAGGGTCGAACCTCGGATGGAGCAAGGAGAGACACATGATCCGGTCGGCAAATCTGGGCTTCCCGCGCATCGGCGCGCGGCGCGAGCTGAAACGGGCGGTCGAAGCCTATTGGAAGGGGGCTACCGACGCTGCGGCTCTGGAAGGGACCGGCCGCGAGCTGCGCGCCCGGCACTGGCAGGCGCAGCAGGCGGCGGGGATCGACGCGATCCCGTCGAACGACTTTTCCTTTTATGACCAGATGCTCGACATGACGGCGCTGCTGGGTGCCGTGCCCGGGCGCTTTGGCCATCGGGGCGATACCGTGGGGCTGGATACGCTTTTCGCGATGGCCCGGGGCCGCGACGACGCGCCCGCGATGGAAATGACCAAGTGGTTCGACACGAACTACCACTTCATCGTACCCGAGCTGACCGACGGGATGCGCTTCGCGCTGTCCTCGTCCAAGCCCGTCGACGAGTTCATCGAGGCGAAGAAGCTGGGGATCGTCACCCGGCCGGTCCTGATCGGCCCCGTCACATGGCTGAGCCTTGCCAAGACGAAGGGGGCGGAATTCGACCCGCTCGACCTGCTGCACGGGGTCCTGCCGGTCTATGAACAGATCCTCGACGGGCTGGCGGCCGCGGGTGCGGAATGGGTGCAGATCGACGAGCCGGTGCTGGTGACGGACCTGACCGCGCGCCAGCAGGGGGCCTTTGCCACCGCCTATGACGCGCTTGCCAAGGCGGGGCCGAAGATCATGCTGGCCAGCTATTTCGGGGCGCTCGGCGACAATGCGGCGCTTGCGCTGCGCCTGCCGGTCGCGGGCGTGCATCTGGACCTGGCCCGCGCGCCCGGGCAGCTGGCCGATGTCCTGCCGCTGGCGGCGGGCAAGGTCCTGTCGCTGGGCCTGATCGACGGGCGCAACGTGTGGCGCGCGGATCTGTCGGCCAAGCTGGCGCTGGCGAAGCCTGCTTTGGCGGCTTTGGGGCCGGACCGGATCGAGGTTGCCCCCTCCTGCTCGCTGCTGCATGTGCCGGTCGACCTGGGACAGGAGGACGAGATCGACGATGAGCTGGCAAGCTGGCTGGCCTTCGCGGTGCAGAAGCTGGGCGAGGTCCGGACCCTGGCCCGCGCTTTGGGCGAGGGGCGTTCGGCCGTGGCCCGGCAGATGGCGGCTTCGGACAAGGCGTTGGCCGCGCGCCGGGCCTCGGCGCGGATCCATGACGTGGCGGTCTCGGCGCGGCTGGATACGGTGACACCGGCAGATCTCGAACGCCGGGGGACCTATGCCGAACGCCGCGCGGTGCAGGACGAAAAGCTGCGGTTGCCGGCCTTCCCGACGACCACGATCGGGTCCTTCCCGCAGACGGCAGAGGTCCGCAAGGCCCGGGCCGCGCACCGCAAGGGCGAGCTCGACGATGCGGCCTACGAGGCGTTCCTCAAGGACGAGACCCGCGCCTGCATCGCCGAACAGGAACGGCTGGGGCTCGACATGCTGGTGCATGGCGAATTCGAGCGAAATGACATGGTCGAGTATTTCGGCGAACTGCTGGCGGGCTTTGCCTTCACCCGGCATGGCTGGGTGCAGAGCTATGGCAGCCGCTGCGTGAAGCCGCCGTTGATCTATGGCGACGTGTCGCGGCCCGCGCCGATGACGGTGGACTGGTCCGCCTTTGCCCAGTCGCTGACGAAACGGCCGATGAAGGGCATGTTGACGGGGCCGGTGACGATCCTGCAATGGTCCTTCGTGCGCGACGACCAGCCGCGCGAGAGGACCTGCCGCCAGATTGCCCTGGCGATCCGCGACGAGGTCTGCGACCTTGAGGCGGCGGGGCTGCCCGCGATCCAGATCGACGAACCGGCCCTGCGCGAGGGGCTGCCGCTGCGCCGTGCGGACTGGGCCGGTTACCTGGCCTGGGCCATCGACGCCTTCCGGCTGACCGCCTCGGGGGTGCGCAACGACACCCAGATCCACACCCATATGTGCTATTCCGAGTTCAACGACATCATCGAGCATATCGCCCGGATGGATGCCGACGTGATCTCGATCGAGGCGTCGCGGTCCGACATGGAGCTTCTGCAGGTCTTCGGCGATTTCGACTACCCGAACGAGATCGGTCCGGGGATCTGGGACATTCACAGCCCTCGCATCCCGTCCGAGGCGGAGATGACCGCGCTGCTGGCGAAGGCCACGAAGGCGATCCCGGCCGAGCGCCTTTGGGTGAACCCGGATTGCGGTCTGAAGACCCGCGCCTGGCCCGAGGTCAGGGCCTCTCTTGCCAATCTTGTCGCCGCCGCGAAAGGGGTGCGGCAGGGGGCGCTTGCCGCCGAATGACCAAAGACCGGCGGCGCGGTCCCAAGCGGGCCGCGCCGTCCCGCATTCGGGTCAGCGCGCCAGCGCGGCCACCGGGTCCGCGGCCAGTGCCGACAACGCCGGCCAGTCTATGGGCTTTCCCGCGACCGGATGCCCGCCCTGAGAGTGAAAGGCCAGCCGGTCCGGCCATTCCGACAGCGGGCCGGCCGACCGGCCGCCAATCAGGATCGTCCGCCCCGGATAGTCCGCGCGCAGCCAGTCCGCCATCGCGGCGGCCCGTTTCGCGTCCCGGCTGTCGATCCCGACCCGTCCGCCATAAATGATGATGGGGCAATTGCCGGTTCCCCTCAGGCTGGATCTGAGACTCGTCACGCGCGCCCAGGCGATCAAGCGCACCGAATACCCCGCCGACCGAAGAAGATCGGTCTTCATGAGGGCGCCGGTCAGTTCCGAACACCGGTCGGGCGCCAGAACGACGGCCGAGGCGCGCGCCTCGCGTGGGTCGGCCGGTCGGCCCGCGAGCAGCATGAGCCGGTTCAGCCGGACGGTCGCCAGCGTGACTTCGAACCCGGAATAGCGACTGTCCATCCAGCCCTGCCCCAGAGTCCGGCAGACCTCGTCCACCAGGCCTGCGCGGGCGCGGGGACAGCCCAGAAACCGCTCCGGGATGGGCGGAAGGCTCTCTTCGGGCGACCGTGCCAGATGCGCCGCCAGACCCTGCGCCGTGCAGATCCCCTCGGGGTCCCGGTCGGCCCAGTGCCGGACCGCGGCGCCGTCGAAGACCCGTGCGGCCGCCCCCCTGTCCGGCGATACGGCCAGCGGCACCACGCTGCCGGCCCTTTCCCCGGCATCCAGGAATTGCATGGACCAGTCGGGAAAACGCCGCGCGTCGATCCAGCCGGCACTGAGAACACTCACGCCCTGATGGCGCGGGTCGCGCTGGATCGCCCCCATCACGGCACAGACCGCCGCTGCCGGACCTTCGAGCCATTGCAGGACCTGTCCCTGCCCGAAAAGCAGGACCCCCGTGATCCGGCTTTGCCGGTTTCGCGCCGCCGCCTGCTCGGCGATGGCCTGAAGGTCCGGCAGCCGCAGATCGTCCCGGGTCCGGCTTGCATAGGCAATTCGGAACAGCCGGCCTTCGGCGTCAGTCCGTTGAAGCTCGTCTTTCCGCACCCACGTCTTCTCCGCTCGGGGCGGGAGGGGCCGCGGCCGGGTGCGGAAACCCAGGCGGCGCGCGGCGCATCCCGGTCCCTTGCCCGTGTCCTCCGGGGCACCCCGCCCGTGTCAACACCAAGCAGATGGCAGGTCTCCTGGCTCGTGGGTCTCTGCGCTTCCGGGCCTTCCCAGGCGTCTCGCCCAGTGGCATGTCCGGAGCCGCTCGCCACATACAGTTGCGGGGGCAGCCGCGGCCTTGGGGTCGCCCCCGCTACCGCATTCCCTTTTCAGCCGCGCCTGTGAAAGACGCGGACACCATCTGGCGCCATGGTAGTTGCAAGGGCTGCCCCGTGTCGACGGAAACCTGTCTCTGCGACAACACGTTCGGCCGGACCCCAGGGGCCCGGCCGCCGGGTTTCAACGCGGGTCTATTCGGCCGCGAACTGGTTCATGGTATTGGCCGAGCCGCCCGCCTTCAGGGCACGCTCGCCGCCGACCATTTCCTTGAACGTGTCGCCAAGGTCGGACCCCACCTCGTGCTGGTGCTTGACCGCCGAGATGCCGCGCCGGATCTCTTCGCGCTGCACGGTCGCCACATAGGCCAGCATCTTGTCCTCGCCGAAATAGCCGCGGGAAAGTTCGTCCATGGACTTCGCGGTCAGGTGGAAGGTCGGCAGGGTGATGAGGTTGTGGAACACCCCCGCCCGGGTCGAGATGTCGGTCTGGAAGGCCTTCAGCCGGGCATCGGCCTCGCGTCCCAGATCGGTCTCGTCATAGTCGGGCTTCATCAGCTCGTTGCCATTTGGATAGCTGTCTTCGGAGATCGTGCCCTCGGCCAGCCATTGCGCGCGGACCTGCTTGCGCAGGTTCAGGGTCCAGTTGAAGGAGGGCGAGTTGTTGTAGGTCAGCTTGGCATTCGGCACGGCCTGACGGATCTCGTTCACCATCGAGGCGATCTCGTCCACGTTGGGGGTGTCGGTCTCGATCCACAACAGATCGGCGCCGCCCTGGGTCAGCGAGGCGATGCAATCCTCGACCACCCGCGCCCGGCCGGTGCCCTCCTGGAAGGGGAAAAGCCCGTTCGGCAGCCGCGCGGGGCGCACGAATTCGCCATCGCGGAAAAGCGCCAGCTCGCCCTCGCGGATCGGGTTCTCCTCGGTGATCGGCTCGGTCTTCAGCCACTTGATATAGTCGGCGGCCAGATCGCCCGGCTGCTGGCTGACCGGCACCTTCTGGGTGAGGCCCGCGCCAAGGCTGTCGGTCCGGGCCACGATCACGCCATCGTCGACGCCAAGCTCCTCGAAGGCCAGACGGCAGGCGCGCAGCTTCTCGATGAAATCCTCGCGCGGGACCGTGACCTTGCCATCCTGGTGGCCGCATTGCTTGGCGTCGGAGACCTGGTTCTCGATCTGCAGGCAGCAGGCGCCCGCCTTGATCAGTTCCTTGGCCAGCAGATAGGTCGCGTGTTCGTTGCCGAAGCCCGCATCGATGTCGGCGATGATGGGCACGACATGGGATTCGAAAGTGTCGATGGCTTCGATCGCGGCCGTTTCGGCGGCAGCATCGCCCGCGGCACGCGCGGCCTTGAGATCCTTGAACAGATCGTTCAACGCCACCTCGTCGGCCTGGCGCAGCGAGGTATAGATCTCCTGGATCAGGTCCGCGACGGCGGTCTTTTCATGCATCGACTGGTCGGGCAGGTGGCCCCAACGGTTCCTCAGCCCCGCGACCATCCAGCCCGACAGATAGACATAGACGCCCTTGGCCGACCCGCGCAGCCGCTTGACCGACTTGATCATCTGCTGGGCATGGAAGCCCGACCAGCAACCCAGAGACTGGGTCGATTTCGAGGGGTCGGCGTCATAGGCCGCCATGTCCGCGCGCATCACGGTCGCCATCTCGCGAGCGATGTCGAGATGGGTGTCGAAGCTGTTTTGCAGCTTCAGTTGCACGATGTCATCGACCGAGACCCCACTCGACGAACGACCGGAGGGGTAGCGGGACAGGACCTCTGCACGGAGCTCCGAATAGGTCTTTCTCTTGGTCATGATTCTTCCTTTCGACGTGATCGGTGTTCGGATTTCGGGGAGCGCGTTGCAGCGGGGCCGCAGCGACAGGGGCAGGGGCAGGGGCGGGGGAGGGGCAGTCCTCGGGCAAGGGCCCGCCAAACGGGGAGAGGATACGGATCGGGTCCATCAGTCGAGCGCATTCAGAACGGCATAAGCCGGGGTGGTGATGAAGTCGGGCAGGGTGTCGGCGGTCGCGGCGTCCTGGAAAAGCCGCGCCGCCGAGGCATAGTGGCCGCGGTGAAACCCGGTCGGGCCCAGCCGGTCGAGGATCGCGGCAATTTCTTGCTGCACCAAAGCGCCCAACCAGTCGGCATCCAGCTTGCGGTCCCCGCCTGCGGTCAACGCCACGCGCGCGCCATGCCGGATCCATTGCCAGATCTGGGCGCGGCTGATCTCGGCGGTCGCGGCATCTTCCATCAGGTTCATGATCGGCACCGCGCCCCGGCCCGACAGCCATTGCGCCAGGTATTCGATGGCGACCGAGACATTGGCGCGCACGCCCGCTTCGGTGATCTGGCCCTTGTGCGGAACCAGCAGCATCTCGGGCGCGATACGGTGTTCCTGACGCGGCTTGCGGATCTGGTTCGGCCCCGGCATCTCGGCGTCGAAGACCTGCATCGCCACCTGCACCAGATCGGGATGCGCGACCCAGGTGCCGTCATGGCCCAGCCGGACCTCGCGCTGCTTGTCCGCCCGCACCTTGGCAAAGGCCGCCTCGTTGGCAGCGGCGTCGCCCTTGACCGGGATTTGTGCGGCCATGCCGCCCATGGCATGAATGCCGCGGCGATGGCAGACCTTGACGAGGCGGGCCGCATAGGTGGCGAGGAAGGCCTCGTCCATCGTGACCGCGGCGCGGTCCGGCAGCACATAGTCGGCATGCGCGCGCAGCGTCTTGATATAGCTGAAGATATAGTCCCAGCGCCCGCAGTTCAGACCGGCGATATGGTCGCGCAGCTCCCAGATGATCTCGTCCATCTCGAAGGCGGCGGGCAGGGTTTCGATCAGCACGGTTGCCTTGATCGTGCCTTTCGGCAGGCCCACACGCACCTGCGCAAACTCGAAGACCGAATTCCAGAAGGCCGCCTCGCGGTGGCTTTCCAGCTTTGGCAGATAATAGAAGGGCCCCCGCCCGGTGGCCGCCAGCGCGCGCCCGCAATGAAACAGCGTCAGCCCGAAGTCGAACAGCGCCGCCGAAACCGGATGCCCGGCAAGCAGCACATTGGCCTCGTCCATATGCAGCCCGCGCGGCCGAACGATCAGCAGCGCCGGGTCTTCGCCCACCCGGTAGGACTTTCCGGTCCGGGGATCGTCATGGGCCAGAGAGCCGTCGCGATAATCCAGCATGTTGGCATGACCCGCGACGATATTGGGAAAGCTCGGAGCCGTCGCATCCTCGAAATCGGCCATGAAGACCCTGGCGCCGGAATTCAGCGCGTTGATCATCATCTTGCGGTCGACCGGGCCGGTAATCTCGACCCGGCGATCGGCCAGTCCCTTGGGCACCGGCGCGGCCTGCCAGACTCCCTGCCGGATCTCCTTGGTGTCTTCGAGGTAATCGGGCAACCGACCGTTGTCATAGCGATCCTGACGGCGCTGACGCGCGATCATCAGCGCATGCAGGTTCAACCCGAAGCGGCGCTGCAACTCGGCCACGAAGGCCAGGGCATCCGGCGTCAGAACGCGATCCGCGCCCGGCGCATCGCGCAGCACCAGAGGCATGGACTCGGATGGGACGTGGTGGTCGAGGGACATCGGATTCGCCTTTCTCTGAAGCATGCGGCCGTCTGAGATCTGTTATGTCACTCTAGTAATGTCATGTTCCTTGTGCATGCTGACTCTTGTGAAAACAGGTCACTGTGTCAGTAGTGTCAGTGATCTGCGGCTTGTCTTGTAAGGTTTGTCACTATGGAAAAGCGCGGCGCGAAGCTGATCATCGGCCCGAGGCTCAAGGCCCTTCGGACGTCTCTGGGCCTGAGCCAGGCACAGATGGCCGCTGAACTGGGGGTCTCGCCCAGCTACATCACCCTGATCGAATCCAATCAGCGCCCCGCTTCTGCGCGGCTCCTGATGCGTCTGGCCGAGGTCTACGATCTGAATGTTTCCGAACTGGCTCCCAGCGTCGACGCTCAGCTTGCGGCGGATTTCGCCGCGGCCCTGAAGGATCCCGCGCTCGAGGCCGAGGGCATCGGCAGATCCGAAATCGACGCCGTTCTGCAAGCGGCTCCGAAGGTGGCCGCCGCCCTTGTCCGCCTGCAGGGCAAACATGCCGAAGCAGTGATGAGATCCCAGGCAGAGATGAACCCGCTGACCGACCGGAACAAGGTCGAGGTGCTTGGCCAGATCTCGCGTCCGGTCGAAATCGTGCGCGACTGGTTCTATGCCACGCGCAACTATATCGACCGGGTCGACCGGGCAGCCGAAGCCGCCGCAGAGGACATGGACCTGCGCCGGACAGAGCCGCAGGTCGCGCTGACAGAGCGGTTGGCCGATCACGGCATCCGCATCCGAATCTTGCCCGCGGCCACCATGGGGGGAAGCCTGCGCCGCTACGATCCCCATCGCCGCGAATTGCTGCTGTCAGAACTGCTGGGGCAACCGAGCCGGCGCTTTCAGATCGGTGTGCTTCTGGCCCGCGTGGAACAGCAGGACCTGATCGACGCCGCGATCGACCGGGCCGGGTTCGACGGCGAAGACGCGCGGCGGCTGGCGCGGGTCAGCCTGGCCAACTATTTCGCGGCCGCCCTCATGATGCCCTATCGCCGTTTCCTCGCCGCCTGCGAGTCCGAGCGCTACGACGTGGAACTGCTCAGCCACCGCTTCGGCACGAGCTATGAGCAGACGGCCCACCGGATGTCGACCCTGCAACGCCCCGACGCGCGCGGCATTCCCTTCTTCTTCGTGCGGGTCGACCGGGCCGGCAACGTTTCGAAACGCTTCAGCGCCGGGCGCTTTCCGTTCTCCCGCTTCGGCGGCACCTGTTCGCTCTGGAACATCCATGGCGCGTTCGAAGCTCCTGGCCGGGTCCAGACCCAGGTCATCCGGATGCCGGAAGGGACAAGCTATTTCTCGATCGCGCGCACCGTCACACGCGCCGGCGGCACCCATGCCGCACCCGCTCCGCGGTTGGCCATAGGGCTGGGCTGCGACATCGCCTATGCGCCGCGCCTTGTCTATGCGGACGATATCGACCTGGACCGGATGCGGCCCGTCGATATCGGTCTGAACTGCTTCTTGTGCGAGCGGGACAACTGTTCCTCGCGCGCACAGGCCCCGATCAACCGAAGGCTGGCCATAAACGAGCTTGAGCGCAGCGTGGCCATCTTTCGGTTCGAGGGAGAGTAAAGCCCGCATCGGTTCCGGCATCATTCCGCGCCAGGCCGGGTTACGCGCTTGGCGCTTCCGACGACCCCGGGCTCCGGTGCCGGGGCTTATGAGACGCGCGGCGCTTATCTGGCGAAACGGATGGGCCGGTTGGCGGCACGGTCGCGGATTGGCGGTTTCCTCGATGATGGGAAGGCCGGGTTCACGACTTTGAACCGCTCCGGGTTTGGCAGAGGCTGATTGACGTTGGTTACGCGGCCAGCCGTTCAGGTTTCCCGAACCACCTCTCAACAACGCCCCCCTGTGACAACATGCTGCCAGACGGGGTTTGAATTCCTGACCGTTTTAGTAATCTTATATGCGGCAGGGGCGATCCGCCCCCCCGCATCCCCTTGATCATTCTCAGGTCCGTCCGTTGAACATCCCGCTTCCGCCCATGTCTCCCTATAAGGACGTCGCCATAGATGACGGTCCCGCTGCGCCGATTTCTCTTGAGGACATGCTCAGCGACGGGACCCCCTACACGTTCTCAGGAACAGGCGGCGGGCCGCCGGTCCAAAGACCGTGCCACCTGGCGCAGGGGCGGTATCTCTGCCGGACCGTCCGTCCCGGGGTGCAGTATATCGATTGCGATCTGGCGCTTTCGGCCTCGTTCGACATGACGACACTGTCGCCGCGCTGTCTGCGGGTCTCGGCCTTGCTGGAAGGAACCTCGGAGACCGTCATCGACGGCCGCCGCTATGTCCATCCGCAGACGGGCATCCCACAGCTTGCCGGATTGGGCCAGGAGACGCCGATCGGGTTTTCCGAACAGGATGGACAGCGCATCCGGATGGCCGGACTGACGATCACCCCGGCCTTTTTCGACATGAACCAGGAGGGCCTGTCCGAAGGGTTCACCTCGATCCGGGCCTTTCTCGACCCCGGGGTGTGGCATTGCACATTGCCAAAGGCCTGCGCCCTGCGCGAAATGCTGCAAAGCCTGAACAGGGTGCCCTATCGCGGCGGGCTGGGCGATCTGTACCGCGAGAGCCTTGCGCTTGGAATCGTTGTGGAACTTGCCGCGCATCTGTCCGGCGTCCAGCCGGTCTTCGGCCCGCTCGGGCGCGATCCGCAGCGCATCGCGCGAGACGCGAGAGCGTTGATCGACGCCGACCCGGCCGCGATCGCGTCCGTGGCAAAGCTCGCCCACGACCTTGGAACGAACGAAACGACGTTGCGCCGGTGTTTCAAGGAGGCCTTCGGCATACGCTTGTTCGACCATGTTCGCGCCAAGCGTCTGGACAAGGCGCGCGAGATGGTGCGCATGAGCACGCTGCAAATCGGCGAAATTGCTTTTCACTGCGGCTATGCCGACCCGGCGAATTTCACCCACGCCTACCGCCGCCGCTTCGGACGTAGCCCTCGCGAAGACCGGCGGTAGACGAACCGGCCCTGCAGGCGGCTTCAGGAAAAACGGCCGTGAATCATCATCGGCGCCATATTCCGGGCCACCGGCAGTTTCGCCAGAAGCGCAACCAGGCGTGCACGCTCGGGATAGGCATCGCTGTAGCTCAACGCCGCGATGATCTCCAGGCCGGGAACCTGTCCTGCCAGATCGTCCAGCCCTTTCCGGCTCAGGCCGAAGGGCATCGGCGGGGCGACATAGCCCTTGTCGATCTTCCACCCCTTCAGGGCGCGGCGCGAAAGCCAAGGCGGAATCGTGTCGAAGAAAACCTCGGCCCGAATACCGGACCCGTTGCCGGACCCGATGCCGGACAAGTGGTCCGCAATCCGTCTCAGAAGCCCCGCGGTGTCTTCCGCGGTGAAATACATCACAAGCCCGGCCGCGGTGACAAACAGGCCGCGCGAGGCGTCGACATGATCGAATATGGCGGGGTCGAGCGCCGAAAGCGCCAGTTCCTGCACTCTGGGATGCTCGGGCAGAAGCTGGCGGCGAAGCGCGATGCTTTCGGGAAGATCGACGCAAAGCCAGCGGACCTGCCCGTTGTCGACCCGCCAGAACTGTGTTTCGAGCCCCTCCCCCAGGGCCAGGACCGTCGCTTGCGGATGTACCGAAAGATAGGACCGGATCAGGGCGTCGCTGTATTTCGAGCGGACGGCGTGCCAGTGATTGACCGGGCCGAAGCGGCCGAAATCGTAGTCGATCCGGTTCAGGATCTCGACGGCCATCGGGTCGTCGAAAAAGGCCCGGTCCTGCACGGTGATCCCCGCGCGGGATTGCAACGGCCAAAGCAGCGTCTCGGGAACGCCGTCGAGCCTTGGCACGATCCGCCGGGGCATCGGGATGACATCTGTTGCCGGCATCATGGGCGCTCCTTGCTGGAAATACTGTGAAGCCGTCACAGCATCGGTTTTGCCGGGGCAGACCTGGCGAGTGTCGGGGCCTGACAGGTCTGCGCGCGCATCAGAACGTGACCGTCATGCCCACGCCAAGCACACGACCCCGGTCCTGGGTCACACCATATGCGGGGGTCGAGGTTCCGGCCGCCGTGCCGTAAGGCTGGCGCACCGTCAGATATTTCTCGTCCAGCAGGTTCCGCCCGAAGATATAGACCTGAGTATTGCCCCAATCGAAACCGACCCGGGCCGAGACCAGATTGACGGGGTCAAGCTTGCCCGCATTGGCGGCGTCGAAATAGCGCGTGCCGAGATAGGAATATCCGATCTGGGCATGGATGCGGTCAGGCGCACGCGGCCCGGTCCAGCCAAGCGCCGAGGCCGGAGCGTCATAGCCGAGGTTGAACGTCATCGACCATTCGGGCGTGTTGGGCAGGCGGTTGCCGGCGGCCAGCCCCGGATTGTTGGTGGCGGCGTCGGCGGGCACCTCGGTAATTTTGGTCCTCGTATAGGCGGCCCCGGTATCCAGGCGCCACTGATCCGAAAGCCGCCAGCCCGCGTTCAGCTCGACCCCCCGGGATTCGGCGTCGAGATTGGCGTTCGACGTCGTCAGATCGTAGTTGTAAAGCATCACCTGCTCGTCGTTCATGTCGATGAAGAAGGCAGCACCTGACAGATCCAGCCGGCCGCCCAGCAGGCTCGCACGGGTGCCGATCTCGTAGCTGAGGGTCTCGGTCGGCTTATAGCTGCTGCGCGGGATGCCATAGGCCATATAGGTGTTGTAGAACCCGTAGCCGCCCGATTTGTAGCCGCGCGAGACGCTGGCATAGGTCGAGAAATCAGGGCTCCATTCATAGTTCAGCGCTGCCTTGCCGGTCCAGAATTCGTAAGTGCTTTCATCGCTTTCCGAGAAGGACGACAGCATGCCCGAATAAACCGAATCGTAGCCGCGGGCATCGAAGGTGCCGTCGAAATCCTTTTCTTCCCGGGTCAGGCGCAGCCCGCCCGAGGCGGTCAGCCGGTCGCTCAGCGGCACGCTGACATCGCCGAAAAGCGCCGCGCCCGTCGTCACCTGACGGTAGGTCGAATAGCCTGCCTGGGTCGCCCCGTAGGCGGCGATATGGGTGTCGTTGGCCATCTCGTAGTCGTCGCGGTAGAAGACCGCGCCCGCGACCCAGCCGATCCGGTCCCCGGGCAGCGAGGAAAACCGGAGCTCCTGGGTCAGGCGGGTCTGGTCCTTGTCCCAGTCCATGAAGTTGTCGTCTCTGTCCTCGAAGGCGCTTTCCGCAAGGCCGGTGATCGCCGAGAACAGGCGGTGGTCGCCCTGATAGGAGTTGCTGGTCTGGTAAGAGTTGTACGAGGTCTGCGAAGTGAAGCTCAGCCGCTCGAAATCATGGGTGATCTTCAGCATCGCCTGGCGCGACCGGGAATCGTCGGAGGAAAAGCTCTGGGTCGCGTCGAGCGGGTCGTCATTGCCGAATTGCGGCACGTAATAGGCAGGGGTGACATCGGCATTCTCGGCCGAATAGGTAAAAAGCACGCTGGTCTCGTCCGAGGGCGTGTAAAGCAGCGACGCGCGGCCGGTGACGACATCCTCGCCGCCCAGCTCGGGTCCCGCGGTGTTCGCCACATATCCGTCAATCCCGCTGAACCGCAGGGCGAGGCGCGAACTGAGGATGCCGGGAACGATCGGCACATTCGCCACTGCTTCGGTACGGTAAAGCCCGTCGGGGCCCATCTCGGCAGTCAGCGAGCCTCCGTAGGTATCGGAGGGCAGCGCCGGCACCAGGTTGATCGCCCCGCCCGAGGTGTTGCGCCCGAACAGCGTGCTCTGCGGCCCCTTCAGCACCTCGATCTGCTCAAGGTCGAGATAGCTTGACGCGGACTGTTCCAGCATCAGCGGCGCGCCGTCGACAAAGGTCAGCACCGAGCTGTCATCGGGGCTGAGCGGCATCAGGATCGGCCCGACCCCGCGCATGGTTATGAACGAATTGGTCCGGTCGCCATAGCTGTACAAGGACGCACCGGGGATGCCGGCTGCCGCCGAGGCGCCGTCGGTGATGCCGCGGTCTTCCATCTGTTCGGAGGTGACGACCGAAACCGATCCGGGAATGTCCTTCAGCTTTTCGTCGCGCTTGGTGCCGGTGATGACGATGTCGCCGAGGAAAAAGGCATCGTCGTCCTGCGCCGCAGCAGGCACGGCCGGGGCGAATGCGAAGAAAGGGGCAAGTGCTGTCGTTGCAAGGAATCGAAGGTGCGGCCTGGCCAAAGGCGCGGCAAGAGGGCCTTGCGTCATTTAGAGGTCTCCAGTTTTCCGATCGTCGGGATGTCGGCAAAGCCGCGCCGCGCGGCGCGATGCAGGGCGAGCCCTGCTGCAAGAAGGGCTGCGGCGGCGCAGACCCCGAGAAAAACGGTCAATCCAAGCTGCACGGCGACCAATCCGGCCACGGACATTCCAAGAATGCCGACCGTCATGTCGAGGGAGGACAGGATCGCCGCCCGGCTGACCGCGTGCGGGCCGTCGCAGGCCTGCAAGATCAGGGCGCGGTACGGCACATAATAGACATACCCCGCAAGCATGAGAGCCGCGGTGATTGCGATGGCAAAGCCGCGGCCCCAGAAAAGGCCGTGCAGCAGGCTGGCGGCCGCGAACACGGCCGAAAGAAACACCATGACGGCGACCAGAGCGCCCCAGCCGCCCATTCTGGTCACGATGACCCAGCCGGCCATGGCCCCTGCAAGTCCCATCAGGTTTGCCGCCACTGCGCTGAAAAGGCCGATCTCGCCAATCTTCAACCCGGCATCCACCTGCAGAACCGGCAGATAACCCGACATCAGCCCCATCGAGCCATGCGCCAGAAGCGCCAGCAGAATGAGGGCCCGCAGCCGCGGATCGGCGAGAAACCCGCGCAGGTCATTGCGTTGAACAGCCTGTGGCGCGGCGTGATCCTTCCTGGCGGCCCCGCCCGGTCTCCGCGGCAGGATCGCGATCCCGAGCGACGGCAAAAGCGTCGCGGCCGCCAGCACCAGAACGACCGTGTGCCAGCCGTTACCGGCAAGTCCTAACCAGGCCCCAAGCCCGACAACCACCCCTCCTGCTGCCGCACCCGCCGCGCCCCAGGCCGCGACCCGGGCGCGGCCGTCGAGGTCGAGTGTGGCCAGGATATAGCCGTCAAGCGTGGTCATCCCGCTGGCAAGGATGACGAAGACCAGAAAGGCCACTCCCATGATCGCGCCGGGATGGCGGACCGGGTCGAGGGGAAGAAGCGCCAGAACCGCAAGGACCGCCAGCACCGCCAGAAGCCGCGTTGCATTCCGGTAGCGCCCCGCCTGGCCGCGCATGACGCGTTCGAGCACAAAGGCCCAGAGCCCGCGCAGCACATAGGGCAGGTAGACCAGCGCAAAGGCCCCGACCACTTCAGGCGAATGGCCCCGTTCGCGCAGCAAGGGGGGGAAGACATAGTAGAAGAACGACATCGGAACCGACGAGGCCGTCATGAAGGCAAAAACCCCCAGAAAGACCCGCCTCCGGTCCGCCTGCTCCAGCGAGCCCCCGCCCGCACCGGTACCGCCCGCACCGCTTGCGCCGGCACCCGCCGCCGCATCCATCGTGCCCGTCATCTGAGCCTCCAGCCCGCGGCCTGTTCCTGCGCGGACCACAGGCGGGCATAGAGACCGTCACTTGCCAGCAGATCTGCATGACGGCCCCGGGCCCGGACGCGGCCCCGGTCGAAGACGATGATCTCGTCCGCGTCGGCGACCGTGCGAAGCCGGTGGGCGATGACGATCACGGTGCGCCCGTCCTCCAGGGCGGCAACGGCCTTCTGGATGGCGCTTTCGGAAAGCGGGTCCATGGCAGAGGTCGCCTCGTCAAGCACGATCACCGGCGCGTCCTTCAGAAGCGCCCGTGCAATCGCCACACGCTGCCGTTCGCCGCCCGACAATGTGCGCCCGGTATCGCCCAGCATCGTGTCAAGCCCCTGCGGCAGGGCCGCCACCAGATCGTCCAGACGCGCGGCGCGGACGGCCTCCATCAACCGCGCGCCGCTTGCCTCGGGATCGCCCAGCAGCAGATTGGCCCGAAGCGTGTCGCGGAACAGATGCACATCCTGGCTGACCAGCGAGATCCGCGCCTGCACCGCGGCAGGGTCGGCCTCGATGACGTCGACATCGCCCAGACGGATCTGGCCCGCCGACAGGTCATGGAACCGCAGCAGCAGCGAGACGAGCGTTGACTTGCCTGCGCCGCTGGGACCGGCAATGGCGGTCACGGTGCCCTTCCGCGCCTCGAAGGACACGTCCGACACCGCTTCGGGCTTGCCGGGCGCATAGCGGAACGACACCTTGTCGAACTCGACATCCAAGTCGGTGCTGAAATCGCTACGTTTGCCCGCAAGCGGCGCCGTGCCGAGAAAGGCACTGATATTCTGCTCCGCCCGCACGCCCAGTTCCATCGGAAGCAATGTCTTCAGCACTCCGGCCGAGAATGTGGCCGCGGCCGCCAGCGTCAGGAACAACGCCGGGATAACCGCAACGGGATCGGCCTGCCGGAGCCCGGCGAGCTGCAGCCCCGCGACCAGAAGGATGGCAAGCGGTGCCGCAAGGGAAATCAGCGCAGCCCCCGCCTGCTGCAGCGGAATGAGCCTGGGCGCCATCGCCAGCGTCTTGTCATGCAATGCATCCACCGCCGCGCGGAAATCCTTCTGCGCCGCGCCTGAGCGCCCGAAGGCGCGAAAGACCGCGATCCCGTCGGCATATTCGCCGACCCGGAGCGTCGCCTCGGCAATCATGTCATTGCGAAGACGGATGAAGCGCGACAGGACCGGCTTGACCGCGATCATCGCCGCGACGCCGCCGCCAAGCGCCGCCAGGATCGCCAAGGCCGCAACGGGTTCGAGCCAGGCGGCGGCCCCCAGCAGAACGGCCGTCGCCACCAGACCGTTCAGGAAACGGACCAGGTAGAAGGACGAGGTTTCGTTGATCCAGCGCCCGTCTTCGGTGATCAGCGTTGCAAGCCGTGCCGGTGTCCAGCGTCCGCTCAGCGTGCCCAAGGGCACCCGGCGCATGTGATCGACGATACGGCTGCGGATCCTCTCGGAGGCATGGTTGCCCGCGCGATATCCCAGCTTCCAGGCGCGCTGGACCACGAAGATGCGCAGCACCACGGCCAGGAAACAGGCCGCCGCATAGGGCAGAATGCCAGCGATACCGGCCTGCCCCTCCGCGAGCTGCATCAATCCCAGCCCCACGGCAAGAGGCGGTGCCGCAGCCAGAAGCCCTTCCAGACCGGCGAGCAGGATCGACGCGACGTATTGCGGCCGATGCGGCGGCAAATAGGCCCAGACAAAGCGCAGCAGTTTCATTGGGCCGCCTCCGTTTGCTTGTGATCCGCGGGCCCCGCCGCATGGCGGAACGACCGGACGCTTTCATAGGCGTCCCACATGCTGGCAAAGAGACCGCCCGCCGCCACCAGATCCGCATGGCTGCCGCGCTCGACGATGCGCCCCTCGTCGAGCACGAGGATTTCGTCGACATTCGCGATGGTGTGCAGCCTGTGGGCGATCACGATGACGGTACGGCCCCGCGCCAGCCCGGCCACCGCATCCTGGATCAGCGCCTCGTTTTCCGGATCGGCAAAGGCCGTCGCCTCGTCGAGCAGCAGAACCGGCGCGTCCTTCAGGATCGCCCGGGCGATCGAAATGCGCTGGCGCTCCCCGCCCGACAGGCCAAGCCCCCTTTCGCCCAGTCTCGTTTCATAGCCCTCCGGCAGCGCCTCGATGAACTCATGCGCCCTGGCGGCGCGGGCCGCCGCTTCCACCTCTTCCATCGACGCCCCGGCCCGGCCCAGCCGGATATTGTCCGCAACCGTGCCGTCGAAAAGGAACACGTCCTGGAACACATAGGCCAGGTGCCTGTGCAGCTCTTCGGGATCGAGCTCGCGGACATCCTGGCCGCCGATGCGGATCGTGCCCTTGTCCGCGTCCTGGAACCGGCCGATCAGCCGCGCGACCGTTGTCTTGCCCGAACCCGACGGACCGACCAGCGCAAGACAGCGCCCCTCGGGAAGATGGAAACTGACCGAAGACAGGACCTCGCGCGCGCCATAGGCAAAGCCGACCTCCTCAAAGGTGATCGAGGCATCTGCAAGGGCGGGCGCTTTCGTGCCGCGGGACAGCTCCGGCACATCGCGCAGCATGTCCAGACGTTCCAGCAATTCGTGCTGGCGGAACAGGCGGTGACTGATGCCCTGGATCGCCGCGAACAGATCGCCAAACCCGTATGCCACGGCAAGGAAGGCGGCAAACACCCCGAGATCGACCCATCCCGCAGCCGTCATGATCAGGCCAGCCGAGCCCAGCAGCATCAGGTGGCTGGTCAGAAGCACCTGCGCTGCGGTCCCCGGAATGATCGCCCGTTCGAGCCACTCGTTGGACAGATCGCGCATCTGGGCGAAGGTCCGGCCCGCACGGTGGCTGGCCTGCTCATCCTGATTGAAGGCCCTGACGGTGGCGATGCCGTCGGCCATCTCGGCCGAGGTCGTGGCCATGCGCGACTGGATTTCCAGATAGTCGCGGGTCGGCTCCTCCGCGTCCTTCATCATCCGGCCCATCATCCACATGCCGACGGCCATCGGCAGGATCATCAGAACCGCGAGTTGCCAGTCGATCAGCAGCATGACTGCCAGCGTGATCAGTGGCGCGATCACCGCCGCGCTGACCTCGGGCACGAGATGCGCCATCCCGTCTTCCAGCACCTCGATCTCATCGACCATGGTGTTGCGGATTTCGCCCTTGGAGCGGCTGTCCGTGAAGCCAAGCGGCACACGCGCGAGCTTTCCGGCAAGCTCGTAGCGCAGGTCGCGCTGGGTCGCGAAGGCGACGCGGTGCGAAAGATAAGTGGACAGGCCGAAGAGAAGCTTCTCGGCCAGGACCCCGGCCATGCCGGCAAGACCCGCCAGAAGGATGGCGCTCCAATCGGCAGAGGCCGAGACGGCGCTGACCAGAACATAAGCGATCGCCAGATATGGACTGAGCGACAGGATCGCCGCCAGGGTTCCGCAAAGCACCGACAGCCAGAGCAAGCCACGCCGCCGCCGCATCAGCGCCAGCAGCCTTAGGGCGACCGGCAGCAGTTGAACCCCGTCCGCCTGCCCGCCTTTTCGGCCACCCGTCTGGCCGTCAGGATGCCCCGCCCCACCGGCGGTATCGCTTTCGTCCGCAGTCACTTTTCCGCCCCGCGCCAATTCCGACAAACTTACTTAGGAATTTGGCGGGGGGAGGCTCAACAACGTAAAATTGTGATTGATGAAATGGAAATTGTGCGCATCCGGCGACCCGGCAAGCGCCGGAGCAGGCGACCGCCGCCAGCGAACCGGCGGCGCCCAGAAGCGCCGGGATAACGGTCTTGAGGGCCAGCGTCAGGCTGGTCCGGAGCAGGGTCTTTTCCATGTCGGAACCGCGCAGGATGGAACGGCACCGAACGGGCGCCACAACTGCGCGGCAGCAAAAGACCGATAATCTCTCTTATGTTCCCATGCGGCAAGACCTGTCCTTCGACCTGCCAGGGCATGGTGGCAAGGGTTTTGCTTGACGTGCCTTTTAGTCCCTGTGTTTCAGGAAGGATTGCAGGACTTCGGACAAGGCGGCCTGCAGTGCCGCGTCCGGCGCTGCGGTCAGGGACGCGAAATCGTGGCGCAGGGCGGTTTCGTCCAGCGCCGTGCCGATCAGCACCAGCCGCGTCTCTGCGGCGCCGCCGGGCCAGGCATCAATCCGGCGGATCGGATAAAGCCGGTGCCCGACCGCATGAACCACAGCCGGGCGCGAAGGATCGTCGCGCAGCGCGACCAGCCCCTTGATCCGCAAAAGCCCGTTCTCCGGTGTCGCGGTCAGCCGGTGCAGGAACCGCTGCAACGCCATGGCCTCGATCGGGCCGGAGCCGAGCAGCGGCACCGCGACGACGTGCCCATGCCGGTTCAGACCGTGGAAAAGCCCGCCATGGCCATGCGTCCCGGCGGCGGCCTCGGCCGCAAGCCACGCCGCCACATTCTCGCCCTTGCCGAAGGCTTCGTAGCTGCCGGGCCGCAGCAGCCGTGCAGGATCGAAACCGGGATCGGCGGCGTCATGCACGCTGATCCCCGTATTGATCGCGCGCAGCCTCCCGGGCCAGTCCCCTGCCGGGGTCCGGTCGGTGCGGGTCAGGACGGCATGATCGGCAAAGGCGATCTGACGCAGGCTTTCGGGATGCGCGGCAAGCGCGGCCTCGATCCCCTCGACATCGACCACCGCGATCACCCCCGACAGGCGGAAGGCGCGGGCCACCGCATGATCGGCCAGCGACCGGGCATCCCTGCCACCGGGGATCAGGCTGTTGAGGATCGGGGCCGGATCGGCCAGGCCTGTCGTCTCGACGATCACCCTGCGGAAGGGCGGCAGGTTGCCAGTGCGCCGGCCATGCAGAAGCTGATCGAGCGAGGACCGCAGATCGCTGCCCGCCGTGCAGCAGATGCAGCCCGTGGTGGTCACCATCGGCTGTTCGCGGCCTTTCCGGACCAGGTCGTGATCGACGGGGACAAGCCCGAACTCGTTGATGACAAGCGCCGTGTCCCGCAGCGCCGGATCCGCCATCATGCGGTTCAGCAGGGTCGTCTTTCCCGCCCCGAGAAACCCCGTCAGCAGATGGACCGGAAGCTGATCCTTCGACGTTATCATGCGGCAGCTCCTTTCCTGTTCCCGCCACTGTCCGGATCCGGCCCGGCCCTCTCACGCCGGATCATGCCGGTTCGGGCGCGCGCCGGGCCTGGCCGGACATCAGGGGCGATGCGGCCTCGTCCCGCATCAGCGCGACCGCCTCCGCGAGCGACAGGCTGCGGCTGTCCGTCTCTCCGAGGCGGCGCAGCGAGACGGTGCACGTCTCGGCCTCGCGCGCGCCCAGGACCAGCACCAGGGGCACCTTTTCCACCGAATGCTCTCGTATCTTATAGGCAATGGTCTCGTTGCGCAGATCGGTTCGTACCCGCAGCCCCGCGACCGTCAGCGCCGCTGCGACCTCCCCGGCCCAGGCATCGGCCTCGGCGGTGATGGTCGCCACCACCGCCTGGACGGGCGCGAGCCACAGCGGCAGATGCCCGGCGAAATGTTCGATCAGGATGCCGGTGAACCGTTCGAGCGAGCCGAACATCGCGCGGTGCAGCAGCACCGGCACCTCGCGATCGCCGCCGGGTGCCACGTAACAGGCGTCGAACCGTTCGGGCAGGTTGAAGTCCACCTGAAGCGTGCCGCATTGCCAGTCCCGCCCGATGGCATCGCGCAGCACGTATTCCAGCTTGGGCCCGTAGAAGGCGCCCTCGCCCTCGAAGATCGTGTAGGGCTGACCGGCCGCCTCGAGGGCCGCGCGCAGCGCGTCCTCGGACCTGTCCCAGACCGCGTCGGACCCGATCCGGTTCCGGGGCCGGGTCGACAGCTTGATGCGGATATCCTCGAAGCCGAAGTCGCGATAGATCGACAGGATCAGGTCGTTGACCTTGACGCATTCCGCGGTCAGCTGATCGGGCGTGCAGAAGATATGCGCGTCGTCCTGGGTGAAGGACCGCACCCGCATCAGCCCGTGCAGCGCACCCGAGGGTTCATAGCGATGCACCTTGCCGAACTCGGCGATCTTCATCGGCAGGTCGCGATAGCTGCGCACCCCGTGCCGGTACAGCATCATGTGGCCGGGGCAGTTCATCGGTTTCAGCGCGAAGTCCCGGTCATCCCCGGTCTTCGTCAGGAACATGTTCTCGCGGTAGTTCTGCCAGTGGCCCGAGGTTTCCCACAGGGCGCGGTCCATGATGTCGGGGGTGTTGACCTCTTCGTAGCCCGCAGCGGCCTGCCTGGCGCGCATGTAGCCGATCAGGGTCTGGAACATCTGCCAGCCCTTCGGGTGCCAGAAGACGGCGCCGGGGGCCTGCTCCTCGAAATGATACAGGTCCATCTCGCGGCCCAGACGCCGGTGATCGCGGCGCTCGGCCTCGGCCAGCATGGTCGTGTGGGCATCCAGATCGGCCTGCGTGGCGAAGGCCACGCCATAGATGCGCGACAGCATCTCGTTCCCGGCATCGCCCCGCCAGTATGCCCCGGCCACGCGGGTCAGCCGGAAGGCCGGACCGATCTGTCCGGTCGCGTCCAGATGCGGCCCCCGGCACAGATCCAGCCAGTCCCCCTGCCTGTAGATGCCGATGGGCTGGTCGCCCGGAATGGCATCCAGAAGCGCCACCTTGTAGCCTGCGGCCCGGGCCCCGAAGAAGGCCCGCGCCTCGTCGCGGGTCCATTCCTCGCGCCGGATCGGGGCATTGCGGGCGATGATCTCGCGCATCTTCTTCTCGATCTTCGGCAGATCCTCGGCGGTGAAGGGCCGCTCGGCCGCGAAGTCGTAGTAAAAGCCGTGCTCGATCACCGGCCCTATGGTGGCCTGGGTGCCGGGGAAAAGCGCCTGCACCGCTTCGGCCAGGACATGGGCGCAGCCGTGCCGGATCAGCGGCAGAACGCGGGGGTCGTCGCGGGTCAGGATCTCGACCCTCGCGTCGCGGGTCAGCGGCGCGGTCAGGTCGCACACCGTGCCGTCGACCGCCATGGCTGCGGCCTTCTTGCGCAGCGAGGGCGCTATGGACCGGGCAAGATCGGCGCCGGAAAGGGGCTCTGCGAAGTCCCTGACACGTCCGTCAGGCAGGGTGATCTGAATCATGTCGGATGTCTTCCGGTTCGATGGGGTGAAAAGGTTCGGCCGAGAGATACCCGCCTGACGGCACCGGTTCGGCGCCGCCAAGCCGTTCCAGAGCCTCGAAGATCTCGGCAACCTCGGCATTGGTGAAATCCCGCAGGATCATTACGAACCGGGTCCGCCGGTCCTGCCCCACCCAGTCCTTCAGGGGCACGGGCGGGTGAAAGATGTGCTGCACACCATGGATCGCGAAGGGAAAGGGCACGTCCGTGAGATGCACCAATGCCTTGACCCGAAGCAGATCCCCGCCGCGCTGCGCCATCAGAAGATCCATCCAGAGATCGAACTGCCCGGCCGTCAACGGCGTCTCGATCTCCCAGGAGATCGCGCGGATGCCGCCCGCGCCGCCGCCATGCACCCCTCGGGTTGTCTCGTGCATCCAGCCCGCCACATCGGCCGATTTCATCGAGGGGTCGAAATGGCCCAGACCGGTCAGCCGCTCCGGCGCGACGGCCCCGTCGATGACGGTCAACACCTCGGCGCCGGGATTGAGCCGCGCAAGCTCGGCCCGGACCCTGTCCTCCTGCGCTTGCGGAAGGTCGGTCTTCGTCAGCAGCAGAAGGTCGGCCATGGCCACCTGCCGGCGCGCCTCTTCATGGCGGTCCAGCGTGCCGGCGCCCGTCGCACTGTCGACGGCCGTCACCAGCCCGTCGGTCACGAAACGCGCCGCAATTCCCGCTTCGGTCAGCAGCGTATGCAGGATCGGGGCCGGATCGGCGAGCCCGGTGGTCTCGATGACCACCCGATCGAAGGCGAATTCGCCCGCATCCTGCCGTTCGGCAAGGTCCCGCAGCGTCTCGACCAGATCGCCGCGCAAGGCGCAGCACAGGCAGCCCGATCCCAGAAGCACCACGTTTTCCGAGCTTGCCCTCACCAGTTCATGATCCAGCGCGGCCTCGCCGAACTCGTTGACGATCACGGCGGTCCCGGCCAGGCGCGGATGCCTCAGCAGCCGGTTCAGCACCGTCGTCTTGCCGCTGCCGAGAAAGCCGGTCAGAAGCGTGACGGGGATCTGCGCAGGATCGGGCAAACGCGACAAACCTCTGGCGAGGCCCTCCGTGGGGCGGGACTTCGGGGATCGGCGCGCAGAGACAGGACGTCCTGCGCGGGCCGATCCCGCGCGAACGGTGCTAAAATGAACGGCGTCGCTTCCGCAACCAAAATGTGATGTTATAACGTGATTTATTGCCGCCGAGACTGTCATTTGCCGAACCGACGGGCCACTGCCCCAAGGGGACGACTGTGTCGTCCTGCACGAAATGTCTAAAGACCGTCATGAACCGGTGACATCTTCTTCGGACGGCAACGGCACCGGGAGACCCGTATGAGTTTGTGGCGATACGCGGCAATGGCCTCCGCGATCTGCGCCCTGGCGGGGGGCGGGGAGGCCGCCCCGCTGCCCAAGGGCGAAGGTCTCAAGGTGGTCCGTCAGGAATGCACCCGCTGCCACCCGCTGCGGAACATCGTGAACAGCGACGGGTTCACCGCGCCCCAATGGCGCGACTTCATTGTCCGGATGACGGATCTGGAAAACCGCCCGGAAAATCTCGACGTGGTGGTGGCCTATCTGGCCAAGCATTTCCCGCCCTACGCGCCCGATGACTGACTGGCAGGCGATGCCGACCGCCCGGTCTGAGCCAACCGGTCGCAACCGGCGCCCGCCCGGAAGAAAAAAGTTTTATTCCAATGACTTGAGGGACACACCTGCGATACGGTCATGTCCTCTTGGCAGGATAGCACGATATAACGTCACAAATTCGTTAACCCTCATTTCTAGACTTCTGCCACCCGCCCATGGGGCGGTGTGTGGCACCCTCTTGCCGCGCCTCAAGGCATTCATGAAAACCCAGAGGTTCACTCAGATGATCCGTACCACTCTTCTCATGGCGACGACCGCATTGCTGGCCGCGCCCACCTTCGCCGACAGCTTCGAATTCTCGGCCGTTTCCGCCCCGACGACAGACGCACAGAAACGCGCGGTTCAGGCGTCGGACAGCGTCACCATCGGCGGCGAGACCGTGAAGATCGGCTATCACATCCTTGCCCGCAGCGGGCAGAAGATCGGCGACGGCACCTGGGGGCTGCTGGTCGACAGGACCGGCAAGCCGGTGCGCAGCGAGGACGGCTCGGAACACATCTCGGTCGATACCGACTTCTCGTCGCTGCTGCCGGTGGGCAAGAAGCTGTTCTCGGTCAGCCATTTCGAGTCGCGCCCCGGGGCGATGTACGTGACGGAACTCGATCAGGACCCCGAAACCGGCGTGCTAACCCCGATCTCGACCCGGCCCGTCGATTTCTCGGATGTGGGCGGGCTCTGGGTTCCCTGCGCGGGGTCGGTGACGCCCTGGGGCACCCATTTCGGGTCCGAGGAATACGAACCCGACGCGCGCGAAGTGGCGGCGGCCGAAGAGCTTGCCGATGTCGATGACTACTTCTACCCGATGGCCCGCTATTTCGGCCTGAACCCGTCCGAGATGACGCTGGATCAGTTCCGCGCGGTCTTCAATCCCTACAGCTTCGGCCACCCGACCGAGGTGACGGTCACCGAGGACGGCAATGCCACCGCCGCCAAGCATTACGCCATGGGCCGGCTGTCGATCGAGCTGCCCTATGTGATGCCCGACAGCCGGACCGCCTACATCACCGACGACGGCACCAATGTGGGCCTCTACATGTTCGTGGCCGACGCGGCGGGCAATCTGGATGCCGGCACGCTTTATGCCGCGAAGCTGACCCAGACCTCGGACGAGGGCGCCGGGGCGTTCGACCTGACCTGGGTCGATCTGGGCCATGCCACCAGCGACGCGGTGAAGAAGATCATCGACGACAAGCCCTCGTTCTTCGACATTTTCGAGACCGCCGATCCGGCCGAAGGCGGCGCTTGCGGCGACGGCTTCACCTCGATCAACACCACCGCCGGGCATGAATGCCTGAAGGTCCGCGACGGCATGGACCTGGCCGCCTCGCGCCTGGAAACCCGCCGCTATGCCGCGATGATGGGCGCCACGACCGAACTGCGCAAGGAAGAGGGCATCACCTTCGATCCCGAGAACAACCGCATGTTCCTGGCGATGTCCGAGGTCGCCAAAGGCATGGAGCCGCAGTCGAAGAACGACATCGGCGGTCCCGACAGCGTGCGCGTCGCCCGGAACGAGTGCGGCGCCGTCTATCAGCTGAGCGTGGCCCCCGATGCCGCCATCGGGTCGGATTACGTGGTGAAGGACATGGCCTCGCTGGTCGAGGGCAGGCCCGCCGAATACGCTGCCGACAGCGAATTCGCCGGAAATACCTGTGATATCGACGGCATCGCCAACCCCGACAACCTCACCTACATGACCGGCCATGACACGCTGATCATCGGCGAGGACACCGGCTCGGGCCACCAGAACGACGCGATCTGGGCCTACGACATGACCTCGGGCGACCTGACCCGGATCTTCACCACGCCCTACGGGTCCGAGACCACTTCGCCCTACTGGTACCCGGACATCAACGGCTTCGGCTACCTGATGGGCGTGATCCAGCACCCCTATGGGGAATCCGACGAGGACAAGCTGGCCGATCCGGCCGATGCGATGGCCTATGCGGGCTATTTCGGCCCGTTCCCGGCCAGCAAGTGAGGCCAAGGCACGTTCGGGAGAGGCGGCAGCGCCTCTCCCATTCCAGCTGAAAGGTATCCCCCATGCGCCGCCTCTCTTCCGCCCTGGCCGCCCTGCTGGCCGCCGTGCTGGCCGTAAGCCCCGTTGCCGCCGCGGATCTGGCCAGCCACAGGCTGTCGAACCCGACCGCCTATATCCCGCCGCAATGCTACACCGACACCGTGGATGCCGAGGGCAATGCACATAACCCCTGCTTCACCTGCCACGTCCGGGCGCGCGCGCCGAATTACATCATCGGCGATGCCGATCTGCAGACCGAATACAGCCTGCCGGGGCCTGCGCTGACGAACCCCTGGACCAACCTTTTCGTCGACCGCTCGGCCCGGATCTCGGCAATTCCCGATGCCGAGATCGACGCCTATGTCGCGCAAGACAACTATTTCGATCCCGACGGCACGATCACGCTGGCGCGCAAGCTGGCCCATCCCCCGGCCGCCTGGGACGAGGACGGCGACGGCGCCTGGGCAGGCTATGTGCCCGACTGTCATTACAATTTCGATGCGGAAGGCTTCGACCGCGCCCCCGATGGAACCCCCACCGGCTGGCGTGCCTTCGCCTATGTGCCGCTGCCGGGCGTTTTCTGGCCGACGAACGGTTCGACCGACGACGTGCTGATCCGTCTGGCCGCCCCCTTCCGCAGCACCGCGGAGGGCAGCTACGACCCCGCGATCTACAAGGTGAACCTCGCCACCGCCGAGGCGCTGATCAAGCGCGCCGACGTGCCGATTGCGCCGGTCGATGAAACCCCTCTGGGCGTCGATCTGGACCGCGACGGCACACTTGGCACCGCGACGCAGGTCACCTTCGACTGGGCCCCGCTGAAGGGGCGCGACATGTCCTGGGTGGGCGCCGCAAAGGGCGAGCTTCTGGCCGCGGGCCTGTTCCCGGTCGGGACCGAGTTCCTGCATACCGTGCGCTATATCGACGTCTCCTCGGGCGAGGTCGCGATGGCACCGCGCATGAAAGAGGTCCGCTACGGCATCAAGACCCGCTGGCAGACCTATGCCGACCTTGAGGAAGGCGGGCTGGAAGAGGCCAAGGAACGCTATGATTTCCCCGACCGCATCGATCTGTTCGACGGCAGCCTCGAGACCGGCATCGCCAATGGCATGGGCTGGCGCTATCAGGCCTTCATCGAGGATGCCTCGGGCGATCTGCGCCCGCAGAGCTTCGAGGAAACGGTGTTCTGCATCGGCTGTCACAGCGGCATCGGGCTGACCGACGACGCCACGATTTCCTTCCCGCGCAAGTTCGATCCGGCCGACGCCCATGCGGGCGGCTGGTATCACTGGTCGCAGAAATCGCTGGCGGGCACGCCCGACCCGATCCGGGCCGACGGCCGACGCGAATTGCTGACCTATCTGCAGGAAAACGGCGCGGGCGACGAGTTCCGCAACAATGCCGAGGTCAAGGCGCGCTTCATCGCCCCCGACGGGTCCGTGAAGCCCGAGGCGGCGGCAGCCCTTCGGGACGACATCACCACGCTGATCCTGCCCTCGGCCGAACGCGCCCGGACCCTGAACAAGGCCTATCGCGAGATCGTCCTCGAACAGAGCTTCGCCAAGGGCCGGGATGCGGTGGCCGAACCGGCAGGCCATGTTCTGAAAGAGGTCGAACAGAACCAGCCCACGGGCATCGAAACGCCGGTCGGCGCCACCCACTGGTAGATCCCGGGGTCCGGGCAGCATCTCTGCCACCGGCCCCGCCCTTCTTTATGGAAGCAAAACGAAAATAGGCCCGCCGATCTGGCGGGCCTTTCTCTTTCCCCGCGATTTCCCCGCGACGACCTTCAGGCCGGGACGATGATCCCGGGCAGGCTGTTGGTCTTCATCGTCTCGTTCGGCTGGAAATGGATGACCGAGCGGATCGACTTGCCCGCATGCAGCAGGTCGAAGGCGGTGTTGATCTGTTCATGCGTCATGTTGTGGGTGATGTAGGGATCGACCTCGAAATCGCCCCGCAGCCATTCGTCGACCATGCCCGGCAGCTGGCTGCGCCCCAGAACGCCGCCGAAGGCCGATCCGCGCCAGACCCGGCCGGTGACCAGCTGAAACGGACGGGTCGCGATTTCCTCGCCCGCGCCCGCGACGCCGATCACGGTGCATTCGCCCCAGCCCTTGTGACAGCATTCCAGCGCCGAGCGCATGACATTCACGTTGCCGATGCATTCGAAGGAATAATCCACGCCGCCATCGGTCATCTCGACGATGATCTCCTGGATCGGCCGGGGAAAATCGCCCGGGTCGATGCAATCATGCGCGCCGAGGGACCGGGCCAGCTCGAACTTGTTCGGGTTGGTGTCGATGCCGATGATGCGGCTTGCGCCCTGCATCTTCGCGCCCTGGATCACCGCCATGCCGATGGCTCCCAGCCCGAAGACGGCCACCGTCGCGCCCGCCTCGACCTTCGCGGTATTGCGCACCGCCCCTATACCCGTGGGCACCGCGCAGCCCATGACGCTGGCCTTGGCCAGCGGCGCTTCCTTCGAGATCTTCGCGACCGCGATCTCGGGCAGAACGGTGTATTCGGAAAAGGTCGAGGTGCCCATGTAGTGATGGATCATCCTGCCCTTGTAGCTGAACCGCGACGTGCCGTCGGGCATCACGCCCTGCCCTTGCGTCTTGCGGATGGTCTGGCACAGGTTGGTCTTGCCGGACTTGATGTAGGGGCAGTTCGGATCCTCGGGCGTATAAAGCGGAATGACGTGGTCGCCCGGAACGACCGAGGTCACGCCGCGGCCGATTTCCTCGACGATGCCGACGCCCTCATGGCCCAGGACGGCCGGGAAAAGGCCCTCGGGATCGCGGCCCGAAAGGGTGAACATGTCGGTGTGGCACAGGCTGGTCGTGACGATCCGGACAAGGACTTCTCCTTCCTTGGGGCCGTCCAGATCGATCTCTTCGATTTCAAGGGGGCGGTTCGGCTCCCAGGCAATGGCGGCACGCGTTTTCATTTCTCTCTCCCTGGTGAATGTGCGGTCAGTGCACGACGTGGTCTTCCGGTTCCTCCTCCGGGTCGTCGATCGGATCGAGAACAAGCAAAAGCCGGGTTTCGCCCGTGCCCCCGATGGGGGGCGAGCGGTGCAACAGCCCCGAGGCCGGGATTTCAGGCCAGAGCGTGCCCCGCATGACGGTCGGTGCGCCTGTCGGCACGGAAAAAACGCCTTGCGGTTCGCCGCCGCCGGACAGGTGGCCATATTGCGTTCCGGTGCCGCGATAGGTGCACACAAGCCGGGCCCGGACCGCGTCGACATGAAACTTCCGGCAGGCATCGGTCGTGACGATGTCCAGACGCAGCCGCAGGTAGCGCGCATTCGCGACGTTGGCGAAGACTGCCGCCAGCGCGGACACATCCTCGACAAGCATCTCCCGTTCGGCGCATTCCGGCGTGCCGCAGGTCTGCGCGACGGTCGTGATCGTGTCGCGGACCAGCTCCGAGCGCAGGATGACGCGTGTCCTTGGCAGCTGTTCGCGCGCCAGGCCGTCGATCCAGGTCTGAAACCGCGGCAACGGACTGCGCTGCCAGATCACCGCGGCACAGTCCGGCCGTCGGATCGCCGACAGACCTTCGGGCGTGTCGACCCTGACGATGCCCCTCTCCGTGCCTGAGCCTGAGCCTGAGCCTGTGCCCCAAACCCGCGGATCTTTCCGAAGACGTGTCAAGATGCGCCCCCTCTCCCGGTCTTCGACGCCCCCTGCCCGTTACGGGTCATAGGGCAGCGAAGAATGATGCAGCACGATGCGGAGAACACCGCTTTCGTCCCGCCTGTAGCCAAAGCTCTTGTCGACCCTGGTGATGGTGCCGTCCTTGTCGGTCAGGCTGACCCGGCCCATCCACAGGGCGATGTCGCCCTCGATCACCTCGGCCGCAGTCACGCTGTCGGTGGCGCGCCATCCCCGGATCGCAAATCCGGCATCCAGCGGATAGGCGCTGGAATGGCCGACGAAATAGGCCAGCGCACCGGCTTTGGTGAGGCGAAAGGTCTGCTCGCCGCTCGCCATGGTCGGCTTGAACAGCACAGGCCCAAGATTGTAGCCATAAACCGCGTCCAGATGGATCGATGCGGTCTTGCGCGCCGCGTCGATGCCACCGTCTTCATAGGATCTCGAGATGGCGATCTTGCCGTTGCCCCAGGCAACGCGCGCGGCCGCAAGCTCAGCTGTCGTGATCAACTGCCTCTTTCCCTTTTCGTGACCGGACCAGGACCCAAGCGGGCGCCGCCTAACCCTGGGCCCAACGCGGAAAGGGATCGGGCAGCCGTTTCCACGCTTCGGGGGTGAACTCCTGCGTATCGACCAGCGCCGAGTTCAGTCTTGCACAGATCGCCTCACGGTCCAGCCCGACCCCGATGAAGACGATTTCCTGGCGGCGGTCGCCCCATGGCTCGGCCCAGCGGCGCGCGATTTCGGCCTGCGCCTCGGGATGGGTCGGCAGCCGGTTTTCGGGGACCGAGGCCCACCAGCGCCCCAGCGGCGTGACCGAGGACATCGCTCCGGCAAGGCTGAACTCTGCCGCCCAGTCGGGCCGTGTCGCAATCCAGAAATGCCCCTTGGCCCGGATCGTGCCCGGCAGCGGGCCGTTCAGCACCGCGTGCAGTTTCTCGGGGTGAAAGGGCGCGCGGGCATGATAGACGAAAGAACCGATGCCGTATTCCTCGTCTTCCGGCACATGGTTGGCGAAGCCGTACAGTTCCTTGGCCCACATCGGGTGTTCGTGCGCGGTCTCGAAATCGAACAGGCCGGTATCCAGGATATCCTCGGCCGCCACCTCGGAATGATCGGTTTCGATGATCTTCGCATCGCCGTTGAGGCTGCGGATGATCTTGCGCGCCGCGTCGGTGCGCTCGGGACCGGCATCCGAAATCTTGTTGAGGACCACCACATCGGCAAATTCGATCTGTTCGGTCAGCAGGCTCACAAGGCTGCGGTCGTCCGCGTCGCCGGCGGTCTCGCCCCGGTCGGACAGGAAGTCGTGGCTGGAATAGTCCTGCAGCAGGTTCACCGCATCGACCACCGTCACCATCGTATCGAGCCGCGCGACATCGGACAGGCTTTGCCCGCGCTCGTCGCGGTAATCGAAGGTGGCGGCAACGGGCAGCGGTTCCGAAATTCCGGTGGATTCGATCAGCAGGTAATCGAAGCGGCCTTCTTCGGACAGGTGGCGCACCTCTTTCAGAAGATCGTCGCGCAGCGTGCAGCAGATGCAGCCATTCGACATCTCGACCAGCTTTTCTTCAGAGCGTGACAGTTCGCTGCCCTCGCGCACCAGATCGGCGTCGATATTCACCTCGGACATGTCGTTGACGATGACGGCCACGCGCCGCCCGTCCCGGTTGTTCAGCACGCGGTTCAAAAGCGTCGTCTTGCCCGCGCCAAGAAAGCCGGACAGCACGGTCACGGGCAGGCGGGTGTCTTTCTGGGTCATGGAAGCCTCATGAAAAGGGTTATTTCCGGTCGTACGGGGGCGTCGTCTTCCGGCTCCCGCCGGTCTGTCTCGACGCGCCGCAATCGGTGCAGTGGCCGTGGATTTCGACCACATGATGGGTGGGCTCGATCCCAGCCTTGCGCGCCATGTCCGACAGCGACACCAGCAGCTCTGGCGCGACGCTCTCGCGCAGCGCGCCGCAGTCGTCGCAAATGGACAGGATCACCGGCGCGTCCATGGTCTCGCTCTGGCGCGGGGCATAGGCATTCAGCGATTCGACCCGCAGCACCTGACCGGACGCACACAGCGCCTTGAGCGCGCGGTAGATCGTCGCCGGTGCCAGCCGCGGCGCGGTCGTCTTCAGCGCATTGAGGACGTCATAAGCCGATAGCGCATGCTCCGCGCCGCGCAGGACGCGCAGGACATCCGACTGCATCGCTTCGCCCTTCCTGGTCTTGCGCATGTCCCGTCACTCTTGTTCCGACCTCAGGCGGGCGTCGACCCGACGCCCTGTCGCGATTTCCGACGCCGTGGCTCAGCGGGCAATCCGGCGGGCCACGGCGAACGGTGCCTTGCCTAGTCGAGGCAGTCCTTCAGACTGGCCGCAACGTTGACCATGAGGTCGGGATAAAGGTCCGGCCCTGGGGTCAGGTCGGCCCCCAGCGGGTCGATCACGCCGATCTTCGCGTCCGTTCCCCGAAAGACGGTCTTCACGAGACCCGGATTGAATTGCGGCTCGGAGAACACGCATTCCACGGACAGATCCTTGATCTTTTGGTGGATTTCCTCGATCCGCGCGGGGCTTGGGTCGGTGGCGTCGCCCAGTTTGATAGAGCCGGTCGCCGCAAGCCCAAAGCGGGTCTCGAAATACTGGTAGGCGTCGTGGAAGACGACGAAATTCTTGCCCCGGATCGGATCGAGGTCGGCCTCGATCCGGCCGATCATATCTTCCAGCTGCGCCCGTCCGGCATCGGCATTGGCGCGGTAGGTCGCCGCATTTTCCGGATCGACCTCGGACAGCGTCGCGGCAATCAGATCCAGCCAGACCCGGGCATTTTCCGGGTCGAGCCAGGCATGCGGATCATGGCCATGCCCATCGTGATCGTGCTCAGCGTGCCCGTCGTCGTGCCCGTCATGGTCGTCTTCGGCGTGGTCCTCGCCCTCGTCATGATCGTCATGCGCCTCGCCGTGATCATGGGCGTGGCTGTGCTTCTCGAAGGTCACGCCTTCGCGGAACGGCAATTCGGTCGTTCCCTCGGATTCCATCAGCTCGACGGTGATCGCATCGCTGGCAAGCGCGGCCAGAGGGCCTTCGAGCCAGGGCTCCAGCGCTTCGCCGACCCAGAAGACGACATCGGCCCGATCCAGCGCCTCCGCTTCGGAGGGACGCAAGGAATAGCCATGCGGCGAGGCACCGGGCTGGACCAGCAAATCCGGCGTCCCTACCCCGTCCATCACGATCGCAACCAGCGAATGCACTGGCGGAATGTCGGCCGCGACCGACGGAACCTCTGCATTCGCGGCACCGGCCAGACCAAGAACCGATACCGCGCCAAGAAGCAGGCTATTCTTCACGGGGAAACTCCATGATATATTGTAACATCGACAGGCAATGTATATGTCACGATATAACATATCAAGTAGCTTGATCCCGAGGGTGCCATGATCCATCGGACCGGCCGGGCCGCCCGGCGCACTGCATGAGCCTGTCCGAGATCAGGAACGCAACCATCCGCCCGGGGGGCGCGACGGTTCTCGGCAACGTGTCGGCACAGATGACCGCCGGAGAGATCGTGACAATCGTCGGCCCGAACGGATCTGGAAAGTCGACGCTGCTGCGCGTTCTGATCGGATCGCTTCGGCCGACCCGCGGCCCGGTCATCCGCCGGCGCGGGCTGCGGATCGGGTATGTCCCGCAACATCTGCGGATCGCCCCCACATTGCCGCTGACCGTCGCGCGGCTGTTGCGGTTGCGCCGGAGCGTCGGCGGCCAGTTCCGGCGCGTCATGCTGGCCCGCGCGCTCCTGGCGCAACCGCAGCTGCTGGGTCTGGACGAACCGACCCAAGGGCTGGACCAGCCGGGGACCGCGGCTTTCCACAAGCAGATCAGGGAGGTTCGGGACCAAACGGGATGCGGCATCCTGATGGTCAGCCACGATCGTCACATGGTCATGAGCGCGAGCGAAAGGGTGCTTTGCCTGAACGGGCATATCTGTTGCCAGGGCGCCCCGCAAAAGGTGGCGTCCGCTCCGGACTGCCGGGCGCTCTTCGGCGCGGGCACGCAAGGGACAATGGCGCTTTGCACTCACCACCATGACCGCACGCACGCCCCTGCCGGGCCGGGACAGAAGGCCGCCGATCAATGACATTTCTCGACAGCTTCATGATGCGCGCGGCCCTTGCGGGGGTGGGCGTGGCTCTTGCGGCCGCACCGCTGGGCTGTTTCGTGGTCTGGCGCCGGATGGCCTATTTCGGAGATGCAACCGCGCATGCGGCGATCCTTGGGGTGGCCCTGTCGCTGACCTTTTCGGTCTCGATCTTCGCGGGTGTCCTTGCCGTTTCGCTGGCCATGGCCTTCACCGTCTCGACGCTTGGCGGGCGGACCTTCGCGACGGATACGCTTCTGGGGGTTCTGGCGCATTCGGCGCTGGCCTTCGGCCTGGTCGCGGCGTCTTTCCTAAGCGGCATCCGCATCGACCTGATGGCCTATCTGTTCGGCGATATTCTCGCGGTCATGCCCGCCGATCTGGCCGTGATCTGGGGCGGTGCCGCGCTTGTTCTCGGGCTGCTTGCGTGGCGCTGGTCCGCACTGCTGGAAGCGACGATCGATCCAGACATGGCCCTGTCCGACGGGGTCGATCCGAAGACAGAGAGGATCGTCCTGACCCTCGCGCTGGCCGTCGTCGTCGCCGTCGCGATCAAGGTGGTGGGCGCCCTTCTGATCACCGCCCTGCTGATCGTTCCGGCCGCCGCCGCCCGCCCGTTCAGCCGCACGCCGGAAACCATGGCCATTCTCGCTGCGGGGATCGCAGCGGCATCGGTCCTGGGTGGCCTGCGCGCCGCCTACCATTTCGACACACCCACCGGCCCGACCATCGTCTGCATCGCCGCGTGCCTGTTCGCGGCATCCGTTTCGCTGACCGGCGCGGTCCGGCTGGCCGGCCAGATCGGCGCGGCGAAAGATCGACGTGGCGACAGGTAAGGCCCGGGGCGGCCACCGTTTTCCGGGCAGGTTTGCGACGCTCGGAATCGTCCGTTCGCAGGCAATACCTTTCGGCCTCGGTATCCTTGGCCGAAAGCCCGATCATCTCGCGGACCGCCGCAGGTATTACGCGGCCCCGACCTTGCCAGACGCGATCCGGGTGAGGTGCAGGCGGCGCAGGAAGGCCAGGACGAAAAGGGCCGTCAGCAGCAGGATGACCGTGGGCGCAGGCGCGCTGTCGAGAAAGAAGCTGGCATAGGTCCCGCCCAACATCGCGACGGCACAGATCAAAACCGACACCGCCAGCATCCGCCCGAAGCTGCGCACGATAAGGAAGGCGATGGCCCCCGGCGAGATCAGCAGCCCGACCGCCAGGACTAGCCCGGTGGCCGACAGCGTTGCGACAATGGTCAGGGACAAAATCGCCAGAAGGCCGTAATGCAGCAGCCCCACCGGCAGGCCCGAGGCCCTGGCCTGTGCCGGATCGAAGGCATGCAGCATCAGATCCTTCCATTTCAGGACCAGCACCAGGCTGACGCAGGCCGAAATCGCGCCCGCGGTCCACAGATCCTCCGGCCCCACGCCCAGCATGTTGCCGAACAACACATGATCCAGATGCACATTGGTCCGGAGCGCGACGAACATCACGATCCCCAGCCCGAACATGCCCGAGAAGACCACCCCCATCACCGTGTCCTGCTTGAGCCGGCTGTTCTCGGATAGAAACCCGGTGGCGACCGCGGTCAGCATCCCGGCCGCGAAGGCCCCCAGGATCAGCGGCAGCCCCGCGACATAGGCCAGCACGATGCCCGGCAGTACCGCGTGGCTGACCGCATCGCCCATCAGCGCCCAGCCCTTGAGCACCAGAAAACAGGACAGCAGCGCGGTCGGCACCGAAACGATCAGCGCAATCGCAAAGGCGTTCTGCATGAAGCCGAACTGAAACGGCATCAGAAGCGTATCGAGCATCACGCCGGCTCCTCTGTCAGGGCGGCGGCGGCCTTGCGCCGGGCGGCCAGCAGCCCGTGTTTCGGCGCCAGCAGGAAGGCCGCGAGGAAGATAAGGGTCTGCAGCACCACGATCACGCCTCCGGTGGCGCCGTCGAGGAAGTAGCTCAGATAGGCGCCCGCAAAGCTGGTTGCGGCGCCGATGGCGACCGAGGTCAGGATCAGCCGCGGAAAGCGGTCGCACAGCAGATAGGCCGTCGCGCCCGGCGTCACCACCATGGCGATCACCAGGAACGCCCCGACTGTCTGCATCGCCGCCACCACGCTGGCCGAAAGCAGCACGAAGAACACCGCCTTCAGAAGCCCCGGCCGCAGGCCGATGGACCGCGCGTGGCTTTCATCGAAGAAGGTGACCATGAGGTCCTTCCATTTCAGCACCAGCACCGTCAGCGACACGATCCCGATGATCGCCAGCTGCAGGGTGTCTTCGGGGGTGATCGCGAGAATGTTGCCCATGGTGATGGTCTGGATCGAGACCGACATCGGATTGACCGAGGCCATGAACAGCCCCAGCCCGAAGAACGAGGTGAAGATGATGCCGATGACCACATCGGTCTTCAGGCCGGAGCGGTCCGACAGGAACAGCATCGCCCCCGCCGCCAGCCCGCCGGACAGGAAGGCGCCAAGCGCGAAGGGCAGGCCGAAAAGGTAGGCCCCGGCCACGCCCGGCACCACGGAATGCGACAGCGCGTCCCCGATCAGCGACCAGCCCTTCAGCATCAGGTAGCAGGACAGGAAGGCACAGACGCCCCCGACCAGCGCCGAGACCCACATTGCGTTGGTCATGTAGCCATAGGCGAAGGGCTCCAGAAGGGCGGTCATTCCCGGCACTCCGCCTTGCGGGTGCGCTCGCCGTATTGCACCAGCGGGCGCTCGTCATCGGTGAAGATCGACACCTGCCGCGTGTCGTCATCGTCGTGCAGATCGGCCCCGCCCAGGGTGAAATGGCGCAGGACGCCGCCAAAGGTCGCCTCGAGGTTCGGGCGGGTAAAGGTCGTCTCGGTCGGGCCATGGGCCAGCACAGTGCCCTTCACCAGGACCGTGCGGTCGCAGAATTCCGGCACCGAGCCCAGATTGTGGGTCGCGACCAGCATCACCCGGCCCTCGTCCTTCAGCGCCCGCAAAAGCGCGATGATCTGTTCCTCGGTCTTCACGTCGACGCCGGTGAAGGGCTCGTCAAGCAGGATCACCTGCCCGTCTTGGGCCAGCGCACGGGCGAGAAAGACGCGCTTCTTCTGGCCGCCAGACAGTTCGCCGATCTGGCGGTGGCGGAAATCGAGCATCCCGACCCGGCCAAGTGCGACCTCGACCGCCGCGCGGTCGGCCTTCGAGGGGCGGCGCAGGAACCCCATATGGCCATAGCGGCCCATCATCACCACGTCCTCGACCAGAACCGGGAAGGACCAGTCCACCTCTTCGGATTGCGGGACGTAAGAGACGAGGTTGCGCCGCAGCGCCTCCTTCACGCCGAGGCCCAGCAGGCGGATATCGCCCCTGGCCACCGGCACGAAGCCCATGATCGCCTTGAACAGCGTGGATTTCCCCGCGCCATTGACCCCGACAAGCGCGGTGACGGTGCCGCGCGGGATACGGAACGAGGCGTTTCTCAGCGCGGTATGGCCGTTGCGGTAGGTGACCGTCACGCCGCTGGCCTCGATGCCGGTTTCGGACCCGACGGTTTCGGGCACTCCCGCTGCGTTCATCTGCGCCTCATCCTTCATCCTGTCCCTCCTGCCGGAACATGCTTTGCCCGAAACGGCAGGACCCTGCCGGACGCCGCAGCGCACCGACAGGCCCGACTGCCCGGAAGCGCCTTAGTTGGTGGCCGTCGTCAGCCCGTCTGCCACAGTCTGGGACGTGACCCTCAGCAGGTCGAGATAGCTCGGGACCGGTCCGTCGGGCTCCGAAAGGCTGTCGACATAAAGCACGCCGCCATATCTGGCGCCGGTCTCCCGCGCGACCTGTTCGGCCGGGGCGGTGTTGACGGTGCTTTCGCAGAAGACCACCGGAACATGGTTCTGCCTCACCCCGTCGATCACCGCGCGCACCTGCTGCGGCGTCCCCATCTGATCGGCATTCATCGGCCAGAGATACAGCTCCTTCATCCCGAAGTCGCGTGCCAGGTAGCTGAACGCGCCCTCGCAGGTGACCAGCCAGCGCTTCGCCTCGGGAATGGTCGCGATCTCGGCCTTCAGGGGCTCGAGCGTGGCGCGCAGCTCATCCTTGTAGGCACTGGCATTCCTGACATAGGTGGCCGCGTTGGCGGGGTCGTGCTCTGCAAAGGCGTCCAGGATATTGTCGATATAGACAAGCGCATTGTCGAGCCCCATCCAGGCATGAGGGTTGGGCTTGCCCTGATAGGCGCCCTCGGCGATCGGGATCGGGTCGATGCCTTCAGTCAGTGTGACCGAGGGCACGTCGCCCAGATGGTTCAGGAACTGCTGGAACCAGAGTTCCAGGTTCAGGCCGTTCGACAGGATCAAGTCGGCATCCTGCGCCCGGACGATGTCGCGCGGTGTCGGCTCGTAGCCGTGGATTTCAGCCCCCGGCTTGGTGATCGACACCACATCGGCCGCATCGCCCGCGACGTTCTGCGCCATGTCGGCAAGGACCGTGAAGGTCGTGACCACCTTCATCCGGTCCCCGTCCGCATACGCGGCGCTTGCCATCAGCGCAGCCGTGGCCGCCGCCCCCGTCAGACATGTCGTCTTCAAGCTCATGAAACGTCTTTTCCCCGTTTGGCCGATTGTCATACCAGGTCCCGCCAGTTGCAAACAAGTCGCAATTAGATATAGCGGGCCAAGCCAAAGTTGCAAGTGATTTGCAGCTGTATGTCGCCACAGAACCCTGCCCCACGGCGGGCAGGCCTGTCCGGCCGCCGCACAAGGCAGGGCTCCCGGCCCTCAAGACGGATGACCTTGGCGCGTTGTCGTGCTATAGGACCCCTTCAGTCCGACCGGCCCGCTCCGATGTCGGACGCTCGGCATCACGGACGGAGCGGGACGCCCCATGACCAAAGCGAAACACGAGCCCCTGCTTGACATCTGTCGGCGGCACGGGCTTCGCATCACCGGGCAACGCCGGGTCATTCTCGACGTGCTGGACGCGGCCGGGGATCATCCGGATGTCGAGGAACTGCACCGCAGGGTCGCCGCCATCGAGCCGGGAATCAACATTGCCACCGTCTACCGGACGATGAACACGCTTTCGGAACACGGGCTGATCGAACGCCACATGTTCGAGGACGGCCGTTTGCGTTACGAACCGGCCCCCGACGAACATCATGACCATTTCATCAACGTCGATACCGGCGAGGTCCTGGAATTCAGATCCGACGAGATCGAGCGACTTCAGGAAGAAATCGCCCGCAAGCACGGCTTCGAGATCGTCAGCCACAAGCTGGAGCTCTACGTCAGGGCACGCAAACCCGGCTGACCCGACAGATACGGCGCATACGTGCGCGTGTCCGGAAACCCGCCCGAGCCGATCGCCGGCCCCTGCCGCCCGACGCGTGCCCGTCCAGCGCGCCGGTTTGCACAGACGCCCTGTCGGATTATGCTCGGGCCGGGACTACGGCGCGCTCTGCACAGGGCAGCAGAACTCCAAGGAAAAAGACGATGACCGCCAGTGAACGTCCCGCTCTGACACCGCCGGTTCCCGGAGGCCGGGTGCTGCTGCATTCCTGCTGCGCGCCCTGCTCGGGCGAGGTGATGGCGGCGATGAGTTCGTCTTGCATCGACTACACGATCTTCTTCTACAATCCGAACATCCATCCCCGGGCGGAATACCTCATGCGCAAGCAGGAAAACCTGCGCTTTGCCCGCAAGCACGCCATCCCCTTCGTCGATTGCGACTACGATACCGACACCTGGTTCGCGCGCGCCAGGGGGATGGAACGGGAACCCGAGCGCGGCCTTCGCTGCACCATGTGTTTCGACATGCGTTTCGAGCGGACCGCGCTATACGCCCATGAAAACGGTTTTCCGGTGATCGCCTCATCGCTTGGCATTTCGCGCTGCAAGGACATGAACCAGGTCAATGCCTGCGGGATGCGGGCCGCGGCCCCGTATGACGGGCTGCACTACTGGGACTACAACTGGCGCAAGGGCGGCGGATCGAACCGCATGGTCGAGATCTGCAGATGCGAGGGCTTCTACAAGCAGCAGTATTGCGGCTGCGCCTACAGCCTTCGCGACGCCAACCGCCACAGGCGGGCGGCAGGCCGCGCGCCTGTCGCGATCGGCCAGCCGGTCCGCGGGGATGCCGGGACCGGCACATGACGCAAGCTCCGGACGGTCCTGCGGCACGGTCCTGCGGCACGGCCCCGGGGCGCAGCCCCTGAAAGGGCGGACCGAAAGGGCCCTCAGGACAGGGCCGCCGCCCGCCATCGGTTCAGCTTCTGCGATCCCGCCCTCTCTTCCCCGGGCCAGGCGCGTCCGCCCGGTCTGAGGCTGCGCATGACCGACCGGCGCGGCCCGGCCGCCGCCAGTCTCCGGCAGGTCCCGGGCAGATCCAATCGACGCGCCGGGCCGATCCGCATTATGCTGGACCGGCACGACCCCGGTCGTGCCGGGAAATGGCGGAAAATACCGCCGGAAAGCCAATGGGAGGAAAAGGAAATCATGAAACACAGGATTGCGGCGGGGCTCTTGGCCCTGGCCGTCACCATGGGCGCGCGCCCCGGTCTGGCACAGCCCGCGGGCTGGACGCCGCCCGAGGATATCGTCATCGAGGCCACAGGCGGGGCCGACGGCCCGGTGCTTTCGGTAAAGAGTGTCACGCTGGTACGGGGCGGCTACTACCGGTTCGATATCGGCTGCACCGAGGACAGCGATGCGGCCTTCAGTTTCGGGCTGCAGGACTTCGTGGCGGACACCCATCTGCGGGTGCTGACCGCTGGCGGCATGGAGGTCTACCTGCAGGGCATGTCGTTCCGCAAAATCCAGTGCGACGGGCCGGGAGGGATTCGCTTCAGCTTCTATCCGATGCGCAAGGGGATCTATGAAATCCCGGTGACGGATCAGGCGGATGAAACCCGCAGGACGATCCTGACCGTGACCGTTCAGTGACCCGCGCTCCCGGTCGCTTGCAGCTGGCCGGGAGCGCCTGAAACGGCGAGCGGCCTGAAGAACGACATCGCCAGGGCTGGATCCGCCTGCCCTGCCCTTCGGGCTATCGCCCGGAACCGTCGGCGCCGCGTCTGGCCCAATTCGCGGCGGTCGGCAGCAGCGCCACGATCAGGAACACCCGCAGCACATGATGCGCGATCACCATCGCCGGGTCGATCATCAGCGCCAGCGCGACCACGCCCAGTTCCGGTGCCCCGCCCGGCAGATAGGCCAGAAACAGCGCCGACACGTCCGCTCCGGCGACCGGCGCGAAGGTGATCGCGCCACCGAGCGCCCCCAGCGCCATGACACAGCCCACCAGCGCCGCCAGCCAGCCGTCCCGGGCGATCTCGCGCAGGGTATAGGCCGCGAACCGGCCGCCGACCCCTGCCCCGATCACGATCTGGGCGGCGCAGGACAGCACCGCGGGCACATGGACGTCAAGCAGCCCGGTCGCATGCATCGCGCCCGACACGAAGAGCGGGATCAACAGGAGCGCCGAGGGAAAGCGCACCCGCCGCGCCACCGCCCAGCTTGCCAGCGCCGCCAGCGCCAGCGCGCCGTGGCGCAGCGGGTCCAGCGGCTCGGCATGGGCGAAGGCCGCGCGGTTCGCCTCGGCAAGATCGGTCCCGGACAGAAGCTGGATCACGACCGGCGCCAGCACCAGCAGCACCAGAAGCCGGGCGGTATGGCACAGCGCCACGCGGTTGATCTCGGCCGGGTAGTCCTCGGCCAGGACCGACACCACCGACAGCCCCCCGGGCATCGAGGCGAACAGCGCGGTGGTCCGGTCCATCCGGCCCCAGCGCAGGAACACGCCGAAAGCCAGCAGACAGACGACCAGCGACAGCACCGACATGACCAGCAGGCTCGACCACCAGGTGCCGGCCCGCGCGGCCACCTCGGGGGTGAAACCGGTGCCCAGCATGGTGCCGATGCCGACCATGGCATAGCCGCGCCAGGCCCGCGGCAGGACCGGCTGGAACCGGGTCGCCTGCGACGTCAGCGCCGTCGCCGCGAGACTGCCCAGCACCCAGGGCAATGGCAGGTCGAGCGCGAAGAACAGCCCCCCGCCAAGCGCCCCGATGCCCAGCGTGACCGCCCCTCGCGCGGGCGCGGACAGACCCGCGAGGCTCATGCGGCGGCCGCGCGGCGCCTGCGCCAGGCTTTCAGCACCGGCACGCCCACCAGCACCAGCACCATGATCACGAACAGCACCAGCGCGATCGGCCGCTCCAGAAGATAAGCCATCGGATGACGGCCCGAGATCTGCAGCGTGCGCACCACCTCGCCCTCCATCATCCGCCCCAGCAGCAGCCCGATCACCGTGGCCGCCACCGGATAGCCGTTGCGCCGCATCAGCCAGCCGAGCCCGGCAAAGACCGCGACGGTCAGCGGCCCCGCGACGGTGCCGGTGATGCCGTAGCCGCCCCAGGCGCACAGCGCCAGCACCGAGGGCACCAGATAGGGCAGCGGCACCCGCACGACGAGCCCCAGCACCCGCAGCATCAGCAGCCCGACAATGGCCAGCAGCACCACCTGCCCCAGATTGCCGATGATGATCGAATAAACCACATCGGTCTGGTTGCGGATGAAGGACGGCCCGCCCACGATGTTGTGAAACGAGAACGCCGCCAGCAGCACGGCGGTCGCCGCCCCGCCGGGGATCCCCAGCGCCAGCAGCGCGGTCATCGACCCGCCCTCGGAACTGGAATTGGCCGACTCGGCGGCGATGACGCCCTCGGGCGCGCCCTTGCCGAACTGCTCGGGATGGCGCGAGCTGCGCCGCGCCTCGCCATAGGACACGAGGTTCGCGACCGAGGACCCGACGCCCGGGATCGCCCCGATCAGCGCGCCGATCAGGCTGCCGCGGATCAGCACGCCCGGATGGCGGAAGATCTGCGCGCCGCCCAGCAGGATCCGGCGCATCGAGATGTCCCGCTGCGCCTTGTCCTCGACCAGGAAATTGCTGCCGCGCAGGCGCAACAGTTCCGAGGCCGCGAAGATCCCGATCATCGCGGGCACCACCGGGATGCCGTCCAGCAGGTAGGGATTGCCGACGGTGGTGCGCATGACGCCCGTCGTGGACATGCCGATCTGGCTCAGCATCAGCCCGAACATCCCCGCCAGCAGACCCTTGGGCATGCTGGTGGTGTTCAGCGTCGCGATCAGGGTCAGCCCCCAAAGCACGACAACCACCATTTCCATCGGACCGATCTTCAGCACGAAGGCGGCCAGCGGGTCGATCAGGAACAGAAGCAGGATGTAACCCACGAAGGCGCCGACGACCGAGGCCGCAAGCCCCAGCCCCAGCGCCTCGTTATGCTTGCCCTGCCGGGCCATCGGATAGCCGTCGAAGGCGGTGGCGATGGACGAGGACGACCCGGGAATGTTCATCAGGATCGCCGTCACCCCTCCGCCATAGGCGCCGCCGGTGAAGATCGAGGTCAGGAACAGCATCGCCTGCAGGAAATCCATGCCGAAGGTCACCGGCAGGAAGATCGCCATCGCCATCGAGATCTGAAGCCCCGGGATCGACCCGAAGATCAGCCCGATCAGCAGGCCCGGGATCACCCAGAGCCAGGGCGAGAAGCTGGAAAACAGCAGATCGAAAGCCTGGGACAGCGCGAAATGGTCGATCATGTCACAGCACCAGCGTGGTCATCGGATAGGGAAAGAGCGCGCCGAAGCCCTCGACCATCAGCACCGTGAAGAGGGCGGCGTAAAGCGGCGGCTGCCACTTGCCCTGCCCGCCCGACACCACGACGCCCGCCCAGACGAACAGGAAGGTCGCGACATCGAAACCGACCGTCGTCAGCCCGAAGCAGAACACCGCGAACCCCGCCAGCAAGGCCAGATCGCCCCAGGCCGAATAATGTGCCTCCTGCGGGTCGGGTTCGGGCCTCAGCAGCGCGGTCGCCACGATGATCAGGCACAGCACCACCAGCAGCACCGCGACCGGCGCCACGACGACAAGGTTGTTCAGCGTGCTGGAGGCCGAGACCGCGCTCCAGGTGATATAGCCCGTGACGCACAGCACGAGGCCAAGCGTGATGGCATGGGTCGGGGCGAAGCGCCGGATCATGGACGGTCTCCGAATTCGGGGCGGTAACGCCGCGCGGGCGCAGGGCCCCCGCGGCTGTCCGGGTCGGACAAGCGGGTCAGGCGGGCCGGATCACTCGGCCGGATGGAACCGCTTGAGGATCTCGAAGTTCGATTCGATGATCTCGGTCGTCCGCTCGGGGCCAAGCCACTCCGTCCCGATGTCCTGGGCCTCGAGGCTGGCGACGAAGTCGGGGTCCTGCAACACGGTGTGATAGGCCTCGACCATCTTCTCGAAGGCCTCGGGGTTCTTGTCGCGGAAGCTCGCATGGGCTGCGAGCCCGCGCATCGACCCGGCCAGCACCGGCGTCTGATCCAGCCCGTTTTCGGTCAGCACCGCGTTCAGGGTCGGCGCGTCCCAGTCCTTCAGCGGCGCGTCGGCCGCCACCGCCAGCGGGCGCACATATTCCGCGATCGACAGCGTCCCGTCGGCGGCCAGCACCGTCAGGTCGACCTGCCCGCCCGCGACCGCGGTCCGCGCCGCCCCGCCCGACTGATAGGTCACGACGTTGATATCGCCCTCGGACAGGCCGAAGGCCTCCATCGCCAGGGACAGGTTGATCGCCCCGGTCGAGTTCGGCACCACCGAGGCTTTCAGCGTGCCCGGCTTGTCCTTCGCCGCCTGCATGAACGCCCCGAGGCTCTCGTAGGGCGTCTTGGCGTTGACCGCGAACAGGTCGTAATCGTTCCACTGGGCGTTGATGAAGGCGAAATCCTTCAGCGAATAATCCGCATCGAAGCGCAGGATCGCGTTCGAGATATACGGATGGATCGACGAGGCCAGGAAATAGCTGCCGTCATCGGGCATGTTCATGAAATAGGTATGCCCGACATGGCCGCCGCCGCCTTCCTGGTTCACGACCGAGATCGGCACCCCCAGGTCCTGCTGCATCCTCTGGGCCAGCGCCCGCGCCGTGCGGTCGGCCGACCCGCCGGGGCCAAGCGCCACGACAAAGGTGATCTTGCGGGGCGGCCAGGCGGTGTCGGCACTCGCGCCCAGCGGGGCGATTGCGGCGGCCAGCGACAGGCCAAGCGCCGCGGCAGCGAACTGCCGGCGTTTCATGTTCATGGATGATCCTCCTCCGATTGCGCCAGATTTTGTAGCACAATTTTCTGACTAGAAACCGATTTCGTCACTCCAACGTATTACAATTCAATTGTCAAGCAGCCGCTCATGTTGACATGCGTCTCACAATGGACAAGTTTGTAGTACAATTTTTGCGCGCATACAGCCCGGACCCGGTCAAGGTCCACCCAGGACAAGGACGGCAAACCCCCATGCAGACGGCGGAAAGCAAGGTCATGGCGACAGAGCGCGTGGCGGCCTCCCTGCGGGCCGAGATCCTGTCCGGCACGCTGCAACCGGGCGCCCGTCTGGGCGAGGTGGCCCTTGCGGGCCGGTTCCAGGTCAGCCGTGGCCCGGTCCGCGCCGCCCTGCAGGACCTCAGCGAAAGCGGGCTTGTCGCCATCGTGCCGAACAGCGGTGCGCGGGTGCGCGAGGTCGGCCGCGAGGATGCCCGCGCGCTCTATCAGGTGCGCGCAGCCCTCGAGGCCGAGGCCGCCCGGCTGGCCGCCGCCCGTGCCGACTCGGTCAGCGCCGGATCGTTCCGCGCGCTGCTGGACCAGCACGCCCGCGACGTCGCCGCCCATCCCGAGGGCGCCTATCTGCAGGGCAGCGGCGACCGCGACTTTCACATCGTCATCGCCCGCGTCGCCGGCAACCCGATCATCCTGCGCTACCTGACCCGCGAGCTTTATCCGCAGCTTCTGCTGCTGCGGCTCAAGCATCGCAACGTGACCGGCCGGGGCGCCACCGCGCTGCGCGAACACGAACGCATCTCGGAGGCCATCGCCGCGGGCGATGCCGAGGTCGCAGGCATCCTGATGCACCGCCATATCCAGAACAGCTGGGCCGCGCTCGAGGCGCAACTGTCCGGCCCCGGGGAGGACGACCGTTGACCCAGACCGCCATTCCCGCCGCCTTCCTCCGCGGCGGCACCTCGAAAGCCGTGGTGCTGAAACGCGCCGACCTGCCCGCGGACGAGGCCGCCTGGCCCGCGCTTTTCGCCGCGATCATGGGCTCGCCCGATCCGAACAAGCGGCAACTGAACGGCATGGGCGGCGGGATCTCGTCGCTCAGCAAGGTCTGCGTGATCGGCCCGCCGACCCGCGAGGATGCCGATATCGACTATACCTTCGCCCAGATCGGCGTGACCACCGAGGCCGTCGATTTCTCGGGCAATTGCGGCAACATGAGCTCGGCCATGGGCCCCTTCGCCTATGACGAGGGGCTGGTCGCGGGCCCGCGCGACGGCGAGGCGACGGTCCGCATCCACAACACCAATTCCGGCAAGATCATCCGGGCGCGCTTTGCCGTTGCGGGCGGCCGGGCCACGGTCGCGGGCGATCTGGAAATTCCCGGCGTCCCCGGCACCGGCGCCCCGGTCACGCTGGATTTCCTTGACCCCGCAGACACGTGCGGCCATGGCGCGCTGCCGACAGGCAAGGTTCTCGACCGCCTCACCCTCGCGGACGGCCGCGCGGTGGCGGTCACGATGATCGACGCCGCCGTGCCCTCGGTCTTCGTGGCGGCCGCCGATCTCGGCGCCGACTCCAGCGCCCATCCCGAGGCCATCGACGCCGACACCGCGCTGATGGACCGGCTGGAAGAGATCCGCAGGCGCGCCTCGGTGGCGATGCGGCTGGCCCCCGACATGGCCGCCGCCGCGGCCCGCATCGCCACGCCCAAGGTGGCACTGGTCGGCCCCGCGGCCGCCTGTCGCGACCTGTCGGGGCAGGTCCATCCCGCCGAAAGCCACGACCTGCAGATCCGGATGATTTCGGCCGGACAGGCGCATCGCGCGGTGCCGGTCACCGGCGCGCTGGCGCTGGCCTCGGCGGCGGTGCTGCCGGGGTCGGTGGTGGCCGCGCACTGCAGCCGCGCGGCCGACCCCGAGGGGCTTCGGATCGGCACGCCCAGCGGCATCGTCACCGTCGGCGCGACCCGCGACCCCGCCAGCGGCCAGATCCTTGCCGCGCGCATCCTGCGCACCCAGCGGCGGTTGATGGACGGCAGGGTCTATGCCCCCTGCCCCGCCGCCAGGACCTGACGCCCCCCTCCAAGAAAACCCGCCGCCCCCCCGGCACAGAGACCACAGAAAGACGAGGCACCATGCTCAATCACGACGTCAACCGCGGCTTCCGGAACCGGATCGCACAGGGCGGCGCCCTGCTCTTGCCGGGCGCGGCCAATGCGCTGGCCGCGCGGATCATCGAGGATCTCGGGTTCGAGGCGGTCTATCTGTCCGGCGCGGGCCTGACCAACACCTATCTGGGCATGCCCGACCTGGCCTTCGTCAGCCTGCCCGAGATCGCCCAGCACACGGCGACGATCCGCGATGCGACCGACCTGCCGATCGTGGTCGATGCCGATAACGGCTTCGGCAACGCGCTGAACGTGCGCCACACGGTCCGCACCCTGGAACGCGCGGGCGCCAGCGCGATCCAGCTCGAGGACCAGAAGACGCCCAAGCGCTGCGGGCATTTCTCGGGCAAGGAGGTCGTGCCGCTGGCCGAGGCCCGCTCGCGGATCAAGGCCGCGGTCGATGCCCGGCAGGACAGCAACACGCTGATCGTCGCCCGCACCGATGCCCGCGCCACCGACGGCTATTCCGAGGCGCTGGACCGCGCCGCGGCCTTCGTCGAGGACGGCGCCGACATCACCTTCGTCGAGGCCCCGCAAAGCGTCGAGGAACTGGCCGGTATCCCCAAGGCCCTGCCCGGCACGCCGCAGATCGTCAATCTGGTGGTCGGCGGCAAGACCCCGATCCTCGATCTGGCCGAGCTGGACGGGATGGGCTTCAAGCTGGTGCTATACGCCAATGTCGCGCTGCAATCGGCGGTCTACGGCATGCAGGCAGCGCTGGGTCAGCTGCGCGAGCAGGGGCGGATGGACGAATCGGGCCCGCTCGCGGGCTTCCTCGAACGCCAGCGCGTGGTCCGGAAGGACTTCTTCGACGATCTGGAAAAGCATTACGCCTTCTGATCGGCCCGGGGGGCGGGTCCCTGTCGCCCCCCTCCCCTCGCCTGCCGCGGCGCGGCCGGGCTAGGGGCCGTTCCGGCGGCCGCACCGCCCTGCCGCCAGCGTGCGGCAGATATCAAGCACCAGCGCGCCAAAGCCGCCCGCAATTCCGAAGCCCGCCGAGGCGGCCGGGTCCGCGCCCCCGGACAGAAGACCATGCCCCGCCGCAACGACGGCGGCCGACAGGAAGACCGCCCTGACGGTCGATGCCCGGCCGGTTTTCATCTCGCTGTCATCCCGAGGCGCTCCGGGGCTCAGGCGAAGGAGAACCGATGATAGTTCTTCTTCACCGACACGATGAAGGCCGCCCCGCAATACAGCCATCCGACCACCGGAACGGCCTTCAGCGCCAGCCGCCACGAAAGCTTCCGGATCGCCCGGCGCTTGATCTCGGCCCAGGCCGCGCTGGCGACGAAAAGCTTGAAGACCCCCTCGCCCAGTTCGACGACCTCCTGCCAGTCCTTGCTGGAAATACGCGCGACCAGATCTTCCAGCGCCGCGCGCAACCCCGGGTCGCTGTCAATCAGCGCCACGATCAGGCTGGCATCGCCGATGGAAATGCCCATGGTTTCCAGAACGATATCGGCCGCCACGATCAGATCGGTATCGGGCCGTCCGGCCACGGGCTTGGCATAGGCCGGGATGGCGGGAATGCTTGCCGGGGTCACGAGGTCGGGCGACGGCGCCAGCGGCACGCCCTCGGCGGCCAGCATCGCGACCACGGTCCGCTGCGCGGCCAGCCCGCCTTGGTCGAAGCCAAGCGGCACGAGGTCGGGCAAGGCTTCGGGAAGGCCCGCCAGATAGGCCGTGGCCGCGTCGGCAGTGTCGAACCGGCCGGTCTCGCGGGCAAGCGCCAATGTCTGCCGTCGCGCGTCGAAATCGGTCTTCAGGAAGTCGATGAGGGCGAAGTCGATTTCCGCAAGCGCGATCCCGACCGCGAAATCCCGGACCCTGCGCGCCTCTTCGATGGCCAGCGCCAGGGCGCGGTAGTCGTCGGCCCCCTGCCCGAAGACCGGTGCGGCGCGGGCCGCGATCAGGCCTGCACCGGCCCCCAGCACCAGCCGCCGGGTCATGCGGCGCCCCGCTTCCGGGGCGGGCGTGTCCCTCTCCATCCTGTCCCTCCCTGTTTCCCGGGGGCAGGATAGCGCGATTCCTGCGGTTTCGGCCCGGTTTTCTGCCCCGACCTTCCCCGCGGGGAAGGTCGGGCCGGTCAGTGGATGACCTCGACCCGGGCGAGGCTTGGGTCGGCCCGGCGCACCGCGGCGGTCAGCGCCTGGATCAGATGGGTCGCGATATAGCTCTGGCAGAAGGCCGAGGGCGCGGACAGCACCAGGGTCCCCTGCCCGCTTTCGACCTCTGTCAGCCGCGCGAGCCAGGCCCGGAAGATCGCGGGCTGTTCCTCGGACAGGATCGCCCGGGCGCGGCCCCAGACCCCCTCTGCCTCTTCGGGAAGACTGACCGCGGGCCGCAGCGGCACGACCTTGCCGGCGGGGTCCGGCTCTGGCGGACGGCCGCCCAGACGGGCGACGAAATCCTCGCCGATCAGCGGCCAGCACGGCCGGGTGTCCTCGGCGATCTGCAGCGTGTCGAGCCGGTAGGTGCTGATCCGGCCCCGGCTGCCACGGGTCTTCTGCACCAGCCAGCCTGCGGCGCGCAGCCGGGCCATCTCGCGCTTGACGGTGCGCTCGTCGCAGGACCAGAGCCGCGCGATTTCGCGCTGGCCGACGCACAGCTCGTCGCGCTGCCAGTTGTAGCGCGTGGTGATCAGCGCCATGAGGCGCAGCGTGCGGGTCTGCGTGGCGCGGTCGCCCGCCAGCCCATGCGCCGCCAGCGCCGACAACAGATCGTATTTCCGCGATGCGGCCTGCACTCCGACGGGCTTGACACTTTGCATGGCCTTACCTGTTCGTCCCCGGGGGTGATGCGGGGGCCTGACTGCTCCGGGCGTGGTGCCTCTGGTTTTCGACGGCGTATTCAACGCTCTTTCGTTGATGTCGCCCATTTACGTCCGGGGTTTCGATTCTGTCAAGCGGCGGGCGCGACGGTGGTCTGCGATCCCGATTTCGAAAGACTGACTCAGGGTATCTCTGGTATTGGGGGACACCCTGGCTGTCCCGTTGAATCGCGGTTTTGTCCCCCAATCCGTAGAGGTCGCCGCGCGGCTGTCCCCTAAATCGGCCGCGCCTTGGCGGGGCCCTGCCCCGGTCGGCCGGGACGCCGATTCGTCCGGGGCCGCGGTGGCCGTGCTGGACCGACAGGCCGGACCTTCCCCGCAGGGAAGATTGCGACGAAGATTGCGACAGAGGTAACTTGGATTTTGCGTTTTTGCAAGAATGGGCGTATTTCGGGAAATGAACCCAATTTGCGTTGAGGCAGAGCATGTACACTCATACGGATCTGGCCCGGCTCCAGTCCCAGTCCCTGAAGATGCAGGGATGGATCCGGCAGCACACCTTCAGCCCGGAGAATTCCAAGCAGCTGCGCCGCTTCTCGTCCTGGGAGGTGGCCGAGCTGATCCTGAAGATCAACCAGTCGACCTTTCGCGGCAAGCTGGCCGCCGATCCCAGCCTTCCCGGCGGCGAGGTCGAGGAGGACGGCCGCCAGCGCTGGTTCTCGCTCGAAGAGATCAACGAGCTGCGCCGGCGGATGAAGGCCAACCGGAAAAGCCTGATGCCGCCGCGCCCGCCGGGCAAGCGCGCCTTCCGCGCCGCGGTCGCGAACTTCAAGGGCGGCGCGGGCAAGTCGACGGTGGCGCTGCATCTGGCGCATGCGGCGGCGCTTGACGGCTACCGGGTGCTGGTCGTCGATTTCGACCCGCAGGCGACGCTGAGCCATTCCATGGGGCTGACCGATGTCAGCGAGGACTATACCGTCTGGGGGATCATGGCACGCGACCTGATCCGCGAGACCGACCGGATGAACTCGGCCGTCACGGGGGCGGCCAGCGGCACCGCCCTGCCCGAGCGCAAGCTGCCCGCCTCGCTGCGCGACATGGGGCTGGACGAGCTGCGCCATGCCGATTTCATCCAGAAGACCTGCTGGTCGACGATCGACATCGTGCCGTCCTGCGCCAACGCCGCCTTCGTCGAATTCGCCAGCGCCCAGTACCGGCACCTGAACCCGGAATGGACCTTCTTTGCCGCCGTCTCGCGCTATCTCGACGGGATCGCGGATGACGATTACGACCTGATCCTCTTCGACTGCCCGCCCGCCATCGGCTATCAGTCGATGAACGCGGTCTTCGCGGCCGACATGCTCTATATCCCCTCGGGGCCGGGCTACTGGGAATATGACAGCACCACGTCCTTCATCGGACAGCTGTCCGAGGCGCTGGAAGATCTGGCCGCCGGGTTCGAAAGCACCTTCCCCGCGGGGAAGGTTTCGCTGCCGAAATCCTTCGTCGACATCCGCTTTCTGATGACCCGCTACGAGCCCGGCAACGACCTGCACCGCGCGATGCTGGAGGCGTTCCGCAAGGTTTTCGGCGATCATGTGACCACGCATCCGGTCGAGATGACCCGCGCGGTCGAGCAGTCGGGGCGGTTCCTGAGTTCGGTCTACGAGATCGATTACCGCAACATGACCCGCGAAACCTGGCGCCGCGCCAGGGCCAGCTTCGACCGCGCCTATGAAGAGTTCCGCGGCACCGTGCTGGCCGGCTGGGACAAGATCTGAGGAGACGCCGATGGTCAGGAAGAAACGCCGCATGTTCGATATCGACATGCCCGAGGACATGCCCGCCGAACGGTCGGCCGAGGTCCCGAACCCGCCGGGCGCCGAAACGCCCGCGGCCGCGCCGGAGACGAAAACCTTCCCCGCGGGGAAGGTCGGTGACCCGTCCGGGGCTGCCCGCCGCCGCGGCCCGATGGCCACGGCCATCGGCGAAACCGCCCATTCGGCCCGCGAACGCCAGGAGATCGAGGCCCGGATCCGGGCCGAGAACGACGCGCTGGCCCATGAGCATGTGCGGCTGAAACGGCTTGGCCTGGTGCTGGAGAGCATTCCGCTGGAGGCGATCGACACCGCCAAGCTGGTGCGCGACCGCAAGCCCGGCGCGGACCCCGAGCTGGAGGATCTGAAGGCCTCGATCGTCTCGATCGGGCTGTCGAACCCGATCCGGGTCGAGGCGGCGGGGCAGGGGCGGTACGAACTGATCCAGGGCTACCGGCGTCTCGCGGCCTACAAGGCGCTGCTGGCCGAGACAAGCGATGCCGAGGCCTGGGGCACGATCCCGGCCGCGGTCATGCCGGAGGGCGAGGGGATCGAGACGCTTTACCGCCGGATGGTCGACGAGAACCTCGTGCGCAAGGACATCTCGTTCTACGAGATGGCCCAGCTTGCGGTCGATTACGCCGCCGATCCCGCGACGCCCGAGACCGACCCCGACCGCGCGGTGGCCTTGCTGTTCAAGTCGGCCCGCTACCAGAAGCGCAGCTATATCCGCGGCTTCATCAAGGTGGTCGAGCGGATGAAGGGCATCCTGGCCTATCCCGAAGAGCTGCCGCGCGCGCTGGGGCTGGCGCTGGCGCAGCGGCTGGAGGAGGACCCCGAGTGCCGCGCCGCCATCGCCGAGACGCTGAAGGGCTGGGAGGGGCGCACCGTGGCCGACGAGCTGGCCGCGATCCGGCAGCAGCTTGGCGTCGAGGCCGGGGCCGAGGAGGACACGCGCGCGGCCCCGAAGCCCGCGCCGAAACGGGCGGGCGGCAGCAAGGCCAAGACCAGCTTTCAGCTGAACCGCAAGGAGGGGCGGGCGCGCTGCACCGCCGCCGACGGGCGGCTGGAGATCCGTTTGCCCCGGGACTTCTCGACCATCGACCGGCGGCGGCTGGAAGAGGCCGTGCGGCAGATGCTGGACCGGCTGGAGTGATCCCGGCAGCAGGGCAGGGACCTTCCCCGCGGGGAAGGTTTTCGGGGGTGGGGCGGCGCATGCCCCGATCTTGCCCGGATCTTGCCTGACGCCGCGGACGCCTGTAGGATGCTTGCGGGACATACGTATGAGGCGAGAGGATAGATGGGGCGCGTCAAGGTGAACCTGACCATCGACGCGGCCGTGTCCGAAGAGGCGCGGGCGCTGGGGCTGAACATGTCGCGGCTGGCCGAAGAGGCCATCGCCGCCGCGGCGCGCGCCGAGCGCAACCGGCACTGGCGCGAGGAGAACCGCGCCGCCATCGAGGCCTATGCCGACGAGGTCGGTACGGCCGGGCTGCCGCTGGCGCGCTACCGCAGCTTCTGAGCGGGGCAGGGGATGGCGCAGTTCGATGTCTTCCGCCTGGCGGGCGGCCCGCTTGTGGTCGATTTGCAGACCGATCTGATCGGGATCGAGGCCTCGCGCCTTGTGGCGCCCTTGCGCGAGGAGGGGCGCTATGCCGCCTTTCCGGGCCTGACGCCGCGGGTCGAGGTCGCGGGCACGGCCTATATCGTCCGCGTGCAGGAACTGGCCGCCGTGCCGGGGGCCGAGCTGCGCGACCGCGTCGGGTCGCTGGCCGAGGCGCGCGACGCGCTGAAGCGCGCGCTCGATATCCTGATCGACGGGGTCTGACCGGCGGGGTCTGACTGGCGGGGGCCGGTCAGAGCAGAAGCGACATCGGGTCTTCGAGTCCCTGCCGGATCCCGGCCAGAAGCTGCGCCCCGAGCGCGCCGTCGACCGAGCGGTGATCGACCGAGAGCGTCGGGCTTATCCCCGGGGCCAGCACGAACGGATCGCCCCGCCCCATGGGGCGCCGGCCGGCCGCGCCCTATGCACATGCCCGGAGACAAGACCGAAAAGCCGGTCTCTTCCTCGTAACGGGCGCCGTCCATCTCGCCTGGATCGCCGCGCAGCCCGGCATTGCGGGTGCTTTCCTCGGGCCAGAGCACCGGCGGAATGACCCGGGTCGTGCCGCCCTCGGTCACCTTGCCCGCGATCTCTTCCATCATCGCCGCGCAGCGGGCAGGCAGTTCCGCCACCGCCTCGGCGCCGATGACCTGGCGGCTGGCGAGCCGGACCACACGCAGGACGTGTAGTTTCCGATCGCCGCCCAAAAATTAATCAAGCCGTTAAGGATTGGGTAAGATGGGGTTTGCAGCGGGTTACCCACAGGTTCCTCCCCAGATTCTGGGGACAGGTTCGGCGCGTTCCCTGGTCACGTGTGGACCTGTTGCCCATCGCGCCATTGAATGGCCCCGAGTGTCCTGGACGCCCTCATGCCTCAGTTTCTGCTGCCGCTCGAACTTGAGGGGCGACGGCATTCCGGTCCGCGCGTGCTTGCGCTTCGGGTTGCAGAACATCCCGATGTCGTCGAACACGTCCCGCCGCGCCTCCTGGCGGGTCTCTGCCCCTGCCGATGACGCCTTCGCGAACGTCCTCTTCCAGGCGCAGGGCGAATACGGGCTGCCCCCGGGACGCTCGGACACGTCCCTGACCGGGCAGCCCCGCTCGGTGATCTGCGCGACCGCGTCCCGCTTGAACGCATCGCTGAACCTGCTGCTGCCCATCCTGGCCTCCTGGCCTCCTTGCCTCAAAATCAGCGAAGAAGACGCCAACGACACACGGGGCTATTCAACCGGAATCCGCCACGCCCCTTGGTGAGGGGCGAGACGATGGCGGCGGTCAGTGGAGGGGGCGCGGCACGAAATGCGCGAGCTTCAGTATGTCGGCCATGGCCGGAAAGGCCACGACGAAGGCCGCAGCTGCCAGAACGAAACGGAAGATGTTCATGGCTCAGTCTTCGCCCCAAATGGCATGGGCGGTCTCGACCACCAGTTCCAGTTTCCGTTTCTGGTCATCCTCGGTGATCGTGTTGCCATGCTCGGTCGAGGCAAAGCCGCATTGCGGCGCGATGCCCAGTTGATCGATGTCGACATATTTCGACGCTTCGTCGTATTTGCGGCGCAGCCAGTCCGGCGTTTCCAGTTCACCCGTCTTGGTGGTGATGAACCCGGGCATCACGCGCTTGTTGCCCTTGGGCAGCTTGGCCAAGGGCTCAAGCCCGCCCGCGCGCTCCGTGTCGTATTCCATCAGGTACACATCGACGGATGTCTGGTTGAAAATCGCATCGGCGGCATAGTGATACCCGCCCTCGGCCACATGCGAGGACCGGAAGTTGCCGCGGCACATGTGCATGCCGATCAGCAGATCGGCGGGGCGGTCCTTGATTGCCTCTTCCAGCATCCAAGCGTATTTGAGAACCAGTTCTTCGGGATCCTGTCCCATTGCCCGCCGCTCTTCGCGTTGTTTCGGATCTCCGAGATAGGCAAAGAAGATGTCGTCAAGCTGCAGATAGCGGCAGCCCGCATCGTAGAACGCCTGGACCGCCTTCCGGTAGGTCGCGGCGATGTCGTGGAACATCAGTTCCTGATCCAGATAGGGTTTGTGCTCGATGTTCTCGGGCACCATGCGGAAATGACATGCAGACGGACCGGGGATCGAGATTTTCGCGATGCCTTCGCCCGGCTTCACGAGGTCCTGCACGAAGGTGTAATGCTGAAGCATCGGATGATCCGCGGGGAAATCCAGCGGCCCGGTCAGATGCGCCTCGATGGGCGGGGTCTTGTGATCGGTCTTGAACGGCAGGCTGCGGTTCGAGGGCTTCATGTCCAGCCCGGTCAGCATGCCCATGAAATCGTAGTGCCAGAACTGGCGGCGGGCCTCGCCATCGGTGAAGACCTTGAGGCCGGCGTCCTTTTGAAGCTTGACGAGGCCACGAATGCCCTCGTCTTCGGCTGCGCGAAGCTCCTCGGGCGGCGCCGCGGAGGCGCGCAATTTCCGGACCGCAAGCGGACGCAGCAGCGAGCCGACGTGATCGGCGCGATAGGTGACGCGGCGGGATGTGCAGGATGTCTGGCTGTCTTTCGCCATCGGGGTATGCCTTTTGGACGGCTTGCGGCAGGCACCGCAACCCGGAGTGAATTGACGCCGCATTTGCAAAAGCAAAGGACGCACGGAAGTCACCATGACGGAAGAGCCGCGCCCGATACGCACCCCGCGATCGGAACAGGTGAGCGGTTCAGGCAGGTCTCCTGACTATGCGGATCTTCGCCAGCGCCAGCCTTCCCGGCACGGTGTCGCGCCAGTGGCATCTCGGGCAGGCCATCCGCTTACAGTTGCGGGGGCAGTTCCGGATTTGGCCGACCTTGTCACAAGGCTCGCGCCGCACCGTATTCCCTATTCTCCGCAGTTTCCTGCGGCACCTGAACAGCCGCGAAGGTGCTGTTTGGGACAGGGACTGTCAAGACGCATCAGAATGCAATTCTCTCATACAGGTTATGAAATTTCGAGAGAGTTCGAAGGCTTGACGCAAGGTGCCGGGCGTCGGGGCTGCGATTTGGCGAGGCGAAGCGCCGCCGGGCGAGGGACCGGTTGCCGTCGCGCAACGGCCAGGCCGGGTAACGCCCCCCGGACCTGGTCCGTTTTTCAGCCGACGTTGACATCCTCGAGGCCTGCGCCCGCATGCATGCCTTTGGCCTTCGGCAAGGCGGGAAGGATAGCGTCCTGCAGCGCTCGGCCGGCACGGCTCTGCAACTGAAGGCGCCGGTCGACAGGACCGGTTTCGAGGATGCGCCCCGCATCCATCACGGCGACGCGCTCGCACAGGAGCCGCACCAGCCGCAGATCATGTGTGATGAACACCAGCGCCATGCCGCGCTGGGTCCGCAATGACCGGATCAGGTCGATGATCTGTCCTTGCAGAAGGATGTCGAGGTTCGAGACGGCCTCGTCCAGCACCAGCAGCGCCGGATCGGTCGCCAGCGCGCGGGCAATGCAGACGCGCTGCAACTGCCCGCCGGAAACCTGCGAGGGGTGTTTGCGAGCGTCTTCGGGGCAAAGCCCCACAGAGGCAAGCAGCTCGGCGACCCTGGCGGTGCGAGCCCGCTTGTCCAGCGCTGTCAGATGCCGCAGCGGCTCGGCGACGATATCGCCGAGGCGGAACCTTGGGTTCGCCGCCCCGATCGAGTCCTGAAACACCATCTGTACCGATGCCCGGAAGTTCCGGGTGCCTGCCGCATCCAGATGCTGGAGATCCTGGCCCCGGAACGACACGCGTCCCGCGCTTGGTTTTTCAAGCCCCATAAGCAGCCGCATCAAGGTGCTTTTGCCCGAGCCGGACCGGCCCAGCACGGCAAGGCTTTCGCCAGGCGCGACGGCAATGGAAACGCCGCCGAGCACCTCGCGCGGCGCCTGGGCGCGGATCAGCGATCGGCGGGTGTAGCTTTTGCACAGGCCCTCGGCGGACAGAAGCGCAGTCATGCCGGTTCCATCTCGTAGAGTTTCAGATGGGCCGCAACCAGGTTCCGTGTGGCAGGATGGCGGGGCGCCATGAAGATCCGGTCGACCGGGGCGGTCTCGACGATTTCTCCGGCGTCCATGACTGCGACGCGATGGGCCAGCCGTGCGACCACGCCCATGTCGTGGGTCACGATCAGCACCCCAAGTCCGTGCCGTTGCGAAAGGCTGTCCAGCAGGTCCAGGATTCGGGCCTGCACCACCAGATCGAGATCCGTGGTCGGCTCGTCGGCAAAGAGAAACGGGGCCCCCGAAAGAAGCGCCAGAGCGATCATCGCGCGCTGCAGCATACCGCCGCTCATCTCGAACGGATAGAGCGTCGCGACCTGCGCGGGATCGTCGAGCCCGACTTCGGCAAAGGCGTCCAGGATGGCGCGCCGATGCTGTGAGGGGTCGACTCCGGCCACCCTCAAGACCTCGCGCGCGTGATCGGCCATGCTGCGGACCGGGTTGAAGGCCGAGCGCGGATTCTGCAGCACCGAGGCCACGATCCGCCCGCGAAGCGCCTGCGGCGGGAGCGTCTGCCCGTCGATCAGCACCCGCCCGCCGGTGCAGCTCACGCTTTGGGGCAGCACCCCAAGCGTTGCGGCACAGGTCATCGATTTGCCCGAACCAGAGCCGCCGACCAGCGCCAGAACTTCGCCCGTCCGAAGCGTCAGGCTTACGGCGCGCACCAGGCAGTGGCTGTTTGGCCCGTGCTGCCAGGCCACCGAAAGATCCTCGATCGTCAGGGTCTCGGCTTTGCGCATCAGTGGTCATGCCCGAACTGGTGGTGGGGGTCGAGACGGTCGCGCAGCGCGTCGCCGAGGATGTTCGAGGCCATCACCGCCATCAACAGGCACAGCCCCGGCAGCACGATCAGCATTGGCTGCGAAAACACGAACTGTCGCCCGTCGGCGATCATCACGCCCCATTCCGCGGTGGGCGTTTCGACCCCGAGGCCCAGGAAGGACAGGCCCGAGACATGCAGCATCATGTGCCCGACATCGAGACTGGCCAGCACGAGGATCTGCGCCGCGATCGCGGGTAACAGGTGATCGATAAAGACCCGGATCCGTCCCGCTCCGGACAGCCGTGCCGCCAGGACGAAATCGGCATTGCGCAGGGTCAGCACCACCGCGCGCACGATCCGCGCATAGAAGGGGAAATGCGACACGGCGATGGCCACCACCACATTCGCAAGGCCGGTGCCGAGGGCTCCGATCAGAAAGAGCGCCAGCACCACCGTCGGGAAGGTCATCATGCCGTCGCAGATCCGCATCAGCGCCTGATCCACCCGGCCGCCGAGATAGCCGGCGGCCGCCCCGACCGGTACCGCGATGGCCAGAATGCCAAGCAGGCTCATCAGGACCGAGCCGAGCGACATCCGCGTGCCATGCATCAGCCGGGAGAACAGGTCGCGCCCCAGATGGTCGGTCCCCAGCCAATGCCGGGCCGAAGGTCCCTGCAGCCGGTCGGCAAGCGAGATGAGGTTCGGGTCGTGCGGCGCGAGCCAGGGCGCGAAAAGCGCCGCCGAGAGCAGGACCGCCACCAGGGCAAGGGCGAAGATCAGCGGCAGATGCGACAGCCGCATCGGCGGCAGGCGGGGCCGAGAGGGAACGGGAAGACCGTCGGTCACGGATCGGGTCCTTCTCCCAGTCTCAGTTGCGGATTCAGCGCCGCCGACAGGATATCGACGATCAGGTTGCAGAGCACGAAGACCACGACCATCATTAGCGTAAAGCACTGAATGACGGGGAAATCCTTGTTGCCGATGGCACTGACGGCATAGCGTCCCACGCCGGGCCAGGCGAAGATCGATTCGACCACAAGCGCCCCGCCGATGAGTTCGCCCAGATGCATCCCGGTCGCGGTCACGATCGGCAGTATGGCATTGCGCAGGATGTGGCGGCGTTCCACCTGGCGGTCGGACAGGCCGCGCATCCGTGCCCAGGCCACGTGGTGGGCGTTGGCGCTTTCAAGCATGCTGGCCCGCAAGAGCCGCGCGTTGATGGACAGCGACATGAAGGACACCGTCAGCACGGGAAGCACCATATGCGCGAGAGATCCCGCGCCGAAGGGCGGCAACCATTTCAGCCAGACTGCAAAGGTCAGGATCAGGAGGAACCCGAGCCAGAAATTTGGCGTCGAAACGCCGAGAAATGCCATGCCGCGCACCAGGTGATCCGGCCAGCGGTCCTTGAAGCGCGCCGACCACAGCCCCAGCGGCACGGACACGATCAGCGAGAAGGCCAGCGCCACGCCCGCCAGTTGCAATGTCGCGGGCATGAAATGACCGATATCCTGCAAAACGGGGCGTTTGGTGGCGAAGGATGTGCCGAAATCGCCTTGCAGAGCCGCCGCAAGCCAGTGCCCGTACTGCACCAGAAGCGGTTGATCGAGCCCGAGGTCGTGCCGCGCCTGCGCCAGCGCTTCAGGCGTGGGGGGAATGTTCTCGAGCCGAAGGAAGGCAAAGGCTGGATCGCCCGGCGCCAGCCGGATGACCGCAAAAATGATGAACGACACCGCCAGCAGCAGAGGTCCAAGCCAGAAGAGCCGTCCGAGGATGTATTTCCCCATAACGGTTCACCGCGCGGGTCTGAGCGTTTCGAAAGGGATCTCGTTCGAGGTTGCGCCAAAACTCAGCCCGGTCACGTCCTTGCCCAGCACTCTGATCGCCGTGGCGTAGGTCAGCGGCGCATAGACGGCTTCGTCGTGGAGGGTGCGCAGGATGTAGTCGTAGCTTGCCTGCCTCTCGGCCTCGTCGGTCGAAACGAGAACGGCGCCGATGGCTGCGTCGATCTCGGGTTTTTCCTGCAGGCCGAGCTGGGCCTGATAGTCCGCATGCGAGGGCACCCGCATCGAGCTGACGAATGCATGCGGATCGTAGGGATTGCCCCAGGTACTGTTGAAGATCATCGAGAAATTGCCGCTTTGCTGACGGCCATAGAACTCGGTCTCTTCCGCGGCCGCGAGCGTCACGCCAATGCCCACCGCAGCGAGATCGGCCTGCGCCACTTCGGCCACCGATTTCATCACGGCATCCGAGGCTTCGTAGACGAGGTCGATCTGCAGGGGCCGGCCCTCCTTCATGCGCAGTTTCGCGCCATCCGGCAGCGTCCAGCCCGCGGCATCCAGCAGGGCCATGGCCGCGGACGGATCGTATCCGTAGGGCACGAGCCCGATATCGGCATAGGGGACCGTCGGCGCGAAAAGCGTGTCGGCGCGGGCCTGTGTGCCGTAGAAGATGCCGGCGACCATCGCATCCTTGTTAAGCGCATGGTTGATCGCCTTGCGCACGGCCAGATCGGCGGTTGGCCCCTTGCCGGTATTCAGCGCCAGCGCCAGCGTCTCGAGCGGTTTCGAGGTGCCGCTTTCATAGCCCGCATCCTTGAGGCGCTGGAAGGTGTCGGGGGTGATCTGCCCCTCGAGGCCGTAGATCATGTCGATCTCTCCGGTCTCAAGCGCGATAGCCCGGGTGTTCGGATCGGCGATCACCTTGACCATGATCTTGTCGAAAGCCGGTTTGGGCCCCCAGTAGGACTCGTTGCGGATGAAGACGTCGTATTCGCCCAGCACGCTTTCGCTCAGCACCCAGGGGCCGGTGCCGATCGGGGCCTTTATGCCGTCGGCGCTTTGACCGCTGTCGGGAAAGGCGTCCGGGGCGAGGAACCGCACCGGGCGGATCAGGGACAGTTCCTGCAGCAGCGGATAATAGGGCTCTTTGGTGGTGATCTCGACCGTCATCGGGCCGGTTGCCCGCACCGAAGCCAGCGCGCCCATCAGCCCAAGCCATTTGTGCCGCGCGCCATTGCCCATGACCGCCGCGAAGTTCATCTCGACCGCTGCGGCGTCGAACGGTTCGCCATCGGAAAAGCTGACCCCGTCGCGCAATGTGAAGGTGACGGTCTTGCCATCCGGCGACACGGTCCAGTGCGTTGCCAGGGCAGGGGCCACGGTGCCGTCGGGCCTGTATTTCACCAGCCCCTCATAGACCATTGCCTGCGCAAACATCTGGCTTGGCGAATAGAGATGCGGGTTGAGCGGGCCGACATTCAGCGGCCAGGAGAAATCGAGAGTTTCCGCGTGAAGGGCAGGGGCAAGACCAAGACCGGCAGCAAGTGCCAGCGCTACGGCGATCGGTTTCATGACATGTCCAAAGAGGTATGCTATAACGTATCTAGGGCAGCTTTGGCCCGCAAGTGTTCCCGTCAAGGGTTCCCGTGCGGCCGATTAGTATGATATTTCGGTACATAAATCATACGATGCCATGGAAGGGCAAAGGTTGTTTCGGCCTGGCTGACGCGGATCGACTCGGCACAGGCATGATGCAGCAGCCCTTTCCGGCCGCGCCGCGCCGTCTCGGCCATGGGCGCTTCGGTCCCTTTTGCGCGACGACGTGAATTGAGCGGCCCGTCGCGCCAGGCTAGCAAAACGGAATGAAGCGTGTTCTTTTCGCCCTCTGCCTGCTTTTGCCGACGACCGCCACAGCGCATCCGCATGTCTTCATCGCGGCCTCTGCCGGGTTCTATGTCGACGCATCTGCGCGTCTGACCGGGCTGCGGATCGTCTGGCTGTACGATGCCTTTTCGACGCTGGTGCTATACGACCAGCTCGATCTGGACCGGGATGGCGACGGTGTGCTCGATGCGGGCGATCTGAGCCGGATCGCCGAGGGCGAGACCGACTGGCCGCCGGAGTATCCCGGAGACACCTACCTCTGGCAGGGCGGCACGCCGGTTGCGCTTGGACGGCCGCAACATGGCCGCGCGCGGATGGTGGGCGACCGCGTGGAAGTCAGCTTCGATCTGCCGCTTGCCAGTCCGCTTGTCGTGACCGGCACCGAGACCAGCCTGAAGCTGTTCGATCCCGCCTATTATTATGCCTATACACTGCAGACCGTGCTTTTGCCGTCGCCGATCCCGCCTGGTTGCCAGACCGGTCTGAGACCGTTTCGCCCCGACGAAGCCGACGAACGCCTGCAAAAGCAGCTTGCGGCCCTGTCGATTGAGGAAATTCCGGATGATCCCAATATCGGGGCGCGTTTCGCAGACGCGCTGCGCCTGACATGCGACTGATCCTGACCGTGCTGGCCGCGTTGGCTTTGGTCGTTGCGATTGCGGTCGCCGCGACCGGCCCGCAGGCCGCGGCCGCGTTTCTCTGGGCGGCGGAGCAACAGCGCGCGGTGCAAGAGATGATGGCGGCGGCGTTGCGGGCCATCAAGGCGGGCAACCCGATGGCTCTTGCAGGCTTGTGCCTGCTGAGCGGTGCCTACGGCTTTCTGCATGCCGTAGGGCCGGGACATGGCAAGCTGCTTCTGGGCAGCGCCGCGCTGGCCGGAGGGATCCCGATTGGCCGGATGCTGGCGGTGGGGCTTGCGGCCAGCCTGGCCCAATCGGCTATGGCGATCCTGCTTGTCTCGGCCGGAGCGGGGATTTGGGCCCTGACCAGCGCCGAGACCTCTGCGCTGGCCGAGGGGCCGCTTGCAAACCTCAGCCGGTGGGCTATCGCTGCCATCGGAGCGTTGGTCGCGGTTCGCGGGGCGCGGGCACTTTGGCGTCTGCGGACCCCGATCCCGCCCGAACGATCCCCCGGCCCGCACGCAATGCCCGGGCCTCCCCTTCACGATCACGCAGACTGCGGGTGTGGCCATGCCCATGGCCCGACGGCCGCCCAGATGGCGGCGCTGCGATCGCCGCGGGAGGTTGCGGGCCTGATCCTGAGCATCGCAATCCGGCCCTGCACGGGGGCGCTGTTCCTTCTGGCAGTGGCCTTCCGGTTCGGCATCCCGGTCGCGGGAGGCGTTGCGGTCCTGGCCATGGGGCTGGGGACGGCGACGTTCAATTGTCTCGCGATCGGCGGCGGCGTCTTCATGCGGCGCATGACCCTGCGCGCCGCCGGGGCCGGGACGGTACTGCCCGGCCTGCAGCTGGCGGCCGGTCTTGTCATCGTTCTTCTGACGCTTGGGCCACGGTTCTGAGCGGCCCAAGCGATGCCGTCGGACTGACAGGTCCGGGAATCCGAGCGGATCAGTCGGGTTCTCAATCCCGAAAGTGAGTGTCAAATATATGTTTATAAACGAAAACATTTGACATGATGTCGGTGCGGGCCGATGATTTCATCATGCCGCCGAAGCCGGTCGGCGGCCCGAATGACACCGGAGGATTGCCCGTGTCCACGCAAGCCTGCAGCATGTGTGCCGTCTTCGAAGATCATGGCGCCAACGCCGAAAACATGCTGGAGAAAGTCGGCCCGTGCCGCTTCAACCCGCCGGTGTCGCAGCCCGAAGCGGCGTCCCGCGGCCTGTGGCCGGTGGTGAAATCCAAGGATCGGTGCGGCCATTTCGAGACCGAAGTCGCCTGATCCCGGAATGCCAGCCAGGCCCGTCGGGCGCTTGTCGCGCCAGGCGCAAGTCCCGCAACGGTCCCAGCCAGCACCCAAACAGCGAAAGAGGACGGGACGACAAGACCGCCCCCTTCATGCTTGCCCTCGGCCCGGACGGCTTCTGCCGGGCGTGACGTTCTGGCCGGTCTTGACCAAGGTCATTTCCGGCGGGGTCACAAGGCGGCAAGCTCGCTGAAGATCTTGACTATGCTGGGGCCGGGCACCGGCCGTGATGGGACCTGAAGATGAACGACAAAACGGACACGAACGAGTCTGCCGACAAGATGGCGGCAAACTCCTGGCAATTCTGGGGACCGGGCCAGCAGCCCGGCGCGCCCTACGGACAAGGAGGGGCCTGGGCCGGTCGTCCGCCCTGCGGCTGGTATTATTTCGGGCCGGAGGCGCCGGTCGGACCCGGACCCCAGCAGCGGTCGGGCGGGGCCGACACCGCGGATTATATCGAGGCGTTCGAACACCTCTCGCGCGGGGACGTGAATCCCGCCGCGCTGGGAAAGCTGCTTGCGCTCAACGACCGGGATTTCTGGAAGGGCGCGCTGATCGGGGCGGGCGCCGTTCTGGCGCTGTCCAACCTGCCGGCGCTGAAAGCGCTTCTCGGGACATTCGCGGCGGCGGCGTCCAGCGAACCGCCCTCGAACAAAGCCAAGGAACCGGATCAATGACCCAGCCGGACACCACGACCGCCGCACGGAATCAAAGCCTTCTTCCGAATGCCAGCCAGGCATTGCAGGCGGGTCTGACCGGTGCGGCAATCGCCGGAACCTGGACCGGAATGTACGAACTGGTCCGGGTCCGGAACAAGGAGACGACCGGCCGGGAGGCGCTTCGCGCCACAGCCAACAGCGCTGCGATCGGGGCAGGGGCCGGCGCCGTGGCCCATGTCGTTTCGCATGTGGCTCGAAGCGTGCCCATTCTTGGACTCGCCGTGCTGGCGGCGGGTGTGCTTTACGCCGCCAACGCAGCCAAGAAGGAGAGCGCGGGCGCCAGCGGCCCCAAAACCGTCGAGGCCGACGCCTGACCCGATCCGGCGCGCCATCGAGGCATGTCCGGACCCACCAGAAGGAGTAGACAGATGACACCTCCCAACCGGTTTCTCAACAAGAATGCCCTGGGCAACGGCCGGTTCCTGACCGGTGCCGTTGTTGGTGGCCTTGTCACTTACGTCGCGACGAACGAGGCCGTCCAGCGTGCGGCCATCAACGGGCTTGCGCATCTATGGCTGTCCCTTAAGGGCGGCGTCGAGGAAACGAAGGAACGCTTCCGCGACGCCGAGTCCGAGATCAAGAACGCCCGCGCCGACTGATCCGCATCAGGATGAGCTTCGACCAGTCCGCAGCCGCCGACCTGACACTGACGCTTTCGGACGCCGGTGTCAGGATCGTGCATGAAATCCCCGGGCGCCTGCGGGCGCGGATTGCCGTGCTGGGGCTGGCCTCGCTCGACACCAACCATCTGGCGGCGCAGTTTCGCACGATCCCCGGCGTTCGGACGGTGCGGATCAATGCCGACGCGATCTCTGTCGCGATCACCCATGACGGGACCGTCGCGACCCGGGCGCGTATCCTGTCGCGGCTTTCCGGGCTGCGCCGCGAGCAGTTGCGGTTTCGTCATCCGGATGAGGCCGCCGAGCCGTCCTTTCTGCCGACCGCCGGGCGGATTGCGCTGATTGCCGGATATCGTCTGTTGCCCCGGTCTCTGGCGCGCGCGATCGTCCTGGCGGCGATTTCGCCGCGGGTCCTGCGCGGGCTCCGCTCGTTGCTGACCGAGGGCGTTACGGTCGAACTTCTCGATGCGCTGGCGGTTTCGCTTGGCGCTCTTCGCGGCCAGTTTCGCACCGCGGTCACGACCGATCTGATGATGGGGCTGGGTGAATATCTTGAAGAGACGACGATCCGTCATTCAAGCTCTCTGCTGCTCGATCTTCTGGTCCCGAATCCCGAAACCGCCTGGATCGAAAGCGAGGGCGGGGCTGTCGAAGTTCCCTTTGCCCGCGTTCGGCAGGGCGATCTGGTGGTGGTCAATGCGGGCGAGATGGTGCCCGTCGACGGCATCGTGCGGGGCGGTTCGGCCCTGGTCAACCAGGCCTCGATCACCGGCGAAAGCGTGCCTGTTTCCAGAGAGCCTGGCGACAGCATCATTGCGGGCAGCCTGATCGAAAGCGGCAATGTGCGGATCGAGGCGCGGAAAGTCGGTGACGAGACCACCACGGCACAGATCGCCCAACTGATCCGCGAGTCGCTGGAACAGCGATCCGACACCGAGCGGCTTGCCGAAAAACATGCGGACCGGCAGGTCTACATGACCCTGGGTCTTGGGGCGGCGGCCTTGCTGGCCACGCGCGACCTGCGCCGGCTGAGTTCTGTCTTTCTCGTGGACTATGCCTGCCCGATCAAGCTGAGCGCGCCGGTGGCTGTACGTGCCACCATGTCGGAAACCGTGGCCCGCGGCATCCTGATCAAGGGCGGGCCCAGCATCGAGAAGCTGGCCGAAGCGGATACCTTCGTATTCGACAAGACCGGCACGCTGACCCGGGGAACCCTGTCGGTCACCGAAGTGCAGTCCCTTGCGCCCGAGGACTGGCCGCAGCTGCGTCTGCTTGCCCTTGCCGGCTCGCTCGAAGAGCATTCCCAGCATCCGATTGCCCGGGCTGTGGTCGATGCGGCAAACCTGCAGGGCTGGCGGCATCTGCCCCATGGCGATGTCATCTTCGACGTGGGTTACGGGTTGCGCGCGTCCGTCGAGGGCAACGACGTGCTGATCGGCAGTCGGCATTTCCTGGAGGGGGTCGAAGGCGTCGATTTCGATGGGCATTCCGCGACGGTCGAACGGATGGTCGCCGAGGGCAAGATGCTGCTTTACATCGCCGTCGCCGGGAAACCCGTGGGTCTGATCGGATTGCGGGACGAATTGCGGCCGGATGCGCATGAGACGGTCCGCCGCTTGCGCGGGGCAGGGGTCCGGTCAATGGTCATGCTGTCCGGGGACCGAAGCGTGCGCGCCGAGGCGTTCGGCCGGGAACTCGGGTTCGACGAAATCCACGCCGAACTGCGCCCCGAGGACAAGCTGCGCATCCTGCGGGACCTGCAGGCGGCGGGGCGCAAGGTGGCCTTCATCGGAGACGGCGCGAACGATGCCCCTGCCCTGGCTGCCGCGGATGTCGGGATCAGCATGTCGCAAGGCGCCGATATCGCCAGGGCCGCGGCCGATGTCACTCTCATGGACGACCGGATCGGCGCGGTTGCCGACGCCCGTGAGGCCTGCGACCAGGCGATGCGTATCATCAGCAGCAACAACGCCGCGGCTTTGGGCATCAATTCCGCGCTGTTCGTGGCGGCTTCGGCCGGTCTTCTTGCGCCGGTCGTTGCGGCGATGATGCATAACGGTTCCACCGTCGCGCTTCTGGTGTCGGCGATCTACCGGTCCGGCCTCAACCCCCCGGCGGTGCACAGGACCTAGGCGTTTTCAGCCCCGGGGGGGCGCAGGCCGGCCGGGGCGCAAGCCAGGCAGCAAGAACAAACTTGACTATTTTACTCTGTTAGCCGAGGCTTCGGACAGGCGCAACTTTTCGGACTCGCACCCAATGGTATCCTGCGTCCATCACATCCCCGGACGAGCCCGCTTCAAGATCGAGGCGCTGCGGCGCGACCCGGAGCTCGCCCGGATGATCGAGGCGAATGTCGGCTCGCTGGAGGGCGTGTCGTCGGTCGAGATCAACCGATATGCTGCCTCGATCATCGTGCACTATTGTCCCAGGACGAGCGAGATAGAGCGGATCATGGGGCACATCTGCGACCATTGCCCCAAATCTGCGGACAATCGGCAGAGGGGTCCGGTGCCGCAAGAGCGCGGAGCTACGGATCGCCTGACGTCGGTCAGGCCCCCTGCAAAGGTCGGTATCGCTTTGCGCGACGCCGCGGCGAAAGCAGTGGTCAACACGCTGATCAAACGTGCCGTGGAACAGAGCCTGGCCGGTCTTGTCGTCGGCTTGCGCTAGGTCATGTTGACAAATGGCGGACCCAGAGACGGATCGACGTGATGTCAATGAAGCCGAGGAAGCTCTCAGCGG
>NZ_QNVX01000010.1:0-554 GCF_003314725.1 Rhodovulum sp. BSW8
AGGACATCATGGATGCCCTGAACCAGAGCGGAGCCGCGCCAAGCGCCCTGCAAATGATCGACAGTACCGTGATCCGCGCCCACCATCAGGCAGCGGGCGCTAAAGGGGGACTCCACGACAGGGTTTCGGCCGTTCTCGAGGTGGCTTTACGACCAAAATCCACCTCCTCGTCAACGCACACGGGCTTCCCATGAGGACAGAGATCACGCCTGGCCAAACGTCAGACTATCTCGGCTTCGATCTGGTGATGGCGGATAATCTGCCCCGCCCGAGCGTGCTCATCGCAGATCGCGGCTACGATGCAGACAAGATCAGAAACGGCATGGAGGCGCGCAACGTCCTGCCCGTGATACCGATGCGCAAGTCCCGCAAGAAGCGCATTGGTGTCGATCGCTCGCTGTATCGCCTGCGTAATCTGGTCGAACGCTGCTTCAACAAGCTCAAGAACGCCAGGCGTGTCGCGACCCGCTACGACAAGACCGCTGAGAGCTTCCTCGGCTTCATTGACATCACGTCGATCCGTCTCTGGGTCCGCCATTTGTCAACATGACCTA
>NZ_QNVX01000073.1:0-1521 GCF_003314725.1 Rhodovulum sp. BSW8
GCAGGGATCGGATGTGTCCTGTCGTGCGATCTGTGAGTGTCGTTTTCGCGATGCCGCGTCGTCGCTCGGAGCCCCCAGGCCGGGTGGCTGGCTGAGGAAAATGTGCGCCCGAATCCGTTTCCCGGGTTCACGGTATGTGCATGTGTTGTTCTATACAACTCAGGCGGTTAGAGCACTGAGGTCGCGCGACCTTCCGGTGATTTAGGTTCTGGCGCCGCAAGGCGTGGGGGTTCGAGTCCCTTCACCCGCACCATTATGAAATTTAACAATAATTCGCCTTGTCGGGGGAGGCTTCGGTACCCCCTGCGGCGGCGGTTTTCCGCATAGTTTTCCGGTTTCCCGTTCTGTTCATGTTCTGTCCCTGCGATCCTGGGCTTGCCTGGACAGGCGCCTTTGGTTCGCTCCGGCGCGGTACTTCTGGACCATCTGCAACGTGCGGTGCCCCGTCACGGCAGCAATCTCGCTGTCGCTGCACCCGGCTTCCGCAAGCTGCATCGCAGCGGTGTAGCGCCATCCATGAATGACATAGGCCGTGGCGCCGATCTTCTTCCTGACGCCTTCGACCAGTCGCTGCACGGTCCTCTTGCCGAGGGGGTGTGTCAGGTTCTTGGCGAGGATGAAGCGGCCGGTTCGGGGCAGGGCATCGAGATATTCGCGCAGGTCGGCAGGACATGCGACCCATAGGCGCTGGCCGGTCTTTCCCTGCACGACGGCAATGGCGTCGCCGTCGTAGTGGTCCCATTCCATTTTGCACAGGTCGCCAAGCCGTTGGCCCGTTCCCACGCCCAGATGGTATGCGGTCAAGGCCGTGCCTTCGGCCTCACGCGAAAAGGCATCAAGTGCCCAAGGCGGCCATGGTTCGTAGCTGCCGCCTTTGAGCTTCTCCACATTCTCGGCCGGGTTGAAGTCGATCCATTCCAGATCCCGCGCATGACGCGCGAGTATCGAGAGCATTTCGACCATTGCGTTTGCCTTTCGCCAGTGCTCCGCATGAGTGTCGCGGGCCGCGATGACGTCGCGGCGGCGCAGGCGCGTGAAGTCCTTCGGCCCGTTCTTGGCTCTGATCTGGTCGAGCGTGCGGCGGTATTCCTTGCGTGTGGTTGGGGCCTTCGCGAGAAAGGCCGGTGAGGCAAGATAGCTGGTTATGAGGGCGTCGAAGCTTGTCTTGACGGCGACATTTCTGCCCGACCGGCAGGCCCAATAGGCGTGATCGAACTCGGGACTGTCGGGGTTGTCCGGAAGACGCACGAATTTCTCGTTTCGGCGGAAATAGTAGTAGGTCCTTCCCTTCACCGTGCGACGGGAAACGTAGGGCCGCTGTGTCCGCTTCACCATTCGAACCTCTCCCGCGGCACCTGACCATCGAGAACTGCCCTCAGATCGGAGGCGCGCCAGCGTTCCAGACCGGGAACGAGCTCGATTGGAGGCGGCAATACCCCTCTGTTAGGCTCAGGACCCATTGATCTGCTTGAAACCGCTACGGCTGAATGATTCAAGCTCCCGGACTGACGGTGGGTGATG
>NZ_QNVX01000074.1:0-204 GCF_003314725.1 Rhodovulum sp. BSW8
GCCGCCCAGCGTCAGCTGTTCGACATGATCGCCAAGCGTCCAGCTGACGCTGGCACAGACCCGGTCCCAGCCCTCGCCCGGCCGCTCGAACGTCCGGTCGCCGGGGGTGTCGACCGCATAGATGTCATCGCCCGCCCCGCCCTCCAGCAGGTCGGCCCCGGCCCCGCCCCACAGCCGGTCGTGGCCCGCGCCGCCCAGCAGCCA
>NZ_QNVX01000075.1:0-237 GCF_003314725.1 Rhodovulum sp. BSW8
TCACCCACCGTCAGTCCGGGAGCTTGAATCATTCAGCCGTAGCGGTTTCAAGCAGATCAATGGGTCCTGAGCCTAGGGCATGATTCAAGCTGGCATCTGCGATGGAGACCAGCTTGGCACGAGATCTCATGTCGGACGAGGAATGGGCGTTCTTCGAGCGTTTCATACTCGCCGTCCGCGCCCCGAACGGGCGCAAAGCCGCCAATCACCGCCTCGTCCTTGATGGGATTTTCTGGA
>NZ_QNVX01000011.1:0-217210 GCF_003314725.1 Rhodovulum sp. BSW8
GGGTCCCCGAACGCTCCGACCTCCCCACCATGATCCAGGACGCCTGGAAATGGTTCCAGTCACAAGGGTACAGGGGCTAAGGCTCTTTTTCCGACCCGGACGGGCCCCGGTGGGCCCTCCGGCTGCACTGGCGCCGCGCACGGCTTCTGGCCCGGGCGCTGCGCAAGCGAGGCGAGTTGCGGCCGGCCGCGGACCGCACCGCCGCGATCCTCGCCTTCGCCTGCCTCCGGAACGAGGCCGAGCGTCTGCCCTATTTCCTCGACCATCACCGGCGGCTTGGCGTCAGCCAGTTCCTGATCGTCGACAATGCCAGCACCGACGCCACGCCGCGGCTTCTGGCCGACGCCGCCGACGTTTCGGTCTGGCGCAGCGAGGCGTCCTATCGCGCGGCGCACTTCGGCATGGACCGGCTGACCTGGTTCCTGACCCGCCACGGGGCGGGGCACTGGTGCCTGACGCCCGATGCCGACGAAGTGCTGGTCTTTCCGCGCCATGACAGCCTTGGCCTGCGCGCACTGAACGCCTGGCTCGACGCCCGCCGCATCCCGAAGCTGGCCGCGCTGATGCTGGAGCTTCACCCCGAAGGCTCGCTGTCCTCGGCCCGCCGTGCGCCCGGGGCCGATCCGCTAGACGTGCTGCCGCTGTTCGATGCCGAGGGCTATCTCTGGGACCGCCAGCGCCGCTAGGCCGGGGTCTCGATCCGCAGGGGCGTCCGGCGGCGGGCCTTCCTCGCCGACGCGCCCGAGCGCGCCGCATCTGCACAAGACGCCGCTGATTCTCTGGAGGCGCGGCCATGTCGATGTCAGCTCGATCCGCATCGCCTTGCCGCGCCGCCTGAATGCGGGCTTCGATGCGCGGCGGGACGCGCCCAGCGGCGCGCTTCTGCACAGCAAGTTCCTGGACCTCGCGCTGGCGGAATTGGCCGAGGCAAGATCCGTTGTCGGCATTTCACCCATCCCGGCCGCTATGCGCCCATTGCGACGCGATCCGTGCCGACCCGATTCGGGCCGATGCCCGGTCCGTGCGGTTCCGCAACTGGCGTCAGTTGCAGGCGCTGGGGCTGATCGCGGGCAGGCACTGGGCGCCGCCGGGTGCGCTTTAAGAAAGGTCTGGGCGGTTTCCATTGGGCCCGATCCGACGGGGACCGGCAGGAGGCCGCTTGGGCGCCATCTCCATATATCGGCTCAGGCTCGAACGCGAGCTCTGGAAACTGCGGGCACGGCGCGCGCGGTGCCAGTTGCGGTCTGCCGCCGACCGGACGGTGCAGATCCGCCCCCGGCGCGCTTCTGGCCTGTGTCTGCCTGCGCAACGAGGCGGTGCGGCTTCCCTATTTCCTGACCTGTTACCGTCGGCTTGGCATCGACCACTTCGCGATCATCGATACAGGGTCCGGAGACGGGTCGCGGGCATTGTTGCGGGACCAGCCGATTTGTCGCTCTGGACCACCGGGGCAAGCTACCGGCAGGCGCATTTCGGTATCGACTGGCTGAACGGGCTGCTGAGCCGCTGCGGGCACGGCCATTGGGCGCTGACCGTCGATGTGGACGCGTTTCCGGTCTATCCCCATTGCGATACGCGGCCTCTGCGGGCGCTGACCGACGGGTTCGACTGCGCGCGGGGGCCGGTCCTTCGGGGCGATGCGGGTCGACACCTATCCGAAGGGGCTGATCGGCGCCGCGCGCGATCACGCCGGGCGGGACCCGTTCGAGATCGCCTGCTGGTTCGACAGCGGCAGCTACAGATTCCGGAAGGACTCCACCTATCGCAATCTGTGGATTCAGGGCGGCCCGCGCGCCCACGCTGAACAAGATCCCGCTGGTGCGCTGGCGCCGCCCCTATGCCTATACCAGCTCGACCCACCGGCTGCTGCCGCGCGGGCCGAACCTCGTCCAGGACGAGACCGGCGGCGAAAAGGCCTGCGGCGCGGTGCTGCACGCGACGTTTCTGGATGTTTCGCCGTCAAGGCCGCCGAAGAGGCCGAGCGCCGACAGCACTATGCCGGCGGCCGCGAATACCGCGCCGACCGCACCGGTCTGGATCGGGGGGCAGAGCCTTGGTGCGACGGGTCCGAGACATATGCAGGCTGGCGCCAGCTGGACCTGCCGGGACTGATTTCGCAGGGCAACTGGGCATGAGCGTCGGCTTTGTCATGATCGTGCATACCGCGCTCGACCGGGCCGCCGCCGTGGCGCGGCACTGGGCCGAGGCCGGGTGCCCGGGGCCGAGGTCGTGGCCATGCGACAGCCGCTGGCCGGGCTGGCCAATGTGCGCTTCTGCGCCCGCCACCGCTGCGAATGGGGCTCCTGGGCCATCGTGCGGGCCACGCTGGCGGCGGTCGAGCTGGCGCTGGCCGCCGTTCCCGAGATCGGCCGTCTATCTGGCATCGGGCGCCTGCCTGCCGCTGCGCCCTGCGTCCTGCGCCCTGCGGCCGACCTGACCGCCTGTCTCGCCGCGCGGCCCGAGACCGACGTCTTCGAATCCGTTACCGCCGACGAGGCCCCCTGGGCGATGGGCGGGCTTAGCACCGAGCGCTTTTCCTTGAGCTTTCCCTTCGCCTGGAAACGGCATCGCCGGGTGTTCGACTGCCACGTCGCGCTGCCGCGGCGGCTGGGGGGCGCCGCCCTCCCGCCGGGGCCGAGCCGCATCCGGGCTCGCAATGGTGGTGCCTGACCCGGCGCACGCTGACCGCGATCCTGACCGATCCGGTCCGGCGCCGGATCGACCGCTATTTCCGCCGGGTCTGGATCCCGGACGAAAGCTATCTCCAGAGGCTGGTGTGCCGCCACGGCCGCCGGGTCGAAAGCCGGTCGCTGACGCTGTCGCGGTTCAACCGGCAGGGGCGGCCCTTCGTCTTCTACGACGATCACCTGCAGCTTTTGCGTCGGTCGGACTGTTTCGTCGCCCGCAGGATCTGGCCCGGGGCGGACTGGCTTTACGATACCTTCCTCGATCCGGGTCTGCCGTCGCGCGGGGCGGCCGAGCCCGATCCGGCGCGGCTCGACCGGATGCTGACGGCGGCGGATGACCGGCGCGTGCGGGGGGCGGCCCGGGCTTGTCATGCAAAGCCGCCTGCCCAGCCCGGACTGGGCCCATGCCACGACATGCGCACCGTTTTCCGTCCTGCAGGGCTTTGACGAGTTTTTCGAAGATCTCGAGCCCTGGTTCGAACGCCATGCCGGGGCCCGCGCGCATGGGCACCTGTTCGCGCCGGAACGGGCCGAATTCGCGGGCGGCGGGGCGTCCTTTTCGGGCGGAATCTCCGATGCGACAGCGCGGCGCGACTACGATCCGGTCGGCTTTCTGCGCAACCTGATCTGGGCCGGGCGCGGCGAACGCCAGTGCTTCATGTTCGGACCGGCCGACCGGCAAGAGATCGCCTGGCCTCTGGCCATCGACCGCAATGCCCATATCGCGGTGGCGACCGGGGCCTGGACGGTGCCGCTTTTTCGGTCGGGGCAGGATTTTGCCGTGCTGCGCAAGCGCGCAGCCGAGCTGCAGAGGATCGAGGCCGCCTTTCTCGATATCCTCCGCGCGCCCCAGGTGCGGGTGCGGTTCGGTCCCGCGGAATTCGCCGACCGGTTCGATCGGCTGGGCGCCTTCCGGGCGCAGCTGACGCGCAGGCTTCAGGTTGCGGGCCAGACCCCGTTCCGGATCGGCTATGGCCAGATCGCCGATGTCGAGGTGCTGAACGGCCTGCTGGCCTTCCTGGAAACCGACGCCCGGCTGGACGCCGCGCCCCCCCGGCTGAAAAATCAGAACCCCGGGCCGCTTTCGGCGCGGGTCGAGAATTTCGACGAGATGACGCGCGCGCTGGCCGATCCCGACCCTTGCGCGCTGTTTGATGAAAACCTCTTCGAGCCGCGGCCCGGACCTGCCCTGCGGCGCCATGTGGCTGCGCCCCGAAGCCCGCTTCTGTCCCTTCCGGTGCCGGGCGGGCCGGTGGCAGAGATCGAGGCCTGGCTGGCCGCGCTGGACGGGCTCGGCCCCGAGGCGCTGCGGCGGGGCTTTACCCGCAAGACGCTGGACGACTGGCTGCGGCGCCATCCGGGCCATCGCAGCTTTACCGTGATCGGCCATCCGCAGGAGCGGGCGCATCGCGCCTTTTGCCGCCATGTCCTGCCGGTCGGTCCGGACAGCTTCCCGCGGCTATGCCGGGCGCTGCGCGAGCTTTACGGGGTGCCGCTGCCCGAGGGCGGACCCGGCGGGCCGGGCTATGATGCGGCTGCGCACCGGGCGGCGTTTCTTGGGTTTCTGACCTTCCTCAAGGGCCAGCTTGGCGGCCAGAGCGCGCTGCGCGTCGATCCGTCCTGGGCGTCGCAATCGGTTCTGCCGGAGGGCATGGCGCAATCGCTGCTGCCCGACCGGATCATCCACGCCGGGACGCTGGGCTGCGATCGGCCGAGCTTGCCGCAAGTCTCGGGCAAGCGGCCCCGGCGCTGCCCGATCCGGCGCCGGTCGGGCCGGTTCCCCTAGCCGCGATCCATGTCGCGGACCTGAACGCGGCGGCGGCCGAAGCCTGCCGCCGCGATTTCCTGAGATTCGGCTTTGGGGGCTGGCCCGGCCAGGTCAGGCCGCCTGCGACGCCGCCGCCTCGGTCAGCACCGCATGCAGCGTGGCCGGGTCGGTATTGGCGCGCAGCTTGGCGCAGACGGTGCCGTCGCGCAGCGTGCGCGACACCAGCGCCAGCGCCTTCAGGTGATCGACGCCGGAATCGAGCGGCGCGAACAGCGCGAAGATCAGATCGACCGGCTGGCGGTCGACCGCCCCGAAATCGATCGCTTTTTCCAGCCGGATGAAGGCGCCCCGGACCCGGTCGATGCCGGACAGCCGGGCATGGGGCAGGGCCACGCCCTGTCCCACCCCGGTCGGCCCGAGGCTCTCGCGTTCCTGCAGGGCGTCGACGGCGGTGCCCGAGGGCAGCGCATAGGCGGCGTGGGCGACCTCGCCAAGCTCCTGGAACAGGCGTTTCTTGCTGGACATGGTGCCGAAGACGCGAACGGCTTCCGGCGTGATGAGCGTGGATAGCTGCATAGGCCTCTCGCTTCGGACGCGCCGCGCCCGGATAACGGACGCGGCAGTGTCAGCTGCGGGTCAGGGTTCGATCCAGCCCACGTTCCCGTCTTCGCGGGCATACACGACGTTGATGTTGCCGGTCTTCTCGTTCCGGAACACCAGGAGGGCCGCGCCCTTCAGCTCCATCTGCATGACCGCCTCACCGACCGAGATCGACGGAATCTGGGTTTCCATCTCGGCGATGATCATCGGCTGCAGGTTGTCGGACTCGTCATTTTCGTCCGTCGCTGCGAGGATATACGCCGAACCGCCGGAAAGTTCCACCGGTTCCGAACGATCGCGGTGATGGTCCTTCAGCCGGCGCTTGTGGCGGCGCAGCTGTTTTTCCATCTTGTCGCAGCAGCTGTCGAAAGCGGCGTAGATCTCGGTGGCATGGGCGCTCGCCTGAGCGGTCAGGCCGGTCGACAGGTGCACCGTCGCCTCGCAGACATATTGATGCGCGTTCCGCGAGAACACCACGTTGGCATCGGTCGGCCGGTCGGCATACTTCGAGACGGCAGCGCTCAGCTCGTCCTTGACATGGGTCTGCAGAGCCTCGCCGATGTCGATCTGTTTGCCGCTGATCTGGTACAGCATTGTTCCTCCTGAGATTGCCTGCAGGCGCAGGGTTGCACTCCGTTAAGGCCGGGGCGCGGCGGGGTCAACGGCAACAAGGAAGCGTATCCCTGTCTGCGGCCCTTTTGGCGCGGGCGTCGGATGGATGGCGGACGGGGCAGGCATCGCGCGTATTTGGCGACAGGTCCCCCCGCCATGTCAACGCCCTCGCCGCGCTGCGCTGCGGCAGCGCCGGTCCGCGCGACCGGCCCGAAAGCTGACGCGACGGGCGGCCATGGCAGCGACTTGGCGGCGGTCCTGCCGGTCGGTTCGGCAAAACCCGGCCAAGGTCGCGGAAAAGGCGGGAAGAAGACGGCCTGCATGCCCGGGCCTCAGGTGATCCGGAAGCTCTGGCCAAGGTAGACCCGGCGCACGTTCTCGTCGCGGATCACCTCCTGGGTGGTGCCGCTCATCAGCACCTTGCCGTCGTGCAGGATATAGGCGCGATCAACGATCTCCAGCGTTTCGCGGACATTGTGATCGGTGATAAGCACCCCGATTCCCCGGGTCTTGAGGTCGGCGACCAGGTTGCGAATCTCGCCCACGGCAATCGGATCGACGCCGGCGAAGGGCTCGTCGAGCAGGAGGTAGCGGGGATTGGCCGCGAGGCAGCGCGCGATCTCGACCCGGCGCCGTTCCCCGCCCGACAGCGACAGGGCGGGCGCGCGGCGCAGATGTTCGATGGAAAATTCCGACAGCAGTTCTTCGAGCCGCTCGCGGCGCTTGTGGCGGTCGGGCTCGACGATTTCGAGCACCGCCTTGATGTTGTCCTCGACATCGAGCCCGCGGAAGATCGAGACTTCCTGCGGCAGATAACCGATGCCCAGCCGCGCGCGGCGATACATCGGCAGCGTGGTCACGTCGCGGCCGTCCAGCAGGACCTTGCCGCCCTCGGGGGTCAGCAGACCGGCGACGGCATAGAAGCAGGTGGTCTTGCCCGATCCGTTCGGGCCGAGCAGCGCGACCACCTCGCCCCGGTCGAGGCTGAGGCTGACATCGCGGATCACGGGTCGGCGGCGATAGCTCTTGCGCAGGTCGACGACCCGCAGCCCGCCGCCGGGCTCTGCGAAACCAAAGGCTGCGGCACCGTCCGCCATCACGGCTTGTCCGAGGCCGGGGTCAGCACGGTCCGCACGCGACCCTCCATCGCGCCGGTGCCGCGGTTCAGATCGACCTCCAGCCGCTGTCCCTCGACGGCGTTGTCGCCCTGGGTCAGCAGCACGTCGCCGGTCATGACGATGGTGGCGGTGTCGATGCTGTAGACGGCCTCCTGCGCCTGGGCCGCATCCTCGCCCAGCACCAGAACCACCGAGCCCGAGGCTTCGAGCCGCGAGATCTTGCCGCTGCCTGCGCCGCCCGAGCCGTAGACCACAAGCACCCGCGCGGCCGAAAGGCGCAGCGTGCCCTGCCCCACGACGACATCGCCGCTGAAGACGGCAGTGCCATCGCCCTGATCGACGCTCAGGCTTTCGGCCGTGACCTCGACGGGCAGCGACGCATCGTGATCGAGCGACCCGAAGGCGATCTGGGCGCCCTGCGCCCAGGCGGCCACCGGAACAGCCAAGACCAGCGCAAGCGCCGCCAGACGACCGCGTATCGACACGACCGGACCCTTTCCCCTAATGCTCGGGCTCATATATCAGCCTCACGCCGTCCTTGAAAACCAGAAGATACCTGCCCTTGTCCGCGGGGTCGGCGCTGAGCGTCATGCTGCCTGCCTCGATCCGGCCGGGCGGTCCGTTGGCGGTGACCGGGCCGTCCGCCTCGACATTGGTGTCCGCGAAGGCCGACCGCAGGCGGTCGGTCTCGATGGTGTAGCCGGTCGAGGTCGAGATCCGCGCGTCGCCCTCCAGTACCGCCACCTGATCCGAGGTGTCGATCGACCCGGTATCGGCCTCGATCTCGGCCGAACTGCCATCGGGCAGGGTCAGCCGTGCCTGCATCGCCTGGGCCTCGCCGCGGCCGGGCCGGTCTGGGTCCGACCGGGCCGAGTCGGCCCGCATCGAGATCGCGGTGCCGTCGCGGGTGACACCGGCATAGTTGGGCGCGCCCAGCCGCTGCTGGCGCAGCAGGTCGTCGATCTCGACCTTGGCATAGGGCAGGCCGTCGCCGGTGCCGGCGCTGCCATGGTCGCGCGAAATCAGGAACAGGGTCGACAACAGCCCCAGCGCGGCCAGCGGAAACACGATCTTGGCCGCTGCGATGAACCGGGAATAGGCGTTGTCATAGGACCGCATATGTCATGCGACCCCGGCGCGCAGGCAGTCGTGGATATGCAGGATGCCGACGGGGCGACCGGTCTCGACCGCAAAAAGACAGGTGATCTTGCGGTCGTTCATCACCGCGACCGCCTTTTCGGCCAGCACGTCGGGGGCGATGGTCAGCGGGTTCGCGGTCATCACCTCCTCGACGCTGCGCTCCAGCAGGCCCGTCATGTGGCGGCGCAGGTCGCCATCGGTGACGATCCCGGCCAGCCGTCCGTCGATGTCGGTCACGCCGACGACGCCAAAGCTCTTGCGGCTCATCACGATCAGCGCCTCGGCCATCGCAGTGCCCACCGGCACCAGCGGGATGTCCTCGCCCGAATGCATCAGGTCCGCGACGGTCGACAGCCGCGCCCCCAGCTTGCCGCCGGGGTGGAATTCGCGGAAATGCTCGGGGGTGAACTGGCGGTGCTCCATCAGCGCCACGGCCAGCGCATCGCCCAGTGCAAGCGTCATCGTGGTCGAGGTGGTGGGCGCCAGCCCCATCGGGCAGGCCTCGTCGGCGGGCGGCAGCACCAGCGCCACGTCGGCCTGGCGCAAAAGCGTGCTGCCCGGCTTGCCCGCGACGCCGATCAGCGGAATCCCGAAGCGGCGGGTATAGGCGACGATATCGGCCAGCTCGGGCGTCTCGCCGGAATTCGACAGCACGAGGCAGACATCGCCCCGCGCCACCATGCCCAGATCGCCATGGCTGGCTTCGGCGGGGTGGACGAAATGCGCGGGCGTGCCTGTCGAGGCGAAGGTCGCCGCGATCTTGCGCGCGACATGGCCCGACTTGCCCATGCCCGAGACGATGACCCGTCCGGTGGCGCCAAGGATGGTTTCGACCGCGCGGGTGAAGTCCTGGTCGAGGCTCTCGGCCAGGCGATGGACGGCGTCGGCCTCGATCCGCAGAACGCGGCGGCCGATGGACAGGCAGGTTTCGGGCGTCATGGTCTCAATGTGCGAAGATGTCGGTCTCGGGCCAACCGGAAAGATCGAGCCGGGCCCGGGTCGGCAGGAAATCGAAGCAGGCCTGGGCCATCTCGCTGCGGCCCTCGCGGGCCAGCATGCCGTCCAGGGTCTCTTTCAGCCGGTGCAGGTACAGCACGTCCGAGGCGGCATAGTCGAGTTGTGCCGGGCTCAGCGACGCGGCGCCCCAGTCCGAGCTTTGCTGCTGTTTCGAGATGTCGATGTCCAGCAGTTCCTGCAGCAGGTATTTCAGCCCATGCCGGTCGGTATAGGTGCGCACCAGCTTCGAGGCGATCTTGGTGCAATAGACCGGCGCGGTGGTCACGCCGAACGTGTGCTGCAAAATCGCGATGTCGAATCGGCCGAAATGGAAAAGTTTCAGCGTTTTCGGATCGGCCAGCATCCGGGTCAGGTTCGGGGCCTCGGTCTGGCCCTGCGCGATCTGCACCATATGCGCGTCGCCGTCGCCCGACGACATCTGCACCAGGCACAGCCGGTCGCGATGCGGGTTCAGCCCCATCGTCTCGCAGTCGATGGCCACCACGGGCCCGAGATCGAGACCGTCGGGCAAGTCTTTGGAATGTAGGTAATTCGCCACGTCTTCCCCTGACTTTAGGGGATGATTCCCCGGCTTTTGGGGTTGGTGCCCAGGAGAGGACTCGAACCTCCACGTCCTTGCGAACACTAGCACCTGAAGCTAGCGCGTCTACCAATTCCGCCACCTGGGCAGGTGTCGTGAGGCGGTGATCTATAGGTGGCCGCAGACGGTGTCAACGGCGATTTTTGCCTCGCGATACGATCTCTTGCTTGGGGCGCCCGGCCCCTATATTCGGTTGCATACCATCATATGCCAAGGAGGCGTCTCTCCATGTCCAAGCTGGTCACCATCTTCGGCGGGTCGGGATTTGTCGGCCGCTACGTCGCGCGGCGCATGGCCCGCGCGGGCTGGCGGGTACGCGTGGCGGTGCGGCGTCCGAACGAGGCGCTGTTCGTGCGCACTTATGGCGCGGTGGGGCAGGTCGAACCCGTGCTGTGCAATGTCCGCGACCGCGACTCGGTCCGGCTGGCGCTGCAGGGGGCCGAGGCGGCGGTGAACTGCGTCGGCATCCTTGCCGAATCGGGGCGCAACACCTTCGGGCTGGTGCAGCATTACGGCGCGCTTCACATCGCCGAAGAGGCACGGGCGGCCGGGGTGACGCGGCTGGTGCAGATCTCGGCGATCGGTGCCGATATCGAGTCGGACAGCGCCTATTCCGAAACCAAGGGGCGCGGCGAGGCGGCGGTGCGCGAGAGCTTTCCCGACGCGGTGATCCTGCGGCCTTCGCTGGTGTTCGGTCCCGAGGATCAGTTCTTCAACCGCTTCGCGCAGATGGCGCGGTTCTCGCCGGTTCTGCCGGTGGTCGGCTATTTCACCCGGTTCCAGCCGGTCTATGTCGACGACGTTGCCGCCGCTGCGGCGAAAGCCGCGATGGGCGAGGCCGCGCCGGGCATCTACGAACTGGGCGGCCCCGAGGTGCGGAGCTTCGGCGAACTGATGGAAGAGATGCTTGAAGTGATCGGCCGTCCGAACCGGATCGTGCTGCCGCTGCCGCTGGCGCTGGGTGCCGCGATGGGGACGGTCTTCGATCTGGTGCAGTCGCTGTCGCTGGGGCTTCTGGACAACAAGGTCGTGACCCGCGACCAGGTGCGCAATCTCGGGCGCGACAATGTCGTGGGCGAGGGCATGCCGGGGCTGGCCGAACTGGGCATCCAGCCCACCGCGATGGAGGCGGTGTTGCCGGAATATCTTTGGCGCTACCGCCCCGCGGGTCAGTTCTACGAAATCCGCGAGGCGGCCAAGCGGCTGCGTCCCTGATCAGGTATAGGCGATCCACAGCAGGACGAGGCCGAGGATCACCCGGTAGACCACATAGGGCGTGAAGCTGATCGACCGGGCCAGCCGCATCATCACGGCCAGCGCGATCAGCGCCGAGACGAAGGTAAAGCCCGCGGCGATGGCGCCGTCGCGCAGCACCGCCATGTCGGCCTCGGCCGCGGCCTTGCCGCCGACCAGCACCGCCGAGGCCAGGATCGTCGGGATCGACATCAGCATCGACAGCCGCGCGGCGCCGACCCGGTCATAGCCCAGCATCCGCGCCCCGGTGATGGTGATGCCCGACCGCGAGGTGCCGGGGATCAGCGCGACCACCTGCCACAGGCCCAGGATGATGGCGTGTTTCAGCGTCCAGGTATTGGCCTTGCGGGTCTCGGGAAAGCGGGTATCCGCGACCCACAGAACGAGGCCGAAGATCAGCATGGTCCAGCCGATCACCGCGATGCTGCGCATCATGTCCTCAAGCCCGGTCAGTTCCAGCACCAGCCCGACCGCCATCACCGGAATGGTGGCCACGATCAGGCACAGCGCCAGAAAGGCGCCGGGCGTGTCGATCTTGCCGCGCGCGACCCGGGTCAGGCCGCCCAGGGCCAGCATCGCATCCTTCCGGAAGTAAAGAACGACCGCCGCGAGCGTGCCGACATGCACCGCCACGTCGATGATATGGCCCTGGTCGGCCATGCCGGTCAGGCCCGGCAGCAGAATCAGGTGGCCCGAAGAGGAAATCGGAAGAAACTCGGTGATGCCCTGGATCACCGCGATCAGAAACAGGTGGAAAAGCGTCATGGGATGGCCCGGAGGTTCAGGATGGCGCCCAGCATAGGGGCGTGATTCGGAAAGGGAAGACTTCGCCATAGGGAATACGTGCTGACCTAAAAAAGCGGTTTGCCGCAGGGTGGGCGGAGATGAGAGCGAAATTTCTTGCAAATAAGACAGCATTGCTGACTTTTAATGGATGAGCTTCCTTCGTATAGAAGCGTCCCGAAGGTCCCGACCCATCCTGGAAGGAAAGGCAATGGCGCAGCAAAAGATGCTTCAGTTCGTCCGCGTGGCGAAAGAGACGCCGGAGAAACGCGAGGCCGGTGACCGCGCGAAGGATTTCGACGAAATCTACGCCGAATTCGCGGCCGAGAAGGCCGCCGAGCAGGCCTCGCGCTGCAGCCAGTGCGGCGTGCCGTTCTGTCAGTCGCACTGTCCGTTGCACAACAACATCCCCGACTGGCTGCGGCTGACCGCCGAGGGCCGTCTGGAAGAGGCCTATGCGATGAGCCAGGCCACCAACACCTTCCCCGAGATCTGCGGGCGGATCTGTCCGCAGGACCGGCTGTGCGAAGGCAATTGCGTGATCGAGCAGTCCGGCCACGGCACCGTGACCATCGGCGCGGTCGAGAAGTACATCACCGACACCGCCTGGGACGAAGGCTGGGTGCCGCCGATCGCGCCTGCCGAAGACCGCAGCGAAAGCGTGGGCATCATCGGCGCGGGCCCGGGCGGGCTGGCGGCGGCCGACCGGCTTCGGCGCGCGGGCCTTCAGGTGACCGTCTATGACCGGCACGACCGGGCGGGCGGGCTGCTGACTTATGGCATTCCCGGCTTCAAGCTGGAAAAGGACATCGTCATGCGCCGCGTGGCGCAGCTGGAACAGGGCGGTGTCGAGTTCGTGCTGAACTGCAATGTCGGCACCGATATCAGCTTCGACGCGATCCGCGGCAAGCATGACGCGGTGCTGATCGCGACCGGCGTCTACAAGGGCCGCGACCTGACCGGCCCCGGCGCGGGTGCCCAGGGCATCGTTGCCGCGCTGGATTACCTGACCGCCTCGAACCGGGTCAGCTTTGGCGACGAGGTGCCGGAATACCTGTCGGGCGAGTTGAACGCCGAGGGCAAGCGGGTGATCGTGGTCGGCGGCGGCGATACCGCCATGGACTGCGTGCGCACCGCGATCCGGCAGGGCGCGGTCAGCGTCAAATGCCTTTACCGCCGCGACCGCGCCAACATGCCGGGCTCGCAGCGCGAGGTTCAGAATGCCGAGGAGGAGGGCGTCGATTTCGTCTGGCTCTCGGCGCCGAAGGGCTTTGCCGGCGATCCGGTGACCTCGGTCATGGTTCAGAAGATGCGGCTTGGCCCGCCGGATGCCTCTGGGCGGCAATCGCCCGAGGTGATCGAGGGCGCCGATTATGTCGAGCCTGCCGATCTGGTGATCAAGGCGCTGGGCTTCGAGCCCGAGGACCTGCCCGCGCTTTGGGGCGAGGACGCGCTGGAAGTGACCCGCTGGGGCACCGTGAAGGCCGATTTCCGCAGCCACGAGACCTCGCTGCCGGGCGTCTTCGCGGTCGGCGACATCGTGCGCGGCGCAAGCCTTGTCGTCTGGGCGATCCGCGACGGGCGCGAGGCGGCCGACAGCATTCTCGACTTCCTGGCGCAGCCCGCCCAGGTCGCCGCGGAATAGGGGGCCAGCCGATGTCGGACACCACTCTGAAGGGGCACTGTCTCTGCGGCGCCGTCACGGTCGAGATCGAACCGGCGCAGCAGGTGCTTGGCGTCTGCCATTGCGGGATGTGCCGCAAATGGACCTCGGGGCCGCTGATGGCGGTCCATACCACGCAGCCGATCCGGGCCGAGGGTCCGGTCAAGACCTATGCCTCGTCGCAATGGGCCGAGCGCGCCTTCTGCTCGGACTGCGGCTCGTCGCTCTGGTACGCCTTCACCGCCGAAGGCGCGCACAAGGGGCATTGCTTCGTGTCGGCCGGGCTGTTCGAGGGCACCCGCGACCTGCCGCTGAGCTCGGAGGTCTATATCGACAGCAAACCCGGCGGCTATGCCTTCGCCGGCGATCACGTGCGGTTGACCGAGGCCCAGATGATGGCCGCCGCCGCAGACGGAATGAGCATGGGCTCGACGGGCTCCGAAGGAGAACAGAAATGACCAAATACGATGCCGCCTGGGTCGCCCGGGAAGAAGCCAAGCGGGCTTTCGTGGCCGAACACGGTCTTTACAGCCCCGAAGACGAACATTCGTCCTGTGGCGTGGGTCTGGTCGTTGCCATCGACGGCAAGCCCTCGCGCAAGGTCGTCGAGAACGGGATCGACGCGCTGAAGGCGGTCTGGCACCGCGGCGCGGTCGATGCCGACGGCAAGACCGGCGACGGCGCGGGCATCCATGTGCAGATCCCGGTGCCGTTCTTCTACGACCAGATCCGCCGCACCGGCCACGAGCCCCATGCCGACCGTCTGATCGCCGTGGGCCAGGTCTTCCTGCCGCGCACCGATTTCAGCGCGCAGGAGGTCTGCCGGACCATCGTCGAGACCGAAGTCCTGCGCATGGGCTACTATATCTACGGCTGGCGCCACGTTCCGGTGAATATCGACGTCCTGGGCGAGAAGGCCAACGCGACCCGGCCCGAGATCGAACAGATCCTGATCTCGAATTCCAAGGATGTCGATGAAGAGACCTTCGAGCGCGAGCTTTACGTCATCCGCCGCCGGATCGAGAAGGCCGCCGCCGCCGCCCAGGTGCCTTCGCTTTACATCTGTTCGCTGAGCTGCCGGTCGCTGATCTACAAGGGCATGATGCTGGCCGAGCAGGTCGCCGAGTTCTATCCCGACCTCAAGGACGACCGGTTCGAATCGGCCTTCGCGATCTATCACCAGCGCTATTCGACCAACACCTTCCCGCAATGGTGGCTGGCCCAGCCGTTCCGCATGCTGGCCCATAACGGCGAGATCAACACCCTGAAGGGCAACCTCAACTGGCTGAAAAGCCACGAGATCCGGATGGCGTCCTCGGCCTTCGGCGAGCTTGCCGAAGACATCAAGCCGATCGTGGCGCAAGGGTCTTCGGACTCGGCCGCGCTCGATTCCGTGTTCGAGGTTCTGGTTCGTGCGGGCCGCAACGCGCCGATGGCCAAGACCATGCTGGTGCCCGAGGCCTGGTCGCAGCAGACGGTCGAGCTGAAACAGTCCTGGCGCGACATGTATGCCTATGTGAACTCGGTGATGGAGCCCTGGGACGGTCCGGCCGCCCTGGCCATGACCGACGGCCGCTGGGTCTGTGCCGGTCTCGACCGGAACGGCCTGCGCCCGATGCGCTATGTCGTCACCGGCGACGGCCTGCTGATCGCCGGGTCCGAAAGCGGCATGGTCCCGACCGAAGAGGCCACCGTCCGCGAGAAGGGCGCGCTGGGCCCGGGGCAGATGATCGCGGTCGACATGACCGAGGGCAAGCTGCTGCGCGACAGCGAAATCAAGGACATGATGGCGGCCACCCAACCGTTTGGCGAATGGCTCGACAAGGTGACCGAGATCGACGAGGTGCTGACCGCGGTGTCCGAAAAGCCGCTGTTCGACGGGGCGGACCTGCGCCGGCGGCAGATCTCGGCGGGCTACACCATCGAGGAAATCGAATCGATCCTGATGCCGATGGCCGAGGACGGCAAGGAGGCGCTGGCGTCGATGGGCGACGACACGCCCTCGGCGGTCCTGTCCGAGAAATACCGCCCGCTCAGCCATTTCTTCCGGCAGAACTTCAGCCAGGTGACGAATCCGCCGATCGACAGTCTGCGCGAATACCGGGTGATGAGCCTGAAGACGCGCTTCGGCAACCTGCGCAACGTGCTTGACGAGGATGGCAGCCAGACCCGGATCGTGATCCTGGAAAGCCCGTTCCTCGGCAACGCGCAGTTCGACGAGCTGGTGAAGCACTTCTCGGTGCCGATGGCCGAGATCGACTGCACCTTCCCGCCGGGCGCGGGACCCGAGGCGCTGCGCCTCGGGCTGCAACGCATCCGCAACGAGGCCGAGGACGCGGTGCGTTCGGGCGCGGGCCATATCGTGCTGACCGACCACCATCAGGGCGAGGACAAGGTCGCGATGCCGATGATCCTCGCGACCTCGGCGGTGCATAGCTGGCTGACCCGCAAGGGGCTCCGGACCTTCTGCTCGCTGAACGTGCGGTCTGCCGAATGCGTCGATCCGCATTACTTCGCGGTGCTGATCGGTTGCGGCGCCACCACGGTGAACGCCTATCTGGCCGAGGACACGCTGGCCGACCGCATCAAGCGCGGCCTGCTGGATTGCAGCCTGACCGAGGCCGTCGGCCATTACCGCAAGGCCATCGATCTGGGCCTTTTGAAGATCATGTCCAAGATGGGCATCTCGGTGATCTCGTCCTATCGCGGCGGGCTCAATTTCGAGGCCGTGGGGCTGTCGCGCGCGATGTGCGCCGAGTATTTCCCGGGCATGCACAGCCGCATTTCCGGCATCGGCGTCACCGGCATCCAGCGCAAGCTGGAAGAGGTGCACCGGCTGGGCTGGAAGGGCGGCCAGGATGTGCTGCCGATCGGCGGTTTCTACAAGGCCCGCCGCACCGGCGAACGTCACGCCTGGGAAGCCAGCAACATGCACATGCTGCAACAGGCCTGCAACACGGCGTCTTTCGAGGTGTGGAAGCAGTATTCGGCCGCGATGCGCTCGACCCCGCCGATCCATCTGCGCGATCTGCTCGACATCAAGTCGCTGGGCAAGCCGGTGCCGCTGGACGAGGTCGAATCGATCACCTCGATCCGCAAGCGCTTCGTGACGCCCGGCATGTCGCTGGGGGCGCTCAGCCCCGAGGCGCACAAGACGCTGAACGTCGCGATGAACCGGATCGGCGCCAAGTCCGACTCGGGCGAGGGCGGCGAGGACCCGGCGCATTTCTATCCGGAACCCAACGGCGACAACCCCTCGGCCAAGATCAAGCAGGTGGCTTCGGGCCGGTTCGGTGTCACCGCCGAATACCTGAACCACTGCGAAGAGCTTGAGATCAAGGTGGCCCAGGGCGCCAAGCCCGGCGAGGGCGGCCAGCTTCCGGGGATGAAGGTCACCGACCTGATCGCGCGTCTGCGGCATTCGACCAAGGGCGTGACCCTGATCTCGCCGCCGCCGCATCACGACATCTACTCGATCGAGGACCTGGCGCAGCTGATCTACGATCTCAAGCAGATCAACCCGCGCTGCAAGGTGACGGTCAAGCTGGTGGCCTCTTCGGGCGTCGGCACCATCGCCGCCGGTGTGGCCAAGGCCAAGGCCGACGTGATCCTGATCTCGGGCCATAACGGCGGCACCGGCGCCTCGCCCGCGACCTCGATCAAATATGCCGGTCTGCCCTGGGAGATGGGCCTGACCGAGGCGCATCAGGTGCTGTCGATGAACAACCTGCGCGAGCGGGTGACGCTTCGGACCGATGGCGGGCTGCGCACCGGGCGCGACATCGTCATGGCGGCGATGATGGGGGCCGAGGAATATGGCATCGGCACCGCCGCGCTGATCGCCATGGGCTGCATCATGGTCCGCCAGTGCCAGTCGAACACCTGCCCGGTGGGCGTCTGCACCCAGGACGAAAAGCTGCGTGGCAAGTTCACCGGCAATGCCGACAAGGTGGTGAACCTCATCACCTTCTACGCCCAGGAAGTGCGCGAGCTGCTCAGCCAGATCGGCGCGCGGTCCATGGACGAGATCATCGGCCGGTCGGACCTGCTGACCCAGATCAGCCGCGGCTCTGCCCACCTCGACGACCTCGACCTGAACCCGCTGCTGATCCAGGTCGATGCCAACGACCGCCCGACCCTCGACCGCAGCCGGCCGCGGACCGAGGTGCCGGATGCGCTTGACGCCGAGATCCTGCGCGATGCCGCCCCGTTCTTCGAGGATGGCGAGAAGATGCAGGTCAGCTATGCGGTGCGGAACACCCACCGGACCATCGGCACCCGGGTGTCCAGCCACATCGTCCAGCGCTTCGGCATGCGCAACAAGCTGCAGCCCGACCATCTGACCGTGAAACTTGCGGGCAGTGCCGGGCAGTCGCTGGGGGCGTTCGGGGCGCCGGGGCTGAAGATCATCGTCGCGGGCGATGCCAACGACTATGTCGGCAAGGGTCTGTCGGGCGCGATCATCGTGGTGCGCCCGCCGCTCAGCTCGCCGCTGGTGGCCTCCGAGAACACCATCATCGGCAATACCGTGCTGTACGGGGCGACCGACGGGCATCTCTTTGCGCTGGGCCGGGCGGGCGAACGCTTTGCCGTGCGGAACTCGGGCGCCAAGGTGGTGGTCGAGGGTTGCGGCTCGAACGGGTGCGAATACATGACCGGCGGGATTGCCGTGATCCTCGGCACCATCGGCGCCAACTTCGGCGCGGGCATGACCGGCGGCATGGCCTATCTCTACGATCCCGAGGGCGAGGCGTCGCTGAAGATCAACCCCGAGACGCTGATCACCTGCAAGGTCGCGGTCCAGCACTGGGAGGCCGAGCTGAAAGGCCTGATCTCGCGCCATGCCGAAGAGACCGGCAGCCCCAAGGCGCGTGATATCCTCGCCCATTGGGAGCTGGAAAAGGGCAACTTCCTGCAGGTCTGCCCGCGCGAGATGCTGCCGCACCTGACCCATCCGCTGGGCAACGAAGAACGCGCGGTTCCGGCGGAATAAAGCCTGTTTGAGCCTGAAGATGAGGACCCCCGCCGCCGAAAGGTGCGCGGGGGTCACTCGTTTTTGATCCCGCGACGGGTTTCTCGGCAGGCCTCGCGGCCCCACCTCCTTTGGTAATTGAAACTGTAAAAGGAGGTTGAAATGGCCGATCTGATTGCCGTGGCCTTCGACGATGAAAGCAAGGCCTTCGACATGCGGGGCGAACTGGTCCGGATGCAGAAGGATTACCTGCTCGACATGGAAGACGTGGTTGTCGTGACCCGCAACGACGAGGGCAAGGTCAAGCTGCACCAGGCGGTGAACCTGACCGCGGCGGGCGCCGTGGGCGGGTCGTTCTGGGGGCTTCTGATCGGGCTTCTGTTCCTCAACCCGCTCCTGGGGCTCGCGGTGGGCGCGGGCGCAGGCGCCATCGGCGGCGCGCTCAGCGACATCGGAATCGACGACGATTTCATGAAGGAGCTGGGCGAGAAACTGACCCCCGGCAGTTCGGCGCTGTTCGTCCTGGTGCGCAAGGCCACCGGCGACCGCGTGATCGAGCGGCTGCGCGAGGTCGATGCCGAGGGCCGCATCCTGCGCACCTCGCTGTCGAAGGAAGACGAGGCAACGCTGCGCGAGGTGCTTGAGCGGACCCGCGACAAGGTGGCCTGACCCCGGGGCTCTCGTCGCCGCGGCGCCCCGGCAACGACGGGCCTTGCGGGGCGGTGGCCAAGCGCTGCGGGCTCGGCTATCACGCGGGCATGGCAAAGGCGACGAAGAGCACCGGAAAGAAGACTGCGCGGCGCGCGCCGAAGGTTGCGGCCTCCCCCCTGCCGCTGGCCCGGCGCCTGCGCCGCACGGCCCGGCGCGGGGCCCTTGCGGGTCTCGCGCTCGTGGCCCTCGGGCTGGTCGCGCCAAGCCTGATCAACCCGCCAACCACCCCCACCATGATGTCCGAACGCATGCGCCTGGGCGAGATCGACCAGCAATGGGCACGGATGCGCGACATCGCGCCGGTGATGCAGCGCGCGGCGGTGGCCGCCGAAGACGCGAATTTCTGCCTGCATTGGGGGTTCGACATGGGCGCGATCCGCGGCGCGCTTGAGGCCGGTGGCAGCTATGGCGCCTCGACCATCAGCCAGCAGACCGTCAAGAACGTCTATCTCTGGCAGGGCCGCAGCTGGCCGCGCAAGGCGCTCGAGGCGGTGCTGACGCCGCTGGTCGAGCTGACCTGGTCCAAGCGTCGTATCCTCGAGGTCTATCTGAACGTGGCCGAGTTCGGCGAGGGCGTTTTTGGCATCGACGCCGCCGCCTGGCATTATTACGGCATCCCGCCCGCCAGGCTGACCCCGGCCCAGGCCGCGCGGCTGGCGGTGTTGCTGCCCAACCCGAAAGAGCGCGATCCCGCGCATCTGTCGCCGACGCTTCGGCGCCGGGCCGCGCAGGTCGAGGAGGGCGCCGCCACGATCCGGGCCGATGGCCGGTCGAACTGTTTCGAGAGTTGAAAATCGGGGGCCGAGGGGCCATGAAGGCCGTCAGGTCAACCGTCAGGACGTCCGAATGAACCGTCTCTACCACATGCCGTTGTCGCCCTTCTGCCGCAAGGTCCGCCTGGTGATGGCCGAGAAGCGGATCGAGGTCGAACTGGTGGAGGAACGCTACTGGGAACGCGACGCCGATTTCATGCGGCGCAACCCGGCCGGCAAGGTGCCGGTGCTGCGGATGGACGGCCGCACGATGGCCGAAAGCCAGGCGATCTGCGAATTTCTCGACGAGGTCTATCCCGACCCGAAACTGCTGCCCGGCGGCCCGGTCGAGCGCTGCGAGGCGCGGCGGCTGGTCTGCTGGTTCGACGACAAGTTCCACCACGAGGTGACCTCGAAGCTGCTGTATGAACGGGTGAACAAGAAGGTCACCAAGGCGGGCTATCCCGACAGCCGCAACGTCAAGGCCGGGGCGGCGGCGATCAAGTTTCACCTCGACTACATGGGCTGGCTTCTGGATCAGCGCCGCTGGCTGGCGGGCGATGTGATGACGCTGGCCGATTTCGCGGCGGCGGCGCATCTGTCCTGCCTCGACTACATCTCGGACGTGGACTGGAACCGGAACGCGGCGGTCAAGGACTGGTACGCCAAGATCAAGTCGCGCCCCGCCTTCCGCAATATCCTGGCCGATCAGGTGCCGGGCTTCCCGCCGCCCAGGCATTACGCGAATCTCGACTTTTGAGCGCGGCGCTGAAAGACCGCCTCGCCGCCCGGGCCCGCGACGAGGGGCTGGCCGCGATGGGGGTCTGCCGGCCCGATGCGATCCCCGAGGCGGCCGGGCGGCTGGCCGAATTCGTGGCCAAGGGCCGCCATGGCCAGATGGGCTGGATGGCCGAGCGGATGGGCTGGCGCGGCGATCCGGCGGCGCTCTGGCCCGAGGCGCGGTCCGTGGTGATGGTCGCCGAGCCTTATACCCAGACCCATGACCCGCTGGCGGCGCTGGACCGGCCCGACCGCGCGGCGATTTCGGTCTATGCCCAGAACCGCGACTATCACGACGTCCTGAAAAAGCGGCTGAAGCGGCTCGGGCGCTGGCTGCTGGACGAGGCGCCGGGCCACCGGATCAAGGTCTTCGTCGATACCGCCCCGGTGATGGAAAAGCCGCTGGCCCAGGCGGCGGGGCTGGGCTGGCAGGGCAAGCACACGAACCTGCTGGGCCGCAGCCTTGGCAACTGGTTCTTCCTGGGCGCGATCTTCACCACGATCGAGCTGCCGCCCGACGCGCCCGAGACCCAGCATTGCGGCCAATGCACCGCCTGTCTTGACGCCTGCCCCACGGGGGCCTTTCCCGCGCCCTTCCAGCTCGATGCGCGGCGCTGCATTTCCTACCTGACGATCGAGCACAAGGGGCCGGTCGACCCGGCGCTGCGGCCGCTTCTGGGCAACCGGATCTATGGCTGCGACGATTGCCTCGGCGTCTGTCCCTGGAACAAGTTCGCCGTCGCCGCGACCGAGGCGAAATACGCCGCGCGCCCCGATCTGGTCGAACCGCCGCTGGCGGACCTCGCGGCGCTCGACGATACGGCCTTTCGCGAGCGGTTTTCCGGCTCGCCGATCAAGCGGATCGGGCGCGACCGCTTCGTGCGGAATGTCTGCTATGCCATCGGCAATTCCGGCGATCCGGTTCTGGCGGCGGCGGTCGGGCCGTTGACGGACGACCCGGATGCCACGGTGGCCGAGGCCGCGCGCTGGGCGCTGGCCCGGCTGAAAGACGCCTGACCGGCGGCCGGGCAAGTCCTTCGGGAAAACGCTTCTAAAAGCGGTGTGTCGGGTCTATGGACAAAATGCCGCCCCCCTGCTGACCCGAGCCCAGCCCATGAATCCTGCCCGCGCCATCGGCCTGAAACTCATCTCCGTCACGCTGTTCGTGGTGATGTCGGCGCTGATCAAGGCCGCGGCCGAACATGGGGTACCGCCCGGCGAAACGGTGTTCTTCCGCTCGCTTTTCGCACTGCCGGTGATCCTGGTGTGGCTGGGCGCGACCGGGCAGCTTGGGGCGGGGCTGCGCACGGGCGATCCGATGGGGCATCTGTGGCGCGGGCTGGTGGGCGGCACCGCGATGGGGCTGAACTTCGCCGCGCTGGGCATCCTGCCGCTGCCCGAGGCCACCGCCATCGGCTTTGCCGCGCCGCTGCTGGTCGTGATCTTCGCGGCGATGTTCCTGGGCGAGAAGGTGCGGCTGTTCCGGCTGTCGGCGGTGGCGCTGGGGCTTGTCGGCGTGGTGGTCGTGCTCAGCCCGCGGCTGTCGGCCTTCGGCGGTGACCGGATGGACGCCGCCGAGTCGCTTGGCGCCATCGTCGCGCTGGCCGGGGCTGCCGCCGCGGCGCTGGCCCAGGTCTTCGTGCGCAAGCTGGTGCAGACCGAGCGGACCTCGGCCATCGTGTTCTGGTTCTCGGTGACCTCGACCGTGCTGTCGCTGTTCACGATCCCGCTGGGCTGGGTGGTTCCGTCTGTCTGGGACGCGACGATGCTGGTGGCGGCGGGTCTGCTCGGCGGCGTGGCGCAGATCTGCCTGACCTCGGCCTATCGCTTCGCCGAGGCCGGGCTGGTGGCGCCCTTCGACTATGCCTCGATGCTGCTGGCGCTGGTCATCGGCTATTTCGTCTTCGCCGAGGCGCCGACGCCGGTGGTTCTGACCGGTGCCGGGCTGATCATCGCGGCCGGCGTCTTCATCATCTGGCGCGAACGCCAGCTGGGGCTGGAGCGGGGCCGCGCGCGCAAGGGGGTCACCCCCCAGGGCTGATGCGCGCGACCCGGTCCGCGCCTCAGGCGCGGACGTGTTTCTCGTAGGTCTCGGCGATGTCGTGGGTCAGCGCGCCGACCTCGAAATTATAGTCGCCGATCTCGGCCACCGGGGTCACCTCGGCCGCAGTGCCGGTCAGCCAGCATTGTTCGAAGCCTTCCAGTTCCGAGGCCTCGATATGCCGCTCATGCACCTTGATCTGCTTGTCGTGCAGCAGCTCGATCACGGTCTGACGGGTCAGCCCGTTCAGGAAACAGTCGGCCTTGGGCGTATGCACCTCGCCGTCCTTGACGAAGAAGATGTTCGCGCCGGTCGCCTCGGCCACATAGCCGCGATAGTCGAACATCATCGCGTCGGTGCAGCCCTTGGCGTGCGCCGCATGCTTGGACATGGTGCAGATCATGTAAAGCCCCGAGGCCTTGGCCTGGCTCGGCACGGTTTCGGGGCTCGGGCGCTTCCATTTGGAAATGTCGAGCTTGGCGCCCTTCATCTTGGCCGCCCCGTAATAGGCGCCCCATTCCCAGACGGCGACCGCCATCCGGACCGGGTTCTGTTCCGAGGCCACGCCCATGTCCGGGCCCGACCCGCGCCACGCCAGCGGACGCACATAGCAGTCGGTCATCCCGTTCGCCTTCATCACCTCGGCCTTGGCGTCCTCGATCTGGTCGACCGTATAGGGGATCTCGAAGTCCAGCATGTTGGCCGACCGTCTCAGGCGTTCGGAATGCTCGCGCGACTTGAAGATCTTTCCGCCATAGGCCCGCTCGCCTTCGAATACCGCCGAGGCGTAATGCAGGGCATGGGTCAGGATGTGCACATTGGCGTCGCGCCACGGCACCAGTTTCCCATCCATCCAGATAACGCCGTCGCGGTCGTCGTAGCCAGTCATGGCCTTTGTCCTTTTCTTTTCCCCTCTGGGGTTGCGATTTGCGAAAATTGCGCTGCTTAGGCCCGTATCGGACATAATATTGCGTAAAATTCACCGCTCGCTATCAGTTGAGTCTTGGAAAGTCAACAAGGCTGACATAAGATTGCTGAAAATTCGGTCACGATGCGAAGAGGGAGGGAGCCATGGCCCAGATCGCACCAGCGGTTGCGCAGAAGAGCGGCGAGAGCCTGCTGTTCCTGACGGACGAGCAGCTTCGCAAGGGAATCGAGGCGATGTTCTTCGCCTATCGCGGCTTTACCGCCGATCCCGACCGGATTCTCGAGGAAAAGGGCTATGGCCGGGCCCATCACCGGGCGATCCACTTCATCCATCGCGCCCCCGGCACCACGGTCAACAACCTGCTGTCGATCCTCGGTGTGACCAAGCAGTCGCTGAACCGGGTGCTGCGCGCGCTGATCGAGGACGGGCTGGTCGAAAGCCGGGTCGGACACCGCGACAAGCGCGAACGCCACCTGTATCTGACCGAGGCCGGGCTGGAGCTGGAACATCAGCTGTCCGATGCCCAGCGCGCGCGGATGCGCGACGCCTACCGTGCCGCGGGCCCCGCCGCCGTCGCCGGGTTCCGGCAGGTGCTCGAGGCGATGATGGATCCCGAGATGCGCCGGCATTTCCACCGGATCACCGAGCGCGGGGCATGATGGCAGAGGCCGACATTCACCTGCTGATCGTCGATGACGACGAACGGATCCGTGAGTTGCTGCGCAAGTTCCTGATGCGCAACGGCTTCTGGGTCAGCATCGCGCGCGATGCCGATCATGCGCGCAAGCTGCTGCAGGGGCTCGAATTCGACCTGATCGTGCTTGACGTGATGATGCCGGGCGAGGATGGCATCGCGCTGACCCGGGCGCTGCGCCAGCGGATCGCGACGCCGATCCTGCTTTTGACCGCGCGGGGCGAGACCTCGGACCGGATCCGGGGGCTTGAGGCTGGGGCCGACGACTATCTGCCGAAGCCGTTCGAGCCGAAGGAACTGTTGCTGAGGATCAACGCGATCCTGCGCCGGGTGCCGCAGATCCGGTCCGAGATCGACCTGCCCAAGGTCCTGCATCTGGGGCCGGTGCGCTACGATGTCGGCCGCGGCGAGCTTTGGCAGGGCGACGAGAGGGTGCGCCTGACCGCGACCGAGGCCCAGCTGATGCGGATCTTTTCGGCCAATCCCGGCGAGGCGGTCAGCCGCTCGCGTCTGGTCGAGGAACTGGCGCGCGACGGCGGGCAGGCGCAGGAGCGCGCGGTCGACGTGCAGATCACCCGTCTGCGGCGCAAGATCGAAAGCGACCCGAAACAGCCCCGCTATCTGCAGACGGTGCGGGGCGAAGGCTACATGCTGGCGCCGGACTGACCCGGCCGCCGTCGCGGGGCCCTTCGCCATTCGGGCTTGCCCCGTCACGGATCGCCCGCGTAGCCTCGGCCCATGACCACGGCGCTGCTGACCCATTCCGACTGCCTGACCCATGTCACCCCGCCGGGCCATGCCGAGCGGGCGGACCGGCTGCGCGCCGTGGCCGAGGCGCTGACGACCGAAGGCTTCGCCGGTCTGCTGCGCGAGGACGCCCCGCTGGCCGACGAGGCCGAACTGCTGCGCGCCCATCCGCAGGGCTATGTCGACAAGGTCAAGGCAGCCGGCCCGGCCGAGGGCACGGTGGCGCTCGACCCCGATACGCACATGTCGCCCGGTTCGTTCCGGGCGGCGCTGCGGGCCGTGGGCGGCGCGCTTCGGGCGGTCGACATGGTGATGGCAGGCGAGGCCGCCAATGCCTTCGTCGCGGTGCGCCCGCCCGGCCATCACGCCGAAACCGCCCGCGCCATGGGCTTCTGCCTGTTCTCGACCGTCGCCATCGCCGCCAGATATGCGCTCGACCGGCACGGGCTGTCGCGCGTCGCGGTGGTCGATTTCGATGTTCACCATGGCAACGGGACCCAGGACGTGCTGTGGGACGACCCGCGCGTTCTGTTCGTCTCGACCCACCAGATGCCGCTTTACCCGGGCACCGGCGCGGCCGAGGAAACCGGCGCCGCGGGCAACGTGCTGAACCTGCCGCTGCCGCCGATGAGCGACGGCCGCCGCTTCCGGGCCGAGATCGAGGCCCATGCATTGCCCCGGCTCGACGCCTTCGCGCCCGAGCTGGTGCTGGTCTCGGCCGGGTTCGACGCCCATGCCGCCGACCCGCTGGCGCAGCTGGCCTGGGGCACGGCGGATTTCGCCTGGATCACCCAGCGGCTCTGCGACATCGCGGAGGCCCATTCGGGGCGTCGGCTGGTCTCGACACTGGAGGGCGGATATGATCTTGAAGCCCTGGCGGCCTCTGTGGCGGCCCATGTGGCGGTGCTGATGGAGCGGGGGGCATGACGGAAAAGCCGGTCGGGGAAATGACCTTCGAAGAGGCGATGCGGGCTCTGGAAGAGGCCGTGGCCGCGCTTGAACGCGGCGACGTGCCGCTCGAGGACTCGATCGCGCTGTCCGAGCACGCGATGAAGCTTCGCAAGCACTGCGAAACCAAGCTCCGGGATGCCGAGGCCAAGATCGAGGCGATGACGCTCGACGCCGCGGGCAATCCCACCGGGACGAAACCGGCCGAAGGTCTTTGACGAACATGTTCCAGTCCAGTCTGACATCCGCCGCCGAGCGGATCGAGGCGCGTTTGAGCGCGGCCCTTGAGGGCGCCGCGGACCAGCCCGTGACCCATGCGATGCGCTATGCCGTTTCGGGCGGCAAGCGGCTTCGCGGCTTTCTGGTGATCGAGTCCGCGGGGCTTTACGGCATCGCGCCCGAGTCGGCCGTCGATGCCGCCGCCGCGGTCGAGGCATTGCATGCCTACAGTCTTGTGCATGACGACATGCCCTGCATGGACGATGACGACCTGCGCCGGGGCCAGCCCACCGTCCATGTCAAATGGGACGATGGCACCGCGCTTCTGACCGGCGACGCGCTGCAGACACTGGCCTTCGATCTGCTGGCCGGGCCCTCCTGCCATGCCGACCCGGCCGTCCGGATCGACCTGGTGGCCTCGCTGGCCAAGGCCTCGGGCATCGATGGCATGGTGCTGGGCCAGGCCCAGGACATCGCCGCCGAAACCGCCGGGCGGCCGCTGAGCCTTGAGGAAATCACCGAGCTGCAGGCCAACAAGACCGGCGCGCTGATCCGCTGGTCGGCCGAGGCGGGCGCGCGTCTGGCCCGCGCCGACATCGCGCCCCTGACCGCCTATTCGACCGCGCTGGGGCTGGCCTTCCAGATCGCCGACGACATTCTCGACGTCGAGGGCGACGCCGCCAAGACCGGCAAGCGGGTCCACAAGGATGCCGAGGCCGGCAAGGCGACCTTCGTGTCGCTTCTGGGGCTCGACGGCGCCAAGGCCCGCGCAAAGGCGCTGGTCGAAGAGGCCGAGGACGCCTTGTCGCCCTTCGGAGAGGGGGCGGAAACCTTGAAGCAGGCGGCGCGCTTCGTTATCGCTCGAGAGTCATGAACGCGTAACCGCGCCCCAGGAGGGCTGTCCCAGTGAGCAACCGGCCGATCACTCCGCTTCTCGACAAGGTCTGCTGTCCGGCCGATCTGAAGGGCCTGTCCGACGACCAGCTGAAGCAGGTCGCCCATGAATTGCGGCAAGAGGTCGTTTCGGCCGTGTCCGAAACCGGCGGGCATCTGGGCGCGGGTCTGGGCGTGGTCGAACTGACGGTCGCGCTGCATGCGGTCTTCGACACGCCCCGCGACAAGCTGATCTGGGATGTCAGCCATCAATGCTATCCGCACAAGATCCTCACCGGGCGCCGCGACCGCATCCGCACCCTGCGCCAGCAGGGCGGGCTGTCGGGCTTCTGCAAGCGCTCGGAAAGCGAATATGACGCCTTCGGGGCCGGGCACAGCTCGACCTCGATCTCGGCGGCGCTGGGCTATGCCGTGGCCCGCGATCTGGGCACCGCGCCCGAAGCGGGCGTCGGCGATGCCATCGCGGTGATCGGCGACGGCTCGCTCTCGGCCGGGATGGCCTATGAGGCGCTGAACCATGCGGGCCATCTGGGCAAGCGGCTGATCGTGATCCTGAACGACAACGAGATGTCGATCGCACCGCCCGTCGGCGCCATGTCGCGCTATCTGAACCGGCTTTACGCGGGCGCGCCGTTCCAGGAATTCAAGTCCATTGCCAAGGGCGCGATCAAGCACCTGCCCGAGCCCTTCCAGGAAGGCGCCAGGCGCGCCAAGGATCTGGTCAAGCAGGTCACCGTCGGCGGCACGCTGTTCGAGGAGCTGGGCTTTTCCTATGTCGGCCCGGTCGATGGCCACGATCTCGACCAGCTGCTGGCGATCCTCAGGACGGTCAAGACCCGCGCCACCGGGCCGATGCTGATCCACGCCATCACCAAGAAGGGCAAGGGCTATGCGCCCGCCGAGACCGCGCCCGATTGCGGCCATGGCGTCTCGAAATTCGATATCGCGACCGGGGTTCAGAAGAAGACCCCCGCCAATGCCCCGAGCTATACCAAGGTCTTCGCCGAGGCGCTGATCCGCGAGGCGCGTGCCGACCGCAAGGTGGTGGCCGTCACCGCGGCGATGCCCGACGGCACCGGTCTGAACCTCTTTGCCGAGCGCTTCCCCGAACGCATCTTCGACGTGGGCATCGCCGAACAGCATGCCGTGACCTTCTCGGCCGGGCTGGCGGCGGGCGGGCAGAAACCCTTCTGCGCGATCTATTCGACCTTCCTGCAGCGCGGTTATGACCAGATCGTCCATGACGTCGCGATCCAGTGTCTGCCGGTGCGCTTCGCCATCGACCGCGCCGGGCTGGTGGGGGCCGACGGAGCGACCCATGCGGGCGCCTTCGACACCGCCTTCCTGGCGAACCTGCCGGGGATGGTGGTGATGGCCGCCGCGGACGAGGCCGAGCTTGTGCACATGGTCGCCACCGCCGTCGCCCATGACGAGGGCCCCATCGCCTTCCGCTATCCGCGCGGCGAGGGTGTCGGCGTCGAGCTGCCCGAAAAGGGCGTGCCGCTGGAAATCGGCAAGGGCCGGATCATCCAGGAGGGCAAGCGCGTGGCACTCCTGAGCTTCGGGACCCGGCTGAAAGAGGTCCGCGAGGCCGCCCAGGCGCTGGCCGCCGAAGGGATCGAGCCCACCATCGCCGATGCCCGTTTCGCCAAGCCGCTGGACGAGGACCTGATCCTGCGACTGGCCCGCGAGCATGAGGCGCTGATCACCATCGAGGAGGGCGCCATCGGCGGCTTCGGCAGCCATGTGGCGCAGCTTCTGGCCGAGCGGGGCGTCTTCGACAACGGGCTCAAGTTCCGCTCGATGGTGCTGCCCGATACCTTCATCGACCATGCCAGCGCCGAGGCGATGTATGCCGAGGCCCGGCTGAACGCGGCCGATATCGAGGCCAAGGTGCGCGAGGTGCTGTCGGGCACGGCCGCGCAGGCCGCGCTGCGGGCTTGAGGCCTAGCCCATCGTCGCGGCGCGTTCGGTTTCCAGCAAGGCTGCCAGCCCGGCGCGATAGTCGGGATGGCGCAGATGGATGCCGAGGTCGGTCTTGATCCGGTCGTTCCGCACCCGTTTGGATTCGGCGTAGAAGCTGCGGGCCATGGGGCTCAGATCGGCCTCTTCGAAGGGAATGGCGGGCGGCACCGGCAGGCCCAGCATTTCGGCGGCGAAGGCGATCACGTCTTCGGGGGGCGCCGGCTCGTCATCCGCAAGGTTGTAGATCGCGCCGGGATCGGGGGCGGCCATCGAGGCGGCCAGCACCTGGGCGATATCCGCGACATGGATGCGCGAGAACACCTGACCGTCCTTGACGATGCGCTGGGCGCGACCCTCGCGCACCCGGTCGAGCGGCGAGCGCCCCGGCCCGTAGATCCCCGCCAGCCGGAAGATATGCAGCGGCAGACCCAGCGCGGCCCAGCCCGCCTCGGCCTCGACCCGGGCCGCGCCGCGCGAGGTTGCGGGCGTCAGCGGCGTCGTCTCGTCGACCCAGCCGCCGCCATGATCGCCATAGACGCCGGTGGTCGAGAGATAGCCGACCCAGCGCAGATGGCGGGCCTCGCGCAACGTCTCGCCAAGGGTTGCCAGCACCGGGTCGCCCGACGCCCCGGGCGGCACGGACGTCAGAAGGTGCGTGGCCGCTGCCAGATCGGGGCCAATGTCTTCGCCGGGCCAGACCCGGGCCTCGATGCCCGTCTGCCGAAGTGTCTCGGCGCCCTCGGGGCTGCGGCTGGTGCCGATCACGCGCCAGCCCGGTCCGAGGCTCTGCGCAAGCTCGCGGGCGGAATACCCATGCCCGATGGAAAGAAGAGTCTTTGTCATGTCCCATAGATCGGGCCCGGGGCGGCCTCTGGCAAGGGGGCTCTCGGCCAGCCCGGATTGCTGGCGGGGCTTGCACCCCGGGCGCGAAGGGTGACACTTGGCCCAACCCCGTCCCCCGACCCAGCCGACCGGAGACCCGCCCATGCCGGACTACAGCGACCCGCCCCTCTCAAGCCCCGACCTGCCCGCGCCCGAGGCCTTCACCGATGCGGCCGCCGCGGTCGAGCGTCTGGTCGCGCTTTACGAAACCGCGACCGGGTTTCTCAGGGCGCGCTTTGCCGAGGTCCTGTCCGGGTCGGCGCCCCATGCGCGGTTCCGCGCGGTTTATCCCGAGATCCGCGTGTCCACCGTCAGCTATGCCCAGGTCGACAGCCGCCTGTCCTTCGGGCATGTCGCCGAGCCCGGCACCTATGCCACCACCGTCACCCGGCCCGATCTTTTCGCCAATTACCTGCGCCAGCAGATCGGCCTGCTTCTGGAAAATCACGGCCAGCCGGTGGTGATCGGCCCCTCGGCCACGCCGATCCCGATCCATTTCGCGATGGGCAGCGCCGGGGTGACGGTGCCGCAGGACGGCGCGCTGGAGGTGCCGCTGCGCGATCTTTTCGACGTGCCGGACCTGACCACCACCAATGACGACATCGTCAACGGCACGCTGGCCCAACCCGATGGCGTCGCGCGTCCGCTGGCGCCCTTCACCGCGCAGCGGGTGGATTATTCGCTGGCCCGGCTCGAACATTACACCGCGACCGCGCCCGAGCATTTCCAGAACCACGTTCTGTTCACCAACTACCAGTTCTATGTCGAGGAATTCGAGGCGCTGGCCCGGCAGGCGCTTGCCGATCCGGCCAGCGGCTATACCGCGCTGGTCGGGCCCGGCAATGCCGAGATTGCGGCCCCCGACGCGCCGATGCCGGTGCCCGCCAAGCTGCCGCAGATGCCTTCGTATCACCTCAAGCGCGCCGACGGGCAGGGGATCACGCTGGTCAATATCGGTGTCGGCCCCTCGAATGCGAAGACCGCGACCGATCATATCGCGGTGTTGCGTCCGCATGCCTGGCTGATGGTGGGCCATTGCGCGGGCCTGCGCAATTCGCAGCGTCTGGGCGATTTCGTGCTGGCACATGGCTATCTGCGCGAGGATCACGTGCTCGACAACGACCTGCCTCTCTGGGTGCCGATCCCGGCGCTGGCCGAGATTCAGGTCGCGCTGGAAGATGCGGTCGAGGAAATCACCCGGCTGGAAGGCTATGAGCTGAAGCGGATCATGCGCACGGGCACGGTCGCCACCATCGACAACCGCAACTGGGAACTGTCCGGTCAGACCGGCCCGGTGCAGCGGCTGTCGCAATCCCGCGCCATCGCGCTCGACATGGAAAGCGCCACCATCGCCGCCAACGGCTTTCGCTTCCGGGTGCCCTACGGCACGCTGCTTTGCGTGTCGGACCGGCCCCTGCATGGCGAGCTGAAGCTGCCCGGCATGGCCTCGGCCTTCTACAAGACCCAGGTCGCGCGGCATCTGGCGATCGGGGTCCGGGCGATGGAGCTTTTGCGCGACATGCCGCTGGAACGCATCCACAGCCGGAAACTGCGCAGTTTCGAGGAAACCGCATTCCTCTGATCCGGGCAGAGCGGCCGTGCCGCCGAGGCCGCGGCAATCTGGTCGGGCGCGGACGAAAACAGGAAAGAACGCCAAATTCCGCCCCCCATTGCCAGCGGTTCGGGGCGGGCGATTGCCGCCTCGGCCGGGGTGGTCCCGAGGCTCTGGCGCTTCTCGGGCGGCCCCGTGGCGCGGAAAAGTGCCGCCGCGATGCGCTTCGGCTTGCGCATCGCCGCCGATGCGGGGAAAAACGGTCGCAGAGCGCTATGAAATACGGCTGTGCCCCCCACAAATGGTTGTGTGGGACCGCAAGACCGAGTTAAGTAGGCCGGATCAGCCCCAACAGAGGGCAGGAACGAGGAGACCATACATGGCCAAACCCATGACCAAGACCCAGCTGGTTGCGGCCCTCGCCGAGGAGATGGAGGCCGACAAGAAAACTGCCTCTGCCGCCCTCGATGCGATGACGGCAATCATCACCCGCGAGGTGGCGGCTGGCGGCTCGGTGACCCTGCCCGGCGTGGGCAAGATCTACTGCCGCGAGCGCCCCGAACGCATGGTGCGCAACCCGGCCACCGGCGAGCAGTTCAAGAAGGACTCCGACAAGGTGGTGAAAGTCACCATCGCCAAGGCCCTGAAGGACAGCGTGAACGGCTGACCCGCCGTACGGCTTCACGGCCGATGGGATCGAGGGTCGCCCCGTGGGGCGGCCCTTTTGTTTGGGCGTCATCCCGGGAGGGGGAATGGACATCCGCGCACTGGCGATGGGACTGGCCTTCGCCTTCATCTGGGCCTCGGCCTTCAGTTCGGGGCGGATCATCGTCGGGGCGGCGCCGCCGCTGACGGCGCTGTGCCTGCGCTTTCTGGTCTCGGGGCTGATCGGCGTCGGCATCGCGCTGGCGCTGGGGCAAAGCTGGCGGCTGACCCGGCCGCAATGGCAGGGCACGCTGGTCTTCGGGCTCAGCCAGAACGCGCTGTATCTTGGGCTCAACTATGTCGCGATGCAGACGCTCGAGGCCTCGATGGCGGCAATCGTCGCCTCGAGCATGCCGCTGCTGGTGGCGCTGTTCGGCTGGATCGCGCTGGGCCAGCGGCTGCGGCCGCTCGGGGCGCTGGGCCTTGCCGTGGGCTTCGCGGGGGTCGCCGTGATCATGGGCAGCCGGATCTCGGGCGGGGTCGATCCGCTGGGGCTGGGGCTGACCCTGGCCGGGGTGCTGGCGCTGACCGTGGCCACGCTGGCGGTCCGCACGGCGTCGTCGGGCGGCAACCTGCTGATGATCGTCGGGCTGCAGATGCTGGTGGGCGCGGCGGCGCTGGCGCTGGCTGCGGTCCTGACTGGCGAGCGCTGGGAGATCGACTGGACCTGGCCGCTGATCTTCGCGTTCTCCTATACCGTCGTTTTCCCAAGCCTGGTGGCCACGTGGATCTGGTTCCTGCTGGTGCGCCGGGTCGGCGCGGTCCGCGCGGCGACCTTCCATTTTCTCAGCCCGTTCTTCGGCGTCGGCATCGCGGCGTTTCTGCTGGGCGAACGGCTCGGCCCGGCGGACATCGCGGGTGTCGCCATCGTGATGGCCGGGATTCTGGCGGTGCAGCTGTCGAAACAGGGACCGGCGGCGGCCCCGGCCAAAGGCCGGGACGGGTCCTGACCGCCGGGCCTAACCCCGGCGCCCGCCGCAGAGCGCCTTGATCGCGGCGCGATGCTCGGCCCGGGCGGCCAGAGCGTCGGCGGTCAGGTCGGTTACCGCCGCCATCAGGTCCTCGCGCGGGACCAGCCGGTCGACCAGACCGAAGGCCAGCGCCTCGTCGGCCGACAGCTTCGCGCCGCCCATCAGGACCAGCTTGGCCCGGGACGGACCGATCAGTGCCGCCAGCCGCCCGGGGTCCGAGGGCTGGGGCAGGAAGCCGAGCTTCATCACCGGGTAGAAGAACTTCGCCTCGGGCACCGCGATCCTGAGATCGCAGGCCAGCGCCATCCCGAAGGCGCCCCCCGCCAGCGTGCCGTTCAGCGCCGCGACGGTCAGCGCGTCGAGCCCGGCAATGGCGGCCGAGACCCGTTCCCAGACCCCGTCGGTCGCGAGCCCCGCCCGCGCCTCGTCCAGATCGGCCCCGGCCGAGAACACCTTGCCCTCGCCGGTCAGCACCAGGACGGCCACGCCCTCGGCCTGGGCCTCAAGCGCGATTTCCTCAAGCCGGACCAGCATGTCGCGGGTCAGCGAATTGGCCTTTTCGGGCCGGGTCAGGGTCACGGTCCACAGACCGCCCTCGCGCCGGAGCCCGATCATGTCGGCAGCCCCACGCGGCGCCGGATCGCGCGTTCGCGCAGCGACACCTGCTGGCCGAGGAACTCGTCGGCATCGGGGCCGCACATCCAGATCAGCGCCTGCGCGGGCCAGGCCGGCGGGATGTGCTCGGACCAGTCGAGACGGCTGACCGGGTTCACCCCGCTGTCGCGGATGGTCTTCTGCATGTCGGTCGCCACCGTGCCGGGCGACAGCGCCAGCGCCCGCACCCCCTGGCCGCGGCCCTCGTGATCGGCGCATCTGGTCAGCATCGCCACCGCCGCCTTCGAGGTGCAATAGGCGCTCCAGCCCTCCAGCGGGCTGGTCGCGGCGCCCGACCCGATGCTGAGAATGGTGCCGCCGCCCATCGCCGCCATCACCGGCAGCGCGGCGCGGATACCGTGGAAGACGCCCTTGACGTTGATGTCGATGGCCTTCGACCAGTCCTCTGGATCGACCGCGTCGAGCCGCCCGATGGGCTCGATCACGGCGGCATTGTTCACCAGAACGTCGATCCTCCCGAAAGCTTGAACGGTCGTGCGCACCGCGTCGGCAACCTGTCCGAACTCGGCCACGTCGCAGCCGATGGCGATGGCGCGCGGGCCGGTTTCGGCGATTTCCTGCGCGATGGTGGCGATGGCCTCCTCGCTGCGCGCGGCCAGCGCCACATGCGCCCCGGCCTCGGCAAAGGCCCGGGCGGCCGCCGCCCCGATGCCCCGGCTCGCCCCGGTGATCAGGACGCTCTTGCCTGTCATGTCGGTCATGGTGCCCTCCCTCGACGGTCTGCGACCCCAAGATCTATCCCGCCCGGCCGCGGCGCGCCAGCACAACGTGCCGTTGACTTGCTCCGACCCAGCACCGATGTTTGCGCCAAATCCTCAGGATGAAAGGTTTGCCATGACGTCCCTGAAAACGGCCTCTGCCCTGGCCATCGCCGCCGCGTTCGGCCTGGCCCTGCCCGCGTCGGCCGATGTGACAGCCGATCAGGTCTGGGCGGCCTGGAAGGCCATCGCCCAGGGCTCGGGTCAAAGCATGACCGGCCGCGAAAGCCGCAGCGGCACCACGCTGACGGTCGAGGACCTGCAGGTCGCAAGCAAAGACGGGCAGGGCGGGTCGGTCCGGGTGGGGCTGGGCCAGGTCGCCTTCGCCGAACGCGGCGACGGCAGCGTCGAGATCCGGATGCCCGAGACCCATCCGCTGACGGTCGAAACCCGCAACGCGGACGGGCACGTGACCGCGCTCGACTTCACCTTGCGGCAGCCCGGTTTCGAGATGGTGGCGAGCGGCACGCCCGAGGCGCTGAAACAGGACGTCACCGCGCCCGAGGTAACGCTGACGCTGGATCGCGTCAGCGGGGGCAAGCCGGTCGATGTGCAGGCCCGGATGACGGTGTTCGGCATGACCGGCCATTATGCCCAGAGCCAGGGCGGCATGCGGACCTTCGAAAGCGGCTTCGAGGCTGATCGGGTCCAGATCGACTTTGCCGCGACCGATCCCGCCGACGGAACGCAGGTCACCCTTGTCGGCAGCGTGCATGACATCGACTCGAGCTCGGACAGCCGGATGCCGGTCGGCGGCGATCCGACCCAGCTGGGCCAGATGCTGCGGGCCGGGTTCACCTCGCAGGGCGCACTGACCCATGGTGCCATGGGCTACACGCTCGATCTGACCGAGAAGGGCGACCCGACCCATGTCGAGGTCTCGGCCAATTCCGGCCGGATCGGCTTCGATCTGGGCGGGACGGGCATGACCTATGATGTGACCGGCAAGGACACCCGCGTCGCCCTGTCGACGCCGCAACTGCCGATGCCGCAGGTCGAGCTGCAGATGGCCGAGACCGGCTTGCATTTCGAGATGCCGCTGATGCAGACCGAGACCCCGGCCGATTTCGGGCTGGGGCTGCGGCTTGCCGGGGTGACGGTCAGCAAGGAGGTCTGGGCGCTGTTCGATCCGACCGGCCAGCTGCCGCGCGATCCGGCGACGCTGATCGTCGATCTGGCGGGCAAGGCGCGCTGGCTGGCCGATCTGACCGACCCGGCGATCGCGTCCAGCGACGATGTCCCGGCCGAGCTGCATGCGCTGAACGTCAAGGATCTGCGGCTGCAGGTCGCTGGCGCCGACCTGACCGGATCGGGCGATTTCACCTTCGACAACGCCGACAAGGTGACCTTCAGCGGCATCGCGCGGCCCGAGGGCACGCTGTCGCTCCGGCTGGCGGGCGGTAACGGGCTGATGGACAAGCTGGTCGCGATGGGGCTCATCCCGCAGGATCAGGCGATGGGGCTGCGCATGATGATGGGCATGTTCGCCCGACCCGGCGACGGCCCCGACACGATGGTCTCGGAGATCACCGTCAACGGACAGGGCCAGGTCCTCGCGAACGGCCAGCGGCTGCGCTGAGCCGGCCGACGCGACCCGTCCGACCGCTTTCCGACCTGCCCGCGCCGTCTTGCGTGGGCAGGTCGTCCCTATTAGCAGACCCCAAGATCCACGCCCCGGAGGCCCCATGTCCGATCCCATCCCGTCGCTGACCGAGGCCCTGCTCGATGCCGCCCGCAAGGCCGGTGCCGAGGCCGCCGATGCGCTGGTGACCGAGGGCACCTCGCTGTCGATCGACGTGCGCGACGGACGGCTGGAACAGGCGGAACGGTCGGAAGGGATCGAACTGGGGCTTCGGGTGCTGATCGGACGGCGGCAGGCCTGCGTGTCGGCCTCTGACAGCCGCCCGGAAACCCTGGCCGAGATGGCCGCCCGGGCCGTGGCGATGGCGCGCGAGGCCCCCGAGGATGCGACCGTGGGCCTTGCCGACCCGGCCCAGCTGGCGGCGCGGCGCGATGCCGATGCGCTCGATCTGGCCGACCCGTCCCCCGAGCCCGATCCGGCGGCGCTGGAAGACGACGCCCGCCGCGCCGAAGCCGCGGCCCGTGCCGTGCCGGGCGTGGCGCAGGTACAGTCGGCCAGCGCCGGTTACGGTCACCGCCGGATGGTGCTGGCGGCCAGCAACGGGTTTTCCGGCGGCTATGCCCGCACCAGCCGCTCGGTCTCCTGCGTCGCGATCAGCGGCGAGGGCAGCGGCATGGAGCGCGACTGGCATTCCGAGACGCGGACCTTTCAGGCCGAGCTGCCCGCGCCCGACGAAATCGGCCGGATCGCGGGCGAACGCGCGGCGGCACTGGCGGGTGCGCGGCGGCCCCGGACCGGCGCCTATCCGGTGCTGTTCGACGAACGCATCTCGGCCTCGCTGATCGGGCATCTGTTGTCGGCGATCAATGGCGGCGCTATTGTGCGCGGCGGGTCCTGGGCGCGCGAGCTGCTGGGCCGCGAGGTGCTGCCGCCCGCCCTGTCGCTGATCGAGGACCCGCACCGGCCGCGGATCGCCGGGTCGCGCCCGTTCGACGCCGAGGGTCTGCCCACGGCACGCCGCGCGCTGGTCGAGAACGGCGTGCTGACCGGCTGGGTGCTGGACCTCGGGTCGGCCCGCAAGCTGGGCATGGAAAGCACCGGCAATGCCGCGCGATCCGTTTCGGCGCCGCCCTCTCCGGCGGCGGGCAACGTCACCCTGACCCCGGGCGAGGCCGGTCGCGAGGCGCTGATCTCCGAGATGGGCACCGGGCTTCTGGTGACCTCGCTGATCGGCAGCACCATCAACCCGACCACGGGCGACTATTCGCGCGGCGCCTCGGGGTTCTGGGTCGAGAACGGCCAGATCGCCTATCCGGTCAACGAATGCACCATCGCCGGAAAGCTGCCCGAGATGCTGCGCCGCCTGCGGCCCGCGAATGACGCCCGCGATCAACTGTCGCGCCGCGTCCCCAGCCTGCTGGTCGAGGGGATGACGCTTGCCGGCGCTTGACCTCGCGCTGCTGACCACGGCAGCTCTTGAGGCCGGACAGCTCGCCCGCCGCTACTGGCGCACCTCCCCCGAGACCTGGGAAAAGCCCGGCCATCAGGGCCCGGTCTCGGAAGCCGACATCGCCATCGACCGTCGCCTCCGGCAGATGCTGACCGCAGCCCGGCCGGGCTATGGCTGGCTGTCGGAAGAGACCGAGGACGATCCGGCCCGGCTTGGCGCCGAACGGGTCTTCATCGTCGACCCGATCGACGGCACCCGCGCCTTTCTGGAGGGCGATCGCAGCTTTGCCCATGCACTCGCGGTGGCCGAGGCCGGGCGCGTGGTCGCGGCGGTCGTGTTCCTGCCTTTGCGCGACAAGCTATACTCGGCGATCCGGGGCGGCGGCGCCTATCTCAACGGCGCCTCGATCCGCCCCAGCGCGCGCAGCGCGCTTGACGGGGCCTCGGTCCTGGCGACGCGGCCTGCGCTCGACCCCGAACATTGGGACGGGCCGGTGCCGCATGTGCATCGCGCCCTGCGCGCCTCGCTGGCCTACCGGCTGTGCCTGGTGGCCGAGGGCCGCTACGACGCGATGCTGACGATCCGCGACAGCTGGCACTGGGATACCGCGGCGGGCAGCCTGATCCTGACCGAGGCCGGGGCCGCCGTCACCGACCTTGGCGGCTGTCCGCTGATCTACAACACCGCGCCGCCGCTGTCGCGCGGGATCGTCGCCGCGCCGCCCGCGCTGCATGCCGAGATCCTGTCGCGGCTGGCCTGACCGGAGCGGCCCGCGCCTGGTCCGCACCGGGCCTTTGGCGGGCGATGTGGCCTTCCGCCGCGCCCGGGCTTGGTCTAGGGTGCGCGCGGACGGAAGGGAACAATCCGGAGGCTCAACAAGATGACCCAGCGCCTGCACCTCGTCTTCGGCGGGGAACTCGTCGATCCGACGCATACCGTTTTCAAGAACGTCGACGACATTCATATCGTTGGCATGTACCCGAACTACGAGTCCGCCTACAACGCCTGGAAGGCAGAGGCCCACCGCACCGTGGACAATGCCCATATGCGCTACTTCATCGCCCATATTCACCGCCTGCGCGACGAGGAGGTCGAAGCCGGCCCGACCGAAGAGCTGGGCGCCTGATCCAGACCCGTACCGATGACGGCGACCGCCCCCGCGAGCATGGCCATGACCGGCGCCGACTCTGGCCCGGAGAGGGCTCGGACCCCGGACCCGGAGGCCGGATCGGGCGCCGGGGCACGCAGGATCCATGCCGGGCCGGGCGCGGAAGCGGACTCCGGGACTGCCGCCGCCGGGCCGCTTTTGTGGCTGCACAACCCGCCGCCCGACGAACAGGCCGCGGCGGTGGAGCTGATCCGCGAACTGGCACTTGAAAAGCCCGCGCTGAGGGTTCTGGTAACCGGCATCGATGCGCCCCCGCTCTGGGTGGATGCGGCGCGCGGCCTGCCGCAGGCGAACGGGACCGTCGCGCCCGCCGACGGGCATCGGGCTGTGTCGGCCTTTCTCGAGCTGTGGCGGCCGGACCTTGCGGTCTTCTACCCCGATCATCTGCCCTCGACGCTGATCTCGCTGACCCATGCCCGGGGCACCGCGCTTTTCCTGATCACGCGCGACCTGCCGCGCGCCTGGCACAGCCGCTGGCGGGTCGGGATCGGCGGTACCCGGCGTCTGTTGCGCCGGTTCGACCGGATCTTTGCCCAGAGCCCCGGCACCGCCGGAGAACTGCGCGCGCTGGGCTTGCCGCGCTGGCAGATCAGCCCCTGCGGGCCGCTGTCCGAAGGCAGCGCGGTTCTGGGCTGCAGCGAGGCCGAGCGCGACGTGCTGGCCGGGCTGATGGGCGGGCGTCCGGCCTGGCTTGCGGCGGGCGTTCCCGCAGCCGAGGAGCCGGTCGTGATCGCTGCGCATGCCGCGGCCACGCGCTTTGCGCATCGCCTGCTGATGATCCTTGCTCCCGAGGACCCGGCCCGCGGCCCGGCGCTGGCCGCCGGTTTGCGCGAGGATGGCTGGGATGTGGCGCTGAGATCCGACGATGAGGAACCCTCGGCCGAAACCCAGATCTATGTCGCCGATACCGAGGGCGAGCTGGGGCTCTGGCTCCGGCTGGCACCGGTGACCTTTCTGGGCGGCACGCTCGGGGCGAATACCGGCCCCGATCCTTACCGGGCGGCGGCGCTGGGCTCGGCGATCCTGCACGGCCCCGCGACCGGGGCCTATCCCGACCACTACCGGCGGCTGTCGAACGCGCTGGCGACCCGCACGGTGCAGGACGCAAGATCGATGGCCGAGGTCCTGGTCGATGTGCTGGCCCCCGACCGTGCCGCCGCGATGGCCCGCGCCGCCTGGGAGGTCTCGACCCAGGGCACGATGGCGACCGAGCGTGTCGTGCGCCGGATGATCGAGGCACTCGACATCGCCGAGGCGGTCTGATGCAGGCTCCGGCCTTCTGGTACGCGTCCCCCGACCGGCCGGGTCTGACGGCCCGCGTGCTGGGTCCGCTGGGGCGGCTTTATGCCCGCGCCACGGCCCGGCGGCTGGCCAAGGGGCCGCGCGCGCGGGTGGGCGTGCCGGTGATCTGCGTCGGCAACATCAATGCGGGCGGCACCGGCAAGACGCCCACGGTGATCGCGCTGGCGATGCGGCTGATCGCGCGCGGCGTCGCGGTGCATGTGGTCAGCCGGGGTCATGGCGGCCGGCTGACCGGGCCGGTCCGGGTCGAGGAGCGCGCCCATGACGCGGCCGATGTCGGCGACGAGCCGCTGCTGATCGCGGCCTTCGCGCCGGTCTGGGTGGCCCGCGACCGGGCCGAGGGCGCACGGGCTGCCGTGGCGGCCGGGGCCGAGGCGATCCTGCTCGATGACGGGTTCCAGAACCCCGCGCTGGCCCCCGATCTGTCGCTGGTGGTGGTCGATGCCGCCAAGGGCTTCGGCAATGGCCGCACCATCCCGGCCGGGCCGCTGCGCGAGCCGGTCGCGGCGGGCATGCGCCGGGCCGATCTGCTTTTGTCGATCGGCACCGGGACCGCGCAACGCCAGTTCACCGAGACCTGGGGCCGCGAGATCCATGTGCCGCGCCTCGCGGGGGCCCTGCATCCCTTGCCCACGGGCATGGACTGGCAGGGGCTCCGCGCGCTGGCCTTTGCCGGGATCGGCCATCCCGAGAAGTTCTTCGCCACCCTGCGCGGCCTCGGCGCCGATCTGTTGCGGGCCGAGGCGCTGGACGATCACCAGCCGCTGACGCCTGCGCTGATGACCCGGCTCGAGACCGAGGCGAAGCTGCTGGGCGCGCAGCTTGTGACCACCGAGAAGGATGCGGTGCGGCTGCCCGCGAGCTTTCGTCAGAAGGTGCTGACCCTGCCGGTGCGGCTGGAGCTGGACGACTGGGGCGCTATCGACGCGGCCTTCGACCGGCTGGGGCTGGGTCGCTGAGCGCCGCCCTGATCTCGGGCCCGTCCTGATCGAGCCGGGGGGCGGGCCGGTCCAGGGTCAGCTCGGCCTCGGAAAACCGGATCGGCGTGCGCACGCCCGGCAGGCCGTCATTCTCGACCACCAGACCGCGATGGCGGATCTGCGGATCCGCAAAGACCTCGTCCATGCGGTTGATCGGCCCGGCGGGGACACCCCGGGCCTCGCAGGCGGCCAGCAGATCGGCCTTGGTCCGTGCCCGCGTCGCCTCGGTCAGGGCGGCGGTCAGCGCCTCGCGATGGGCGACCCGGTCGGCATTGGTCGCAAAGCGCGGGTCTTCGGCCAGCTCGGGCAGGTTCAGAAGGTCGCAGAGCCTGCCGAATTGCGCGTCATTGCCGACCGCGACGATGGCATGCCCGTCGGCACAGTCGAAGACCTGATAGGGCGCGAGATTGGGATGGGTATTGCCCATCCGGCCGGGCGGGGTGCCGGTGGTCAGGTAGTTCATCGCCTGATTGGCGGTGATCGCGGTCGCCACGTCGAAGAGCGCCATGTCGATCTGCTGGCCCTGGCCGGTTTCGGCCCGCTGATGCACGGCCGCAAGGATCGCGGTCGCGGCATAGATGCCGGTGAAGACATCCGCGACCGCGACGCCGACCCGTTGCGGCTGGCCGTCGACCTCGCCGGTGATCGACATCAGCCCCGACATGCCCTGGATGATGTAGTCATAGCCCGCGCGATGGGCATAGGGCCCGTCCTGCCCGAAGCCGGTGATCGAGCAATAGATCAGCCGCGGATTGATCGCCGACAGCCCGGCATAGTCGAGCCCGTATTTGGCAAGCCCGCCGACCTTGAAATTCTCGATGACGATATCGGCCTCGGCCACCAGGGCGCGGACCAGCGCCTGGCCCTCGGGGGTGCGGAAATCGGCCGCCACGGACCGCTTGCCGCGATTGCAGGCGTGGAAATAGGCGGCCTCGCGGGCGCCGTCGTCGCGGGTGACGAAGGGCGGCCCCCAGCGGCGGGTGTCGTCGCCTTCGGGGGCCTCGACCTTGATCACCTCGGCGCCAAGATCGGCCAGGATCTGGCCCGCCCATGGGCCGGCCAGAATCCGCGCCAGTTCGACAACCTTCAGACCTGAAAGCGGGGCCGCCATCGGCTCAGCCGGCCAGCTTCTCGTCGAGGATCTTCTTGAGGTCGCGATAGCTCATGTTCTTGTAAAGCTGCCCGTCGATCACCATCGCGGGCGTGCCGGTGACACCGGCCGCATCGACCGTCTTGTCCGAGGTCTCGCTGAGCGCCTTGGCCAGCGCGGCATCGCTGAGGCACTGGTTCATCGCATCCTCGCTGAGCCCCGCGGTCTGGCCGATCCGGCGCAGGTTTTCCGAGGTCTTCTGCGGGTCCTTCGGGTCGATCCAGTCCTTCTGCTTCTCGTACAGCATCGAGACGATGCCGAAGAACCGCATCTCGCCGCCGCAGCGCGCCAGAAGACCGGCCCAGACCGCGTAGGGGTCCCAGTAGACCTCGTGATAGGTGAAATGGACCTTGCCGGTGTCGATGTAATCGGCCTTCAGGCGCTTGAAGACGTCCTCATGGAAATGCGCGCAGTGGCCGCAGGTGAAGGAGGCGAACTCCTCCAGCTCGATCGGCGCGTTCGGGTCGCCCATGGTGAAGGGGGTCACATCCGGCGTCTCCTCGGCCCAGGCGGCGGAGGACAGCAGCGGCGCCGAGGCCGGGGCAAGGCCCAGACCCAGAGTGGTCAGCGCGGCCAGCCCGAAGGACAGCGTCAGTTTGCGGATCATCGAAGCGGTCTCCTTAGCGTTTCGAACGGGACAGAACCCTGGTCCCGAGGTCTTGCAGGGCGGCGCGCAGCCCCTCGTCCCGGACCTCGACCGCTAGATCCGACGCGGCGGCGGCGGTCCGGGGATCGGGGGCAGGCGCGGGCGGCTTCGGGGCAGGGGCGAAGGTCGCCTGGCCCTCGGCAAAGCCCGTCGGTGCGGTCTGGGTCAGGCGGATGCGGGCGATGGCGGCATAGCCGTAGCAGGCGTTCACCTTCTCGCGGAGGGCGTCCTTCTGCATGTCCAGCAACGGCGCATGGGCGCCGGTGGTCAGCAGGGTCAGCGTGGCGCCAAAGCCGTCGCGGCCATAGCGGACCTCGACCGGGCGGCAGATCCGGGCGGTCTCGTCGCCGACCACCTCGGGCCAGTGGGTCAGAAGCCGCGCGACCGCAAAGCCGCGTTTCTCGCCCACGCGCCGGATGCGTCCCTCAAGCAGCGCCGAGGCTCTTTCGAACCCGCGTCTGCGCCGGCTGTTCTGGTCGGCTTTTCCCTGCATCCCTGTCAATTTCCCGGTCCCTGACCTACCTTATTCGGCGGCAGGGCGGCCAGCCAGACAAATGACCCGGGCGGGAGCATAAAGATTGCGTGACGACGAGTTGAGTGCCGAGCTTCTGGCCTGGTACGACATCCATGCGCGCGAGTTGCCCTGGCGGGTCGGCCCGGCGGCGCGCAAGGCGGGCGAACGGCCCGATCCCTATCGGGTCTGGATGTCCGAGGTGATGCTGCAGCAGACCACCGTCGCGGCGGTGAAGGACTATTTCCACCGCTTCACGACGCTCTGGCCCGATGTGGGGGCGCTGGCCGCGGCCGAGGACGCCCGGGTGATGGGCGAATGGGCGGGGCTTGGCTATTACGCCCGGGCGCGGAACCTTCTGAAATGCGCCCGCGCCGTCGCCGCCGACCATGGCGGGCGGTTTCCCGACAGCCGCGCGGCACTGCTGGCATTGCCGGGGATCGGTCCCTATACGGCGGCGGCCATCGCGGCCATCGCCTTCGACCGGCCCGAAACCGTGGTCGACGGCAATGTCGAACGGGTGATGTCCCGGCTCTTCGCGGTCGAGACGCCGCTGCCGACCGCCAAGCCCGACCTGACGGCGCTGGCGGCCCGGCTGACGCCTCCCGAAAGGCCCGGCGATCACGCCCAGGCGGTGATGGATCTGGGCGCCACGATCTGCACGCCCCGGAACCCCGCCTGCGGGATCTGCCCCTGGCGCGCGCCGTGCCTCGCCCGCGCCGAGGGCATCGCCGCCGCGCTGCCCCGCAAGCTGCCGAAGACGCCCAAGCCGACCCGGCTGGGGCGGGCCTATCTGGGGCGGCGGACCGATGGCGCCTGGCTTCTGGAACGCCGCCCCGAGACCGGGCTTCTGGGCGGCATGCTGGGCTGGCCCGGCAGCGATTGGGCCGAAACAGAGCCTTTTCCCGCTCCGCCCGCCGAGGCCGACTGGCGCCCGCTGGGGGCGGAGGTGCGGCACACATTCACCCATTTTCACCTGAGGCTCGATCTCTGGGTGGTCGATCTTCCCGTGGACTGCATTCCGGACCGCGGGCAGTTCCTCGCGCCCGCAGCGTTCCGGCCGTCGGACCTGCCGACGGTGATGCGCAAGGCCTTCGACCTTGCGCGCCCGGCCTTCGATCCGCCCGGGAACGCCCGCGGCTGAGGGTCAGCGGATCAGCACCGGCGCTTCGCCGATATGGCTGGCATCCTCGGCGGCATGCACCAGGAAATGCGCCACATCCCCGCGCGAGATCAGCCCGTTATGCCAGGTCTCGGGCTCGACCAGCACATCATAGGCATGGCTGGGCGCGGTCGAGGTCAGGATGCCGGGCCGGGCGATGGTCCAGTCCAGCCCGGACTCGCGGATCAGCCGCTCCTGCGCGGTCTTGTCGGCATAGGCCCGTTCCAGCAGGGCCTTGAAGCCCAGCTTTTCGACCGTGCTCATTTTCGCCTTGCTGTCGCCCGCGCCAAAGCCCGTGACGGCCAGCAGCCGCCGCACCCCGGACGATTTCATTGCCGGTAACAGCACCCGCGTCGCGTCCGAGAAAAGCGTGGTCTTCCGCATCATCGCGGGCAGCGTCTTCGGCAGGCCCAGCGTCATGACTACCGCATCGACGCCCTGGACCGCCGCCTTGACCGCGGCCGCGTCGCCCGCGTCGCCGGTCACTTTTTCCAGCTTCGGATCGTCGATCGCGATGCCTTCGGCGCGCCGCGCGAAGGCGCGGACGTCATGGCCCCGACCCAGCGCATAGCGCACCGTCTCGAGCCCGATCCCCTTGCTTGCTCCGATCACCAACAGTTTCATGCGTCACCTCCTCTGGTACCAGATAGGCGCGCCGGACCGGTTCTGACAGGAAACGGAGGAAAGACAGCGGCATTCCGCCTGCCGCGACCACTGGCGAGGTCCGCCAGGAGAACGATGCCCCGTCAAAGCAGCGCAAGGCCGCGCCCCGCGCCCCTGACGGGCACGGGGGCGACTGTCCTTGCCTCAGTCGTGAAGCTGGGCGCGGATCTGCTGGCGCAGCACGTCGATCGGGACCGTCTGCCCCTCGCGCCGGTAGTGCCAGTAGGTCCAGCCGTTGCAGCTTGGCGCCCCTTCCAGTGCGGCGCCCACCTGATGGATCGAGCCGGTCACCGCCTCGCCGACCAGCGTGCCGTCGGCCCGCACCTTGGCGGTCTTGCCGCGCGGCGAGATCAGCACCTCGCCCGGGCGCAACAGCCCGCGCTCGACCAGCTGGCCGAAGGGAATGCGCGGCTCGGCGCGTTTCGAGGCCGAGACGACCAGCGCCTCGCGGTCGAACTTGCGCACCTTGGCCAGCCGCCGCTCGGCCACCTTGCGATAGGCCTCTTCGCGTTCGATGCCGATGAAGTCGCGGCCCAGCATCTTGGCGACCGCGCCGGTGGTGCCGGTGCCGAAGAACGGGTCAAGCACCACATCGCCCGGATTGGTCGTGGCCAGCAGCACCCGGTGCAGAAGCGATTCAGGCTTTTGCGTCGGATGCGCCTTGTCGCCATTCTCGTCCTTCAGGCGTTCGTGTCCGGTGCAGATCGGCAGCACCCAGTCCGAACGCATCTGCACACCCTCGTTCAGCGATTTCAGCGCCTCGTAATTGAAGGTGTATTTCGCGCCTTCCGATTTCGAGGCCCAGATCAGCGTCTCATGGGCGTTGGTCAGCCGCTTGCCGCGGAAATTCGGCATCGGGTTCGACTTGCGCCAGACCACGTCATTGAGGATCCAGAAGCCCTGGTTCTGCAACTCGGCGCCCATGCGGAAGACGTTGTGATAGCTGCCGATCACCCAGATCGCGCCCGTCGGTTTCAGCACCCGGCGCGCGGCGGCCAGCCAGTCATGGGTAAAGCGGTCATAGGCCGCAAAGCTGTCGAACTGGTCCCAATGGTCGTCGACCGCATCGACCTTGGAATTGTCGGGGCGATGCAGATCGCCCTTGAGCTGCAGGTTATAAGGCGGGTCCGCAAAGACCAGATCGACCGATGCCTCAGGCAGGCCGTTCATCGCCTCGATGCAGTCGCCGGGCAAAATGGTATTGAGCGGGAGCGTAAGCGCCCCCTTCGTTCTGGTCATCGTCGTCACACTGCCTCGCTTCGCGCCGTTCTTCGGCGTCCTTTGTGTAAGGACAATGTGAGTCATACCCGATTCGCCGTCAATTTCTTTTTTGAATCAGGGACTTATGGATTTATCTTGCCACAAGATATTGTATACAGGCTTGAACGAACGCCTATGGTGTGGGCTGACCCCCATATCTCGGAGAGCGCGCAGGTGTTCTTTCGTGGGATAGCCCGCGTTATGATCCCAGCCGTAGCCCGGATACTGTTGCGCAAGCTCCACCATGACGGCATCGCGCGCGACCTTGGCCACGATCGAGGCGGCGGCAATCGACAGGCAGCGCGCATCGCCCTTGACGACGCGGATGCCCCGGCAGGGCAGGGCCCTGGGCAGGCTGTTGCCGTCGATCAGCGCCAGATCGGGCGGTGCGGGCAGCGCGGCCAGCGCGCGGCACATCGCCAGATGGCTGGCCTGCAGGATGTTCATCTCTTCGATCTCGCGGGCGCTGGCCTCGCCAAGGCCCACAGCGGCGCGGGCGCGGATCTCGGCGGCCAGCACCTCGCGGCGATGCGCGGTCAGGGTCTTTGAATCGCGCAGACCGGCGGGAATGTCGTCGGGGGTCAGGCAGACGGCCGCGGCCATCACCGGGCCTGCCAGCGGACCGCGGCCGACCTCGTCGACGCCCGCGACCAGCCGGGCGCCTCCGGCAAGGGCCTCGGCTTCGAGGGAGAAATCGGGAAGGGGCTTCGTCATGGGCAAACAGAACCGCCAAATGCCCGGCCCGGCAAGGCCCATTCCCGGGAACCGTGGCCGGAAGCCACCGAAACGGCGAAACGTTGGGGCGGAGGGTGCCTCGTTTCCCTCCGCCCCCGGCACGGGCCTTACCCCCGGCCCGCGCCCTGCCCGCCGGTGCCCCGACACGCCCCCTTCCGGGCGGTCAGCGGCGCCGGGGTGCGATCCGGTAGCCGGTGTCGGCGAGGCAGTTCATGGCGTAGACATCGCGCTTGTCCCGGCCGGGCAGCGCGCAGTGGTGGGGAAGGTTCCGCAGCCCGGCCTGCCGCAGGCAGCGGCCCGAGGCGACCGGGCGCGCGCCGTGCCGGGTCTCGACCCGGCTGATGCAGCGGGCGGGAACCGAGCGGGCGGCGTGGCGGCGGTCGGGTGCGTAGCGGTCGGCCCGCTGCGGCGGCGCGGGCGCGACGTGGCGCCGGTCGTGCCGTCCTGCCTTGCCGGTGTGACGGTCGATCCCGTTCACGATGACGAACAGCGCGGTCGCCCCCAGCAGGGCCTTGGCGACATCCGATCCGTCGGCGGCGCGGGCAGGGGTGGCCCCGACCGCGCCAAGCGCAATCGCGGCGGCAAGAAGCGGGGCGAAGATGCGGTGTCTCATGATCTGGTCCTTTGTATCCGGTCGCGGCGGGACGTCCGCCGCCTGTCGATGCCCCGAGGCTCGGTCCCCGGCCGGCCGCCGCGCAATAACGCGGGCCTGCTATCGGATAACCGCGGGCCTTTCTGCAGGGGGCTGACGGTTGTCATTGAATAGCGCTGCCGCCTGGACCATGCTCCGGCCCATGATCCTGCGCCCGATCCTCGCCTGCCTTGTGCTTGCCGCCCTCAGCGGGCCCGCCTCGGCCGCCTGCTATGCCGATTACAAGGCCAAGCAGGACAATCCGCTGAAGCTGCATTACGGCGTGATCGAGCTGCCCGACGCGGCCTGCGGCAGCCGCGACGCCGCCGCGCGCGAGATCGACCGGCGGATCCGGCGGGGGGGCTGGCAGCTTCTGAACGTCATGTCGATCTTCGGGGCCGAGGGGCTGGGCGACCGCAAGGCCAGCGCCAATGGCTTCTTCCTGAAATACTGACGATGGGCGGCAGGCCGGAAAGGACCGAGAGGTGAGCGCGCCGCCGAAGCGCCGCCCGCTGCAGGCCGGGCGGGTCGTGGCGGCCGGTCTTCTGGCCATCGTCGCCATCCTCCTGGGCGCGGCGGTTCTGCTGTTTCTGAACCTGCCCGACGCCAATGCCTTCAATGCCCGGGTCGAGCGGATCTTCGTCGAGAACGACGCGCTGCGCTCGGGCGCCGAGGTGAAGCTTCTGGAGATCCTCGCCCAGTCGGGCACCGCCTTTTCCGACGTGCTGGCGTCCTACCGGATGGTGATCTTCGTGCTGCTGGTCTTTTCGACCGCGCTTCTGGTCGCGGCGCTGGTCTTTCTCTTCACCATCGTCACGCTGAACCGCCGCATGTCGGAAATCGAGCGCGCGGGCATCCGGGTCTCGTCGCTGGTGATCAGCCGGGCCGAGAACACGGTGATGCTGAACGACATGGCGTTCCGGCTGACCGAGGCGGCCATCGAGACCCTGTCGGTGCTGGCCGAGGCGCGAATGGACGATGATATCCTGTCGGGCGCCGAGATCGAGGCCACCGTCTCGGGCCGCCGCCCCGAGGACTGCGACGAGGCCGCGGGCGCGACCCGGATCAAGCGGCTGCGCGATTCGCTGGGCAACCAGATCGTCAGCGAGCTTCTGGTGCGCAACGTGGCCCGGCGCGGCTATGTGCTGGCCATCGACAGGGACGTGATCCGGATGACCTGAATGCGCGGCACGCGCGGTCGGCACTGGACCCGCGCGCCCGGCTTCGGCAGGATCGGCCCATGCGTATCGGTTTCGTTGCCCTGTGTCTGATCGTTTGCCTTCTGCCGCTGCGGCTCGCTGCCGAAGAGGTCGTGCTGGCGCGCTCGGCCTTGGTGGAGGCGGCGCAGGGCACCTATCTTGCGATGGGGCTCACGCTGCCGCCGCAGGACGAGACCTTGCCGCTGGTGGGCGACCGGGGGCTGCGCTCGGGCGGGGAGGTGCTGCGCCATCTGGCCGGGCAGCAGGCGGTGAACGGCTTCGAGGGCGTGCTTTACGACAATCGCGACCGGGGCCATTCCACCCTGCCCGGGGACCTCTTCCCGCGGCTGACCCGGTTGACCTATGGCGACCCGTTGCGCAAGGCGGGGGCCGATTACGGGCTGGCGGGCAAGATCCTGCTGCCGGCCGTCGTCTTCGGCAATTCCTCGACCTCGGTCACGTCAGGGCCGGCCCAGCGCAGCCTGCCCCGGCTGGCGATGACCTCGGAAGACGGGCCCGCGCAAAGCGCGCGGCTCTACGAGAACAACCATCTTTACGTCTATCCCGAACACCGCGACCATGACGAGGCCGACCGCTATCCCGCGAACTGGCCCTACATGCTGATCAGCCAGGGCTCGTCGGGGTCCGACCAGCCCTTCCTGGCCGCGCTGGCGATGACGCTGGCGGCCTTCCCGCCCGAAACCTTCGCGGCGCTGCGCGACACCCGGCTGATGGCGCCGACGCTGCAGATGATCCTGCGCCGCAGCTATGCCCCGGTGCGCAGCCGCGAGGCCTATCTCAGTGGCATCGCCCATCCGGTGGTCTTCGAGGGCGACGCGCTGCGTCCGGGACGGATGATGGCCGAGGCGGCGGCGATGCGGCCCGACGCGATCCCGCCGATGGTGCGGCTTCGGGTCGAGCAGGACGGTTTCGGCGAGGCCGAGGGGCTGGCGCGGCTGTCCGAGCGGCTGTTCGACACCGAAGGCGCCATCGCCCGGATCTGGCGCAACTTCGGCTGGTCGCGCGAGATGACCGTCAGTGCCGCCGAAACCCGCGATCCGAACGGCCGCAAGCTGACCTTCACCTGGGCGCTGCTGCAGGGCGATCCGGCCCGGGTCTGGATCGAGCCGCTCGACCCCGACGGCAGCCGCGCGCGCATCCGGGTCGCCTGGCACGATCCGAAGACGGCGATCACCCGCGACCGCAGCGGCTATCACAACCGCCGCCAGTCGCGGGTCGAGATCGGGGTCTTTGCCTCGAACGGGGTCAATGACAGCGCCCCCGCCTTCGTGACGGTGTTCTTCCCCGATCACCAGAACCGCACCTACGCGACCTCGGGGGCGGGCGGCATGCGGCTGGTGTCGATCGACTATGACGCGATGGGGCGCGGGGTCTATTACGACCCGCTGCTGTTCTGGTCGGCCCCCTGGACCGACCGCGCCGAGTATGACGGGGCCGGGGCGCTGACAGGCTGGACCCGGATCGGCCATGACGGCAACACCCGCACCCTGCCGCCCGAGGTCGGCGAGGGCGTCTACCAGATCGAACGGCTTCAACCCGAACGGCCCTATCTGATCATGCCCTGAGGCCGCTCGGCCCATGGGTTGCATCTGTCCCGTTCAATGCCCTTGGAGAGGCGTCAGCCTGAGCTCATCGAGGTCGATCCGAAAGGGTGCATGGAAATCAACGCCCTCTGCGGTCTGTAACGCGGAACAAGCCGGTCAATTGCCGCCTGGATCGTAAGGGGCGGGCGAGCGCCGTCCGCTCAGGGCAATTCTTGTGATCTCGGAAGACATTCGGCTGGTGCCTGCGCAGAGGCGCCACGGCGCGCCAGTCGGTGTCTTCGGTCGCCGGATGGCCGATCTCTTTCAGGACATGCAGCCGGACATGACCGTCGAGCAGGATGAAGGTGCCGTCCTGGTCCCGGGCGCGCGCGATCCCGAGCGGCTCGATCAGGCCCGCCTCGCGGATCGATGCGGCGATCTGGGCGTATTTCCGACCCTTGGGAAAGGATGTCGGCAAATGCTTGACCGGCAGGATGGCGGCGGTCGCAATCGGATGCAGGGTCGGCTCGAAACCCGGCCCCCGGGGCGGGGACCTTTTGCCCGGATCGGTCATGTCCGAGGGCCCTTCAGTCCCTCGACGATGATGGTCGGCAGCGAGTCGAGCCCCTTGGCGCGAAGCAGGGTCAGGAAGGTCTCGTCCCCGAGCACGGACTGGAACGCCGCGTCGAGGAACAGCAGGTGGCCGCGCGTCGCCTGCGCCCTGCGGATCATGTCCTGCTGGCGTTCCGCCCCGACACGATCGGCCCTGACCATCGCCGCCGATGTCATCCGCACCGCAGATCGTTTTGTGCGTGTGGCACCGTCTTTCTTGCCATGCCGGTGGCGCAGTTCCACCAGCCGCCGCGCTTCCAGCAGCTTCTTGCCCCGCAATTCACCCGAGGCATAGGCTGCCTCCAGCGCCTTCTGCACATCCTTCTCTTCCGCCCGGATGATATACAGTGCAACACTGAGCGGCATCTGACCGGTCTCGACCGCAATCGGCAACCGCTCCTCGCCGTTGGCGATCAGCTCGCCGGTTTCCTGGATGCAGGACTGGGACAGCCCGGTCTTTTCGGCCATCTCCTGGTCCGAATATTTGCGGTTCCTGAGGGTGGCGATGTCCTGCAACAGCTCGAGCGGCCGCTGCTGGCGGCGGGCGACGGTCTCGATCACGCTGCGCAGAAGCCTGTCGACCTCGGTCGCGTCCACCACGATGGCCGGGATGTGGGTTCCGCCAAGTGCAACATAGGCCTCCATCCGGCCCCGTCCGCAGACCAGGCGACAGGCATTCCCTGACGCCGTGTCATCCCGCGCGACGGTGATCGGCTTCTTCAGCCCCACCTTGCCGATATTGTCCACCAGTGCGCGAAAGGTCTTTTCCGACCGCGCGCGAGGATTTTCCCCGGTGATCGCAGCGATCGGAACGGTCTGCACCTCGGCCCCGGCTTCGGTCTGCCTCACCATGGCGAGACCGCGGAAACCGGAACGCGCCGGGCCATGTCGAAGAAGGGGTCGAGCGTCTCGAACCCGACGGCGTCCAGCATCAGGCCGTTTTCCGCGGCAAGCCCAAGAGGTTGCTCCGCATCTGGAATTGCGGAAGCGGGTCGTAATCGAGCGCGCGGGTATTCGTGCGATTCATCCGGATGGCTATGGTGATGTCCGGCGCGAGGCCGGTGTCGAAGCGGATCTTCCAGCGCAAGCCGCCCGAGGACGTTTCGCGACAGCGGGCGACGACGACGGATGCCGTGAATGCGCTGTTGATGGTCGGCAGGTCCGTCGCAGGGTTCCTGATCACAGCACCGCCAAGCAGGGTGATTTCGTGGATCACGCGCTTAATCTCGTCGCCGTGAAATTGCCGCAACACGCGGTTGGCTTCGATGCAGCGATGGTCGCGATCCGGGGTGAACCCGACAAGGAAGTAGGCCCTGCGCAGGCTGCCGAAGCGATGGGCATAGGCGCCGCTGGAGGGCATCCCATCTGCGCCGTCGATCACCGGCCCGGAAATGCACCCTTGGCCCGCTTGACGCTTTTCACGATGGTGGAGGTCGGCGATCCGTCGTTTTCGAACAGCTCCGCGCAATAGGCGACCTGCATGCCGACCTTCCGGCAGCGGTATTCGTCATAGGCCGATTCATCGATGTCCTGGAATCACCCCCAGCGGGTGACGTCATAGACAAGGATCACGCTGAATTCGGCCGCGCCGGAGTCGACGTCGGCGATCATCTGCTGCAGGGCCGTCCTGCCGCCGGTGACCAGCCCGCTTTTCGCGTTGTCCGAATAGGTTCTGACAAGCCTGATGCCGTGCCGCCAGGCGCAGTCGCGGATGGTCTGCGCCTGGTTCCGGGTGGAGTATTGCTGATGCTCGGTCGGCATCCGGACGCAGTCCGCCGCCAACAGGCGGTCGGGCCTCTCGGAATTGGCTCGGCTTGCCCGGGCCACGCCCGCCTCCCGATACGATCATTCGGGCCGATCCCGGCGACTGGCCCTTTTCCGAGGATTGGGCGCCAATCCGAACCGCCGTTTCTCATCTCCTTCGCGAAGTCTTGTCGGAGGAGGATGCAGAGATGCGGATCAAGATGGGCACAGGTGTGCCGGAGAAGGGCACGACTGTGCAGCTTCGCCCGGAAACGGTCGGGTATCGCGGGGCGCTGGCCATGGCGTTGCGGCTTGAGCTTGGCTCTGGCCATCGCGCGATCAAGACGGCGAGGCGCTGGACCGGGGCAGGCGAGCGGACCGTGAAACACCGGTTCGCCGGAAAGCGGAGGCCCAGCGGAGAGCCTCTGATCCTGCTGGCCAGGCATTCGGACATGGTGTTCCACATGGTCCTGATAGGGGCCGGTCGCTATGACGATGCCGATCCCGAGATGCGCTAAACGATTGCAGGGACGCGGTGGCGGACCCTCAGGCGCGGGCGGCCGGGGGGCCAAGGAACCGGGCCATGGCCGAGCCCCGAGGTCTCGCCTGGCGCTCCAGCGGGGACTGCTTCACCTGGCCCCAGAAACGCGCCGCCCGGGGCCGCCGTCAGCAAGGCGCCCTGCAGATGGGCACTGCAGGACGCATCTGCTCTGGCGGCGGGCATCGGACCCGCTTCGGTCTCCGGTGCGCGGCACAGGGCTGTCACAATCGTTAACGTTATATAGTTTGACAATATAGCGAATCGGCAACCCCGCCATGCGGCGGCGTCTGCAAGACTTGGGGGACAGACATGTCATTGCTTCTACGGCTGGTGCGAACCGGCTGTCTGGTATCGTGCGGCTTCGGCCTTCCGGCCCTTGCCCAGCAGTCCTCGGACGGGCCGGACGAGGTCTTCGCGCTGGGCGAGATCGTCGTCCGGTCGTCCGGCGAGGCCGCTCAGGGCGGCACCGGCCGCACGGTCGGCGCCGAAGAGATCAAGCGCACCAACCGCGCCACGCTGGATGACGCGCTGCGCACGCTGCCCGGCGTCTCGGTCGGCAATACCGGCGGATCGCGCAACGAGCGGCTGATCTTCGTGCGCGGCTTCGACCGCTTTCAGGTGCCGCTTTACGTCGACGGGATCCGCGTCTACCTGCCCGCGGACAACCGGCTCGACTTCGGGCGCTTCCTGACACCGGATCTTGCGGAAACCCAGATCCAGAAGGGCTATGTCTCGGTGCTGAACGGGCCGGGCGGCATGGGCGGCGCGATCAACCTGGTCACGCGGCAACCGACCGAAGTCTTCGAGGGCGAGGCATGGGGCGGGCTGGAAGCCGGCAATCGCGGCGACGTGACGACCCGCACCGGGTATTTGTCGCTGGGCAGCCGGATGGACCGGTTCTTCGTGCAGGGCAGCTACCTCACGCGCGACAATGACGGGTACTACCTGTCGCGCGACTACACGCCGACGGACGTTCAGGGGGCGGGCCATCGCGACTATTCCGACAGCGAGGACAGCCGCCTGAACCTGAAATTCGGCTTTACCCCCAATCCGACCGACGAATACGTGCTGAGCTATACCCGACAGGAGGGCTCGAAGAACGCGCCCTACAATGTCGATCAGCCGGTGCGGGGCATCACGCCTGCGCCGCTGCCGGTCGGCTCCAGCTATCAGCGCGACTGGGAATGGCCGGAATGGGATCTCGAGGGGCTGACCTTCTATTCGACCACCGACCTGGGGGGCGGCGCCTGGCTGAAGACCAAGCTCTTCCACCACCAGTTCGACAACGTGCTTTCAGCCTATGACGACTACACCCATTCCAGCCAGACCGTCGGGCGGGCCTTCGACAGCACCTATGACGACACCGCCTGGGGCGGGACCGTCGAGCTTGGCTCGGATATCGGCGAGCGGAATACGCTGACATCGGCGTTTCACTACCGCTATGACCGGCACCGCGACATCCAGCTGTCGCGCCCCGACATCAACAGTATCCCCGACCCGACCGAGACCAGCCGGGAACGGACCCTGTCCTTCGCCCTCGAGGACCGCTTTCAGATGCGCGAGGATCTGAGCCTCGTGGGCGGGCTCAGCTTCGATAGGGCCGAGGTTCTGTCGGCAAGCCGCACCCGCACCGATTACGGCGATCCGGTCGGGGCGTCGGACGCCGTGAACTGGCAGCTGGCGGCGATCTGGACGCCCGGGGCGGGCGGCGAATACCATGCCAGCCTGTCGTCGCGGACCCGCTTTCCGACCCTCTTCGAGCGCTACAGCACCCGGTTCGGAACCGCCGTGCCGAACCCCGACCTCGATGCCGAGCGCGCGCTGACCGCCGAGATCGGCTATCGCGGCGATCTGGGGCCGGTCGCGGTCGAGAGCGCGCTGTTCTACAGCGAGATCGACGACACGATCCAGTCGCTGAACGTCGGGGTCGGCCTGTCGCAGAACCAGAATGTCGGCGACGGGACCTATGCGGGCTTCGAGATCGGCGCCCGCACCGACCCGACCGGCAGTCTGGCCCTGTCGGCCAACTACACCTATCTCGACCGCGACATCACCGACCCGGTCCGCCCCGGCCTGAAGGCCACGGACACGCCGCGCCACAGCGCCTATCTGCGGCTCGACTGGCAGGCGACCGGCAGCTTCTCGATCGCGCCGTCGCTGGAACTGTCCAGCTCGCGGCTTTCCGACAGCGCGATCCAGCCGGCCGATCCGACCGACGTGTCCTATACCCGGAACGCCGGGTTCGGTCTTGTCAACCTCGACATGGAATGGAAGGCCAGCGACCGCGCCAGCATCGTTTTCGGGGTCCGGAACGCCCTCGACAAGAATTACGAGCTGGTCGAGGGCTTTCCCGAGGCAGGCCGGACGTTCTACCTGACCACGGCCTACACGTTCTGACCGGCGGCGGCCCGGGTGACGGGGCCTTCGTCTTCCCGGCCGGAGGGGCCGGAAAAATGCAGCCGACCTCCGGGCAGGGCGTCGCGCCGGACCGGGATGTCGTAAAGACGGGTCATCCGCGCGGCAGTCATCACCTTGGCGGCGGGGCCCGCCGCCAGAATGCCGCCGGGTTCGATCAGAACCGCCTCGTCGCCCAGGTCGGCGGCCTGATCGGGGTCATGGGTGCAAAGCAGCACGCCGATCCCGCGCGCGGCCAGCCCCTGGATCGCCTTGCCCACGCGGATGCGGTTGGCGAAATCGAGGCTGGCGGTGGGTTCGTCCATCGCGACGGCCTCGGCGCCCTGGGCGATGGCGCGGGCGATCAGCACCATCTGCCGCTGGCCGCCCGACAGCCGCGTGATCTCGACCGGGCCGAGATCGTCGATCCCCAGAAGGGCCAGTGCCGCTTCGGCGCGCGCGATCTCGGCCCTACCCGGCCGCGCGAAGGGGCCAAGCCGCGCCGCCGCCCCCATCAGGACCAGATCGAGGGCGCGCCAGGCAAAGGGTGTCGTCAGGGTCTGGGGCACATAGGCCAGCCGCTGGGCGATCTCGGCCCGGCTCAGGTCCGAAAGCGGGTGCCCGCCCAGAAAAACCGCGCCTCCCAGCGGCGGCATCAGGCCCAGCAGCGTGCGGAAAAGCGTGGTCTTGCCGACCCCGTTCGGCCCGAGAAGGCAAAGGATGCGCCCGCGCTGAAGGCCAAGCCCCACCTCTTCGAGGAGCACCCGGCCGCCATGCCCCACGGCCAGCCCGCGCGCCTCGACCAGCGGCGTCACTCGGCCCATGTCCGTCCCCCCCGTGCCAGCAGCCACAGGAACAGCGGCCCGCCGAGAACCGCCGTGAGAATGCCCAGCGGCACCTCCTGCTGGGCGATGCTCCGGGCCGCCGCGTCGACCAGCACCATCAGCGCGGCCCCCATCGCCAGCGCCACCGGCAGCAGCCGGTCGAAGCGCGGGCCGGTGATCAGCCGCGCCATGTGCGGCACCATCAGCCCGACCCAGCCGATCACGCCCGCGACCGATACCGCCGCCGCGGTCACCAGCGTCGCCGACAGGATCACCAGAAGCCGCAGCCGCCCGGCCTCGACCCCCAGCGTGCGCGCCTCGTCATCGCCCAGCGCCAGCAGGCCGATCCGCCAGCGCAGCACGATCAGCGGCAGAAGGCCCGCGACGATCGCCGGAAGGGCTGCCGCGACATCGGCCTGTTTGATCCCCGCAAGGCTGCCCATCAGCCAGAAGGTGATCGCGGGCAACTGGTCGTCGGGATCGGCCATCAGCTTGACCAGCGAGATCCCCGCCCCCGCAAGGGCCGCGACCGCCATGCCGCACAGCACGACCACCAGCACTTGTCCCAGGCCGCGCAGCGCCAGCGCGATGGCCATGACCAGCCCGATGGTGCCGATCCCGAAGGCGAAGCCCATCAGCTGGATCGCCAGTACCGGCAACCCCAGCAGGATGCCCAGCACCGCCCCCAGCCCCGCGCCCTGCGACACGCCCAGGATGTCGGGCGCCACCAGCGGGTTGCGAAAGACCGTCTGATAGGCCGCGCCCGCCGCCGCCAGCGCGGCCCCGATCAGGGCCGCCGCCACGACCCGCGGCAGACGGATGTTCCACAGCACGATGGCCGCCTGCGGATCGGGCGGCCGGCCGATCAGCGTGTCGGCCACATCGACGGGCGACAGCGGGTAAGGCCCCAGCATCGCCCCTGCCGCCAGCGCGCCGGCCAGACCCAGCGCCAGCAGCGGCGCCGCCGCGCGCTCACTCACCCGGATGCCCGGCGCCCAGAAGCCCGTCCAGCGCCGCCCGGTCGGGCGTCACGCCGTAAAACAGCATGTAGAACCGGGCCACCTCGGCCTCGATGTCGGGTGCGGCCGCTTCGGGATACAGCTTCTGCGCCAGCCATTTCAGCCCGATCAGGCGGTTGACCGAAGGCGGGCTGTCGATAAAGCCGAAAGGCGTCGCCGGAGCCAGATAGACCCGCCCGTCGCGCACCGCCGGAATGCCCTGCCATTCGGGCATCGCGCCGACATGCGCCGCGAAATCCGCGTCGATGGTCACGATCACCTCGGGCGCCCAGGCCTGCACCTGTTCGGGCGACACCGTGGCAAGGCCGTCCGGCCCGGCCTCGACCACGTTGCGGCCGCCGAGCCGGTCGATGATCTCGGCGTTGATCGAGCCCCGCGCGGCCGTCTCGATCCCCTCGGGGCCGCGCGCCAGATAGACGCTCGGGCGCCGGTCCTCGGGGACGGCGGTCAGGATCGCGTCGATCTCGGCGAAGGTCGCCTCGGCATAGGCGGCCAGGGTCTCGCCCCGCTCGGGCTCGGCCAGCAGGTCGCCAAGCGTGCGCAGGGTGGCGGGGATCGTCGGCAAGGACCCGTCGATCAGGGCATAGGGGGTGCCGGTCTGCGCCTGCACCCGCCGGGCCAGGTCGCGATAGGTGGCGGTCACCGTGCCGTAATCGACGATCAGATCGGGCCGGGCCGACAACAGGACCTCGAGGTTCACCGTGTCGCCCTTGCCGGTCAGTCGGCCCAGCGCAAGCAGATCGCGTGTCTCGGGTCGCAGGAAGGGCAGGTCCTCGGCGCCCGGCGCGCGCGGCCAGCCGACCATGGCATCGGGTTTCAGCGCGTAAAGCAGCGTCGCCGCCGGCGGGCCCGCCGCGAAGACCCGCCTGGGGTCGGCCGGCACCTCGATCTGGCGGCCGGTGGCGTCGGTGATCGTGCGCGTTTCGGCGGCCAGTGCCGCCGCCGCCAGGGCAAGCGTCCCGGCCATCAGCGCGGTCAGGCGAAGGCGCATCATGGCAGGATGCCGAATTCGGGCTTGAGATCGACCAGCGGTGTGCCGTCGATGCAGTCGAGGCCACGCACGGTCAGGACGTTTCCCGCGACGTGCAACAGCCGGACAAGTGACGAGGCAATGGGGTTCGGGCGAAGCGGCGAGCGCAGGGCGAAGGTTCCAAGAGAGCCGTCGCCGAAGAAGGGATTCTGCCGCACGATATCGCGCCGCGACAGGTGCATCCAGTACAGGACCTGCATCCGGTCCTTGCCCGCGACGCCGTCCAGCGCCGAGAGCCAGCGGGCGTCCAGCTCGATCCGGCAATCGGGGCCACCCGCCGGATCGCCGCGCCTCGGGCAGTCGGCCCGCTGCGTCCAGGGCGTGCGGATCCGGCCGATGAACCACAGACCGGCATCGAAAGCCTCGGGCACCGCTACGCATTCCTCATGCGGGCGCAAGAGATCGGGGGCGATCAGGGTCATGGACGTTGCTCCCCCCGGGCGACGGGGGCCGACAAGACCCCGCCCATTCCGTCATGGTCTTTCTGCGTCATCGTGCTTCGCTCTCCTGCCGCCTGTCCTGCCGGTTCGGGCGAGGCCCGCCCTGCCAACGACACGGCCCGCCATTCGATATGTTGTGTGGCTATATAGCGAAGCGCAAGGCGGCAGGGTCAAGGGCGCTTTTGCGGCGTCCGGGGGCCTGTCAGGCCGGGGCGGCGGGTTTGCTTGATTTTTGGGCATCCGGCCACCCGAGGCGCATACCGGCAGGGCCCGGCGGATGCGCTCCGCAGCAGTGGCGCTTTTCGCGGCCTTTGCCCTGTGACGGGACGACCGCGCGGCCTCACCCGGCCGGGGGTCTTTGCCGCCGCCGCGGGGCGCCGGTCACATCAGATGTCCGGATTTCTCGGCCTTGACGGCAAGATAGCGGGCATTCTCGGGCGTGTGACCGACCTTCAGCGGCACACGTTCGGTCACCGCGATCCCGCGCGCGCGCATCATCTCGATCTTGGCCGGGTTGTTGGTCATCAACCGCACCGCCGAAAACCCCATCTCGCGCAGGATCGCCGCGCCGATCCGGAAATCGCGCTCGTCATCCTCGAAACCCAGCCGGTGATTGGCCTCGACCGTGTCGAAGCCCTGATCCTGCAGCGAATAGGCCCGCATCTTGTTGGCAAGCCCGATGCCGCGTCCTTCCTGATTGAGGTACAAAAGCACGCCCGCGCCCTCTTTCCCCATCTGCGCCAGCGCTGTTCTAAGCTGTGCGCCGCAATCGCATTTGAGACTGCCCAGCAGATCGCCGGTGAAACAGGCCGAATGCAGCCGGGCCAGAACCGGTTCGCCACGGGGCGGGGTGCCGATCTCGACCGCGTAATGTTCCTCGCTGCCATCGGCCGGGCGGAAGACATGCAGCCGTCCCGCCTTCGACACCTCAAGCGGCACCCGGGCCGAGACCACCTCGGCCAGCGCGGTGCCTTCGGCGCGGGCCAGCGCCGCCTCGTCGAGGGTGACGCGGGTCAGTCCCTCGGCCCCGGCAAGGGTGTCGGGCGCGGTCACCTCGACGGCGAGCACCGCGGGCAGCAGCCGGGCCGATTTCGCCAGCGCGATCGCGGCCCGGTGGGCCTCGGCGTCGCCGCCCCGGGCCGAGGCGAAGGGGCCGAGCATCGGGTTCGAGAGATCGTCGGCCGGGTCGGCCACGGCGCGCACCCAGTCGGTGCCGACTTCGGTCGGCAGCAGCAGCCGGGCCAGATCGCCGTCATAGGGCCGCGCCTTGAGCGTTTCGGCCCGGCGCGCGGTGATCGCCAGAACCGGCCTGCCGCCAAGCGCGCGCAGTGCGTCCAGCCGCCCGGGCGTCAGGGTCTCGGCCGCAACGACGACCAGCGGGCCGACCACGACCGGGACCCCCATCCTCAGATCGCCGCGGGCGCGGGCCAGTCGTTCGGTGCTGCCGGGGCCAAGACGCATGAGCCATTCCTTTCCTTCGGGCGGGTTAAGCCACAGTTCCGGGAGATTTGAAACAATTCCCTTCCCGGCCACACGCTTGCGTGAGAACCCTGTCGCAAATCTTGAGCCATCCGTCGGCGGCGACATCTGAGCCCAAGAGATTGCGGAGGACCCGATGAGCACTCTGAAAAAGATCCTTCTGGTGGACGACGAGACCGACCTGCGCGAGGCGCTGAGCGAACAACTGGTGATGACGGAGGATTTTGACGTCTTCGAGGCCGGAAGCGGGGTCGAGGCGATGGAGAAGGCGCGCGCGGCGATCTACGATCTGGTGATTCTCGATGTGGGGCTGCCCGATACCGACGGGCGAGAATTGTGCCGCCTGATGCGCAAGCAGGGGGTCAAATGCCCGATCCTGATGCTGACCGGCCATGACACCGATGCCGACACGATTCTGGGGCTCGATGCGGGCGCGAACGACTATGTGACCAAACCCTTCAAGTTTCCGGTGCTGCTGGCCCGTATCCGGGCGCAACTGCGCCAGCACGAACAGTCCGAGGACGCGGTGTTCCAGCTGGGGCCCTATACCTTCAAACCCGCGATGAAGATGCTGATCACCGAAGACGACCGCAAGATCCGCCTGACCGAAAAGGAAACCAACATCCTGAAATTCCTTTACCGCGCCTCGGAAGGCGTGGTGGCGCGCGATGTGCTGCTGCACGAGGTCTGGGGCTACAATGCGGGGGTGACGACGCATACGCTGGAAACCCATATCTACCGGCTGCGCCAGAAGATCGAGCCCGATCCGTCCAATGCCCGGTTGCTGGTGACCGAATCCGGCGGCTACCGCCTGGTTGCCTGAGGACCGGCCGGTCGGCGTGCCTGTCGGCGCCCCTGTCGCATCCGGAGCGGTGGCTTTTGGTCTTGTGGCCGCGCGCAGGTTGCGCAATTCTTGCGCCATGTCGGGGCAATGGACCTGTTTTTTCGGCATTCTGTATGCCCTTTGCCAGATCGGTCCGGCCGCGGAGGCCGCGACCGATATTCCCGGCTACTGGTCCGTGCTTCCCGGCTGGCAGTCCTGGCAGGTGCCCAGCGCCTATCAGGTCGGGTTCGAGGGGTCTTCCGAACTGGCGGTCGCCTGCGGCCCCGAGGGACAGCCGGTAATGGGGGTGCTGGCCGACGGGACCACCTTGCCTGATGGCAGTTTCGAACGTCCCGCCAAGATCGGCGAGCGGCATTTCCTGATTGCCTGGACCGGGCAGGCGGGCCTTGCGCTGGCCCGCCCCGATGCCGAGTTCCTGACGGCGATGCGCAGCGGTTCGACGCTGGTGCTGTACGATTATCAGGGCGCGCCGGTCGATTTCCGCCTGAGCGGCGCGGCCCAGGCGCTCGATTCCGCGCTGGCGGGCTGTCCGCCGCCCCATGCGGCGCGGCCAGACCCGGCGGCAATGCGGCGCGCGCTTGACGAGACCCTGCAGGCGCGGACCGACCGCGAATGCCGGGCGCTGGGTCGCGACGGGACCGAGATCGGGGCCGGGGCGGTGCGCGAGCGGCCGCTGCCGGGGTCCGATTATCCCGAGGTGTCGGTCGATTTCGGCTATGTCTCCTGCCGCGAGGGGCTGCGGCTCCATCGCGATTTCTGCACCGAGGCGGGCTGCGCCCATCAGCGCTATCTGCCCGGCGCCTCGGCCTATGTCCTGATCGAGAACGGCGACCCTGACTAGGCGCAGGCTTCGGCTTGAGCCCCGGGGCGCTGCCGTCTAGGGTCGCGCCCGGCGCGTCGCCCGCGCAAAGCCCGTCCGGACAAGGAGACCCCGATGCCCTTCACGCTTGCCACCTGGAACATCAATTCGGTGCGGCTGCGTGCCCCGCTGGTCGCCCGTCTGATGGAAGAGCAGGCGCCCGACATCCTTTGCCTGCAGGAATGCAAGTGTCCGGTCGAGAAGCTGCCGCTCGAGGTCTTCGCGCCGCTCGGCTACACCCATGTCGTGGCGCGCGGGCAGAAGGGCTATAACGGCGTCGCGATCCTGTCGAAGCTGCCGCTCGAGGATGCGGGATCGGTCGATTTCGCAGGGCTCGGTCAGGCTCGCCATGTCGCGGCGCGGCTGGAAAACGGCGTTCTGCTGCACAATTTCTACGTGCCCGCGGGCGGCGATGTGCCCGACCGCGCGGCCAACGAGAAATTCGGCCAGAAGCTCGACTTTCTCACCGAAATGCGGGACGCCTTCCGGGCCAGCCGCCCGGAACGGTCGATCCTGGTCGGCGATCTCAACATCGCGCCGGGCGAGGACGATGTCTGGTCGCACAAGCAGCTTCTGAAGATCGTCAGCCACACGCCCGTGGAGGTCGACCATCTGGCCGCGGCGCAAGAGGCGGGCGGCTGGGTCGACGTGACCCGCGCCCATATCCCCGAGGGCAAGCTTTATTCCTGGTGGTCCTACCGGGCGCGCGACTGGGACGCGGCCGACAAGGGGCGGCGGCTTGACCATGTCTGGGCGACCCCCGATATCGCGGGCGCGGCCGGGGACAGCCGCATCCTGCGCCCGGTGCGGGGCTGGGACCAGCCCTCGGATCACGTGCCGGTCCTGGCGCGGTTCGATCTCTAGGCCTTCGCCCTTGGGTTTTGCGGCGGACCGCCTCATATATTGCGAAACGCTCTGACGGACGGAGACGGAGACAATGCTGGAACTGGGTGGCAAGGCTGCTGGGACGGGCGGGGCCTCTGAGGCCCTGATCAAGGACGTCACCGAGGCGACCTTCATGGCGGACGTGATCGACGCCTCGCATGAGGTGCCGGTAATCGTCGATTTCTGGGCAACCTGGTGCGGCCCCTGCAAGACGCTGGGGCCGATGCTGGAACAGGCGGTGACCGCGGCGGGCGGGAAGGTGCGGATGGCCAAGGTCGATGTCGACCGCAACCAGACCATCGCGGCGCAGCTTCGCATCCAGTCGATCCCGACGGTCTATGCCTTCTATCAGGGCCAGCCGGTCGACGGCTTCCAGGGCGCTCTGCCCGGGTCCGAGGTGCAGGCTTTCGTCGACCGGGTGGCGGCGATCGCGGGCGATGGCGGGCTGGCCGAAGCGGTCGCCGCGGCCGAAGAGCTTCTGGCCGAAGGGGCCGCAGTCGAGGCCGCGCAGACCTTCGCCGCGATCCTCGGCGAGGACCCGAAGAACGCGCCCGCCTATGCCGGGCTCGCCCGCGCGCATCTGGCGCTGGGCGAGATCGACCAGGCGGAACAGTTCCTGCAGGCGGTGCAGCCCGAGATCGCCCGCGCGCCCGAGATCGAGGCCGCGCGCGCCCAGGTCGCGCTGGCGCGCCAGGCGGCCGAGGCCGGGCCGGTGGCCGAGCTGCGGGCAGCGGTCGATCACGACCCCGACAACCATCAGGCGCGATTCGAGCTGGCCAAGGCCCTGCATGCCGGTGGCGAGGTCGAGGCGGCGGTGGACGAACTGCTGGAGCTGTTCCGCCGCGACCGCGAGTGGAATGACGGAGCCGCGAAAGCCCAGCTTTTCACCATCTTCGACGCGCTGAAGCCGCAGGACCCCATCGTCCTGAAAGGCCGCCGAAAACTGTCGTCGATGATATTTGCCTGACGGATGGCGCGGCCTAGCTTCTCGGGCATGTTCTCAGCGGTCGACCTGCCCGACACCATTCCCGTTTTCCCGTTGCCAGGGGCGCTGTTGCTGCCTCGGGCGCGGCTCCCCCTGCATATCTTCGAGCCGCGCTATCTGGCGATGCTTGACGATACGCTGAAGACCCCGCATCGGCTGATCGGCATGGTGCAGCCGCGCGAGGTGCCCGGCTCGGACGAGCGCAAGCTGCATGCGATCGGCTGCGCCGGGCGCGTGACGGCATTTTCCGAGACCGAGGACGGGCGCTACCTGATCACGCTGTCCGGGATCTCGCGGTTCCGGATGACGCGCGATCAGGCCGGGTTCACGCCCTATATCCGCGCCGAAGTGGCCTGGGACGGGTTCGGCCGCGATCTCGGGCCGGGGGAGGACGATCCGGGCTTTGACCGCGAGGCCTTTCTCAACTTGCTCGGCCGGTTCTTCGCCAGCCGCGGTCTTTCGACCGACTGGGACAGCCTGCGCGAGGCCGAGGACGAGTTGCTGATCAGCTCTCTGTCGATGCTCTGCCCCTTCGCGCCCGAGGACAAGCAGGCGCTGCTGGAGGCGCCGTCACTTTCGACGCGGCGCGAAACCCTTGTGACCCTCATCGAATTTGCCCTACGAAGCGGCAACGACGAGGAGAAGATGCAATGAACGACGTGACCCAAGCCGACCGGAAGATGCTCGAATCGCTGGTCTGCCCGGTGACCCACGGGCCGCTGGCCTATGATCCGGACCGCCAGGAGCTGGTGTCGAAATCGGCCGGGCTGGCCTTTCCGATCCGCGGCGGGATTCCGATCATGCTGGTCGACGAGGCGCGGCGGCTCGACTGAGCGGCCACGCCGGGTCTGGACCCCGATTTTTCTGCGAAAAATCGCGCCCGGGCCCTATCGCGGGCTGGGCCATCCAGGCTTTCGAGGGACCTTGACGGCCAGCATCGGCTTGATCAGCGGGCTGGCGAAACGGTCCAGATCGAGCGCCTCGTGCACGCCCACCATCTCTTCGCCGAACACCTTGGTGCGGATCGCCGACCGGCAGTAGAAGGGCGCATCCAGCATGTCGTGCACCTGCCGGGGCGTGTAGCCCGGATCGGCCCGGGTTTCGCGCCGGACCAGCCATTTCGACCGGGCAAACCGGGTGCGGGGCGGGGCTTCGACCACCTCGGCGCGGCCGTTCGCGTCGAAATGGACGCCCAGCGCCAGTTCCGATCCGTCCCGCACCGAGGCATCGTAAAAGCACCAGGCGCCGTTCGCCTTGGTCGGGAACCGCCCCCAGGTCCAGTAGCTGAAATCGTCCTCAAGTGCCGCAGTGCCGAAATTCGCGTCGAAATAGCCGTGCCCGGTCCATTGCCAGCCCGGCTGGTTCAGGTCGACCTCGATCTCGGACGACGGGCCGAACGGCCGCCAGATATGGGTGCCATCGGCCTTGAGCGGCAGCTCGACCCCGGTCACGGCCGAAGGCGTCACCGTCACCCGGCCCTTCAGCCGGCCCATATGCGGCCAGGTCATCTCGTCGATGTCGAAGATCAGCTTGCCGCCGGCCCAGGTCAGCTTCGACGGCCCCACCTGGAAGGTGTTTCTCGTCTGCTGGAGGGCAGCGCGGCCCCGGTCGGTCATGGTCCAGCGTCCGCCCGGCCCGTAGGTCGCGACGTTGATGCAACAATGGTTCTCGGGGCTCTTCCGGCCCGACCAGCGGTACCACGGCGAGAAGACCGAGCCGATGAACGAGATGATCGAAATCGACCGCTCGCCGTCATGACTCAGGCCGTCGACATACCACCACGCATAGCCGTTCGCGGGGACGTCGAGGGCGAAGCACGGTCCGTCAAGATCGCCTCGGCCGCGTGCCGTCCGGAGAGGGTTGCCATCGGGATGCCCGCGCCGGGATGCGTCCCGCCCCCCGCCAGATAGAGCCCCGCGACCGTCGTCCGCGCCGTCGGCCGCTTCAGCGCTGCCGTCAGTCCGTGCGGGCTCCGCCCGTAGAGGGAACCGTCCGAGGCCGGAAACAGCTTCGCGAACTGGCGCGGCGTCGTCAGCGCCTGGACCCCCGGCCTCGGGTCGAAGGTCAGCCCGAACCGGGCCAGCGTCTGGAAGGTGCGTGTCCGGCACGTCTCTTTCTCCTCGTCGGTCGGGTCCGCCCCGTCTGCCGCGGGCGGGCCATTCATGATGATCTCGAACCGTTCGAGCCCCTCGGGGCTGCGGCCGGTGCCGCGGTCCTGGGCGCAGATGTAAAGAGTCGGGTCCTCGGGCATCTCGCCCCGGGCGATAGGATCGAATTCGGCATGCGCGTCGTCGCAGAAGAAGACGTTGTGGTGAACCATCTCGGGGCCGTGGGGTTCCGCGGCATAGGACCACACATAGGCCGACAGGCTGCGCGGGCGGACCGCGTCGGGGGCTACGGTCTCGCGTAGGCCCTCGCCCAGAAGCCCGGCCGCAAGTGCCGCCGGATCGCCGTTGAACACCACCACATCGGCCGGAAGCCGGGCGCCGCTGTCCAGATGCACCGCGGCCGCCGCGCCCTGCTGTATCTCGACCCGGGTGGCGCGGTGGCCGAAGGTGAAGCGCACGCCCTTGTCATGGGCCAGCTGTTCCAGCGCGCGGGCCAGCCGGTGCATGCCGCCCTCGACCCGCCAGACGCCCTGTTCCTCGGCATGCCAGATCAGCGACAGCAGCGCGGGCGACTGGAATGGCGAGCCGCCGACATAGGTCGCGTAGCGCCCGAAAAGCTGGGCGAGCCGCCGGTCGGAAAACGCCTTGCCGAGCGCCTGCGCGAGGCTGCGATGCGGCGCCATGTCCAGCGCCAGCCAGGGATGGGTTGCCACATGCCGGGTCAGCGCCCCTTGCGAGGGCTCGGCCGCGCGCATCATCGGTGCGTCGAAGGCGTGAAAAAGCCGCTCGGACCGGCGACAGAAGGCGCGGAACTCCTTTTCCGCCCGCGTGCCCGCGAACCGGCCCACCGCATCGGCGCTTTGCTCGCGTGAGGCGAAAAGATCGAGCGTCGAGCCGTCGGGCCACCAGTGCCGCGCCAGCACCTCTTCGCGGTGCAGGGTTACGTAATCGGACAGCCGCGCGCCGACACTGTCGAACAGCTCCTCGAAGACCGGGCGCAGGGTCATCACCGTGGGGCCGGCATCGACCGGACCCGCATCGCTGTCAAAGGTGCGCATCTTGCCGCCGGGCACCGGCGCACGGTCGACGACCTCGACCTCAAGACCCGCATGGGCCAACCGGATCGCGGCCGAAAGCCCGCCCATCCCCGCCCCGATCACGACGACTTTTCCCGGCGATCCGGCCATTTTTGATCCACCTCAAGGAATGTTGACTCGGGACCATAGACTGTCCACCCTGATTTACAATCGTGAATGTCTCGCCGTCCTGACAGCTGCGTTTGGGGGCGGCGGGCCGACATTGGGGAGCCGTTCATGGACATTTCGGCGCGAATCGAGGCCGCGATGCGGCAGGCGATTGCCGAGGGGCAGGCAGGGGCCGCGCCCGGCAAACTGGCATCGGCCTTCGAATATGCCCTGACGCCCGGCGGCGCCCGCATTCGTCCGACGATCTGCCTCAATGTGGCGCGCGCCTGCGGCGACGACCGCCCGGCGCTGGCCGATGCCGCCGCCATTTCCATCGAGCTGATCCACTGCGCGAGCCTCGTGCATGACGACATGCCCTGTTTCGACGATGCCGATATCCGCCGCGGCAAGCCCGCGCTGCACAAGGCCTATGGCCAGCCGCTGGCACTGCTGACCGGCGACAGCCTGATCGTGGCGGGCTTCGAGGTGATCGCGCGCGCTGCCCATCACGACTGTGCCCGCGCGGTCGAACTGATCCGCATCCTGGGCCAGCGCACCGGCATGCCTTATGGCATCTGCGCCGGGCAGGGCTGGGAAAGCGAGGATCAGATCGACCTTTCCGCCTATCACCGGGCCAAGACCGGGGCGCTGTTCATCGCCGCGACCAGCATGGGCGCGGTGGCGGCAGGCCAGCCGGCCGAGCCTTGGGAAGAGCTGGGCGACCGCATCGGCGAGGCCTTCCAGGTGGCCGACGATCTGAAGGACGCGCTGCTCGATGCCGAAGCGATGGGCAAGCCCGCAGGTCAGGACGAGGCCCATGGCCGCCCCAGCGCCGTGACCGAGCTGGGCGTCGAGGGCGCGGTGCAGCGCTTCCGCGATATCCTGTCGGGCGCCATCGCCTCGATTCCCTCCTGTCCGGGCGAGGCCGATCTGGCGGCGATGGTGCGCCACATGGCCGAACGGCTGATCCCCGAACCCGCGCGTCTGCCCGCAGAATGACCGACGCCGTTTCGGGAACCGGACCCGCGCGCCACAGCGGGGTCAACTGGCGTCGCTGGCGCAACCGCAAGATCGCGGACCGCGGCTTTCAGAGCTGGGCCAGCCGCTTTTTCCTGACGCGGGGCCATGTCCGCCGCGAGGGCGAGCGGATGTTCGATCTGGTCTCGGGCTTCGTCTACAGCCAGGTTCTGTGGACCGTGGTCGAGCTTGATCTGCTGGACGCCACCTGCGACGAGGCGCAAAGCCTTGCGGCGCTGGCCCATCGCGCGGCGATTCCGGTCGACCGGATGGAGGCGCTGATGCAGGCGGGCACGGCGCTTGGCCTCTTCGACCGGGTGGGGCCCGGCTATCAGCTGTCGGCGCTGGGCGCCGCGCTGATGGGCGCGCCGGGCGTGGTCGACATGATCCGCCATCACGACGTCTTCTATCGCGACATGCAGGACCCGCTTGCGGTGCTGCGCGGCGAGAAAGAGACCGAACTGGCGCGATTCTGGCCCTATGTCTTTGGCGCGGGGGCTGCGGAAAACCCCGAGACCGCCCAGCGCTATTCGAAACTCATGGCCGACAGCCAGGCGCTGGTCGCCGAAGAGACCCTGCGCGCGATCCGGTTCGACGGGGTCACGCGGCTGATGGATGTGGGCGGCGGCACCGGCGCCTTCCTCGCTTCGGTGGGGGCGGCCTGCCCCGATCTGAAGATGACGCTGTTCGACCTGCCCGCCGTGGTGCCCGCCGCCGAAGAGCGGTTCCGGGCGCTGGGCATGGCCGGCCGGGTGACGGTGCGGGGCGGCAGCTTCCGCGACGATCCGCTGCCCGAGGGCGCGGATGCGGTGTCGCTGGTGCGGGTCTGCTACGACCATGCCGACGAGACGGTCAGGGCGCTGATGCGCAAGATCCATGACGCCCTTCCGCCCGGCGGGCGGCTGATCGTATCCGAGCCGATGGCGGGCGGCGCGCATCCCAACCGGTCGGGCGACGCTTATTTCGCATTCTACTGCATGGCGATGGGAACCGGCCGCGCGCGGTCCCCGGAACGCCTGGCGGAAATGATGAAAGAGGCAGGATTCCAAGGGGTTGAGATGCCCCGGACTCGCCGTTCCTATATCACGTCGGTTGTGGTGGGGCGAAAGCCCGGGGCGACATAATGCTCGGGCCGGGCTGTCTAAAAAAGTTGACACTTGGACCTGTCTAAATAAACTGACAAGAGCCAATCACCAATGAGTGAGTCCCGTTCAAGCGGGCAAGCGTCAGGAAGGGAAACGTCCATGGAGACGACGGCGGTCATCCTCCGGGGGCCCCGGGAAATCGGCCTCGGGAAACTCGGCCTGACGGCGCCCGGACCGAAGGACCTGGTGGTGGAGATTTCCCATTCCGGCATCTCCACCGGCACCGAGAAACTCTTCTATACCGGCAACATGCCGCCCTTCCCGGGGATGGGCTATCCGCTGGTCCCGGGCTACGAGGCCGCGGGCGAAGTGATCGAGGCCGGGTCCGAGACCAATTTCAAGGTGGGCGAACATATCTTCGTCCCCGGCGCCAACTGCTATGAGGGCGCGCGCGGCCTGTTCGGCGGATCGGCCCGGCGCCTGGTCACCGATGCCAGCCGCGTGACCCGGATCGACCCGGGCCTCGGGGCGGAAGGTGCGTTGCTGGCGCTGGCCGCGACCGCGCGCCATGCGCTGGCGGGCGTCGACAAGAAGATGCCCGAACTGATCGTCGGCCATGGCGTGCTTGGCCGCCTGCTGGCGCGGCTGACCATCGCCGCCGGAGCCCCCGCGCCCACCGTCTGGGAAATCAATCCCGACCGGCAGGGCGGCGCCATGGGCTACGAGGTGCTGCACCCCGATAACGACCCGCGCCGCGACTATCGCACGATCTACGACGCCTCGGGCGTGGGATCGCTGCTCGATACGCTGATCACCCGCATCGCCAAGGGCGGCGAGGTGGTTCTGGCCGGGTTCTATACCGACCCGATTTCCTTCGCTTTCCCGGCGGCCTTCATGAAGGAGGCCCGGCTGCGCATCGCCGCCGAATGGGAGCGCGAGGACCTGATTGCAACGCGCCAGCTCGTGGAATCGGGCGCGTTGTCGCTGGGGGGGCTCATTACCCACAGCGTTCCGGCGGAAGAGGCCGCAGAAGCCTATGAAACCGCCTTCAACGATCCTGCCTGTCTGAAAATGATCCTGAACTGGGGAGCCGTTCATGACGCTTGACGTCCCGAATATCAAAGACATCGACCAGCGCCTGCGTGACGAAGCCAACGAGCCGCTGGACGAAATCCCCGTAACCGAGCCGACCAAGAAGACGCAGATCATCGCGATCTACGGCAAGGGCGGCATCGGCAAGTCCTTCACGCTGGCGAACCTCAGCAACATGATGGCCGAAATGGGCAAGCGCGTCCTGTTGATCGGCTGCGATCCCAAATCGGACACCACGTCGCTGCTGTTCGGCGGCAAGGCCTGCCCGACCATCATCGAGACCTCGACCAAGAAGAAGCTCGCGGGTGAAGAGGTCGCCATCGGCGATGTCTGCTTCAAGCGCAACGGCGTCTTCGCGATGGAACTGGGCGGGCCCGAGGTCGGCCGCGGCTGCGGCGGGCGCGGCATCATCCACGGCTTCGAGCTGCTGGAAAAGCTGGGCTTCCATGACTGGGACTTCGACTATGTGCTGCTCGATTTCCTGGGCGACGTGGTCTGCGGCGGTTTCGGCCTGCCGATCGCCCGTGACATGGCGCAGAAGGTGATCCTGGTCGGCTCGAACGACCTGCAATCGCTGTACGTCGCCAACAACGTCTGCTCGGCGGTCGAATATTTCCGCAAGCTCGGCGGCAATGTCGGCGTCGCGGGGCTGGTCATCAACAAGGATGACGGCACCGGCGAGGCGCAGGCCTTTGCCAAGGCGGTGGATATCCCCGTGCTGGCCGCGATCCCGCAGGACGAGGATCTGCGCCGGAAATCGGCCAACTACCAGATCGTCGGCACCAATGACGGCCCCTGGGGCGAGCTTTTCGGCGCGCTGGCCGAAGCCGTCGCGGGCGCTCCGCCGATCCGGCCGAAGCCGCTCGACAATGACGGTCTGCTGGGTCTTTTCGCGCCCGAGGATGTGGGCGCCGATTTCGAGCTGACCCCGGCGACCGATACCGACATGCGGGGCAAGAACGCCAAGCCCAAGAAATCCCTCGAAGTGGTCTATGACGATGTTTGATCTCAACCAGATGTCCCGCTGGGACAACGTGCTTGAGGCCCTCTCGCATCACGACGAGGACCGCGAATTCGCTGAAATCGCAGAGATCCAGGAGGCGCCCGCCGCAGAGGCGGCCGCGCCCTCGCGCGAACTGGAGGACGCATGACCGAAGAGGTCAGATATGACGAAGCCCACACCGCAGAGGTGATCGAGGGCACGCCCCGGGAGCCCGGAAACGCTCCTGAAGGCGCCGATCCTCGTTTGGGCGACGGCATGGGCTGCCATGCCGGAGCGGCCGAGATGGAGAAGGCGGCCCGCGCGGCGGGCGCCTCCGACATTCTCGACCAATATGCCAAGGACTATCCGCAAGGCCCGCACGACCGCCCGCAAAGCATGTGCCCGGCCTTCGGCAGCCTGCGCGTCGGGCTGCGCATGCGGCGCGTCGCGACCGTGCTGTCGGGCTCGGCCTGCTGCGTCTACGGGCTGTCCTTCGTGTCCCATTTCTACGGGGCGCGGCGGTCCATCGGCTATGTGCCGTTCAGCTCGGAAACGCTCGTCACCGGCAAGCTCTTCGAGGATATCCGCGACGCGGTGCACGAACTGGCCGATCCCGACCGCTATGACGCGGTGGTGGTGACCAACCTTTGCGTGCCGACCGCCTCGGGCGTGCCGCTCCGGCTTCTGCCCGACGAGATCAACGGAGTGCGAATCGTCGGCATCGACGTGCCGGGATTCGGCGTGCCGACCCATGCCGAGGCCAAGGACGTGCTGGCCGGCGCGATGCTGAACTACGCCCGCAAGGAAATCGAGGCCGGCCCCGTCGCCGCCCCCGAGGGCGGGGTGTCGGATCGCCCGACCGTGACCCTTCTGGGCGAGATGTTCCCGGCCGATCCGATCGTGATCGGGCAGATGCTCGACCCGCTGGGGCTCGCTTGCGGCCCGGTCGTGCCCGCCCGCGAATGGCGCGAGCTTTACGCCGCGCTCGATTGCGGTGCGGTGGCGGCGATCCATCCGTTCTACACTGCCGCCATGCGTGAATTCGACGCGGCAGGTCGCCCCATAGTTGGGTCGGCCCCGGTGGGACATGATGGCACAGCCGCCTGGCTCGCCAATATCGGCGACGCCTTCGGGCTGTCGGCCGACAAGGTCGCGAAGGCCCAGAACATGTTCCTGCCCGCCATCAAGGGCGCGCTGGCCGGAGCCCCGGTCAAGGGCACGATCACGCTGTCGGGCTATGAGGGATCGGAGCTTCTGGTGGCCCGCCTTCTGATCGAGTCCGGCGCGAATATTCCTTATGTTGGAACGGCTTGCCCCAGAACGAAGCAGGCCGAGGCCGACCGCGACTGGCTCGAATCGAAGGGCGTCAAGGTGGTCTTCCGGGCCTCTCTGGAAGACGACAAGGCCGCGGTCGACGCGATCAAACCCGATCTGGCCGTCGGCACCACGCCCGTGGTGCAGCACGCCAAAGAGCGGGGCATCCCGTCGCTCTACTTCACGAATCTCATCTCGGCCCGTCCGCTGATGGGTCCGGCGGGCGCTGGCAGCCTTGCGCAAGTGGTAAACGCGGCCATTGCGAACAAGGGACGCATGGCGTCGATGAAGGAATTCTTCGAAGGTGTCGGCGAGGGAGACACTGCGGGTGTGTGGGAAGGAGATCCGAATCTCCACCCCGAGTTCCGCGCTCTCCATCAGAAGAAACTGGACAAGAAACGTCGCGCCGAGAAGGCGCAGGAGATGATCTGATGCTGGTCTTGGATCACGACAGGGCAGGGGGGTACTGGGGCGCAGTCTATGCGTTCTGTGCCACCAAGGGCCTGCAAGTGGTGATCGACGGGCCGGTCGGCTGCGAGAATCTGCCGGTCACCTCCGTCCTTCACTATACCGACGCGCTGCCCCCGCATGAGCTGCCCATCGTCGTCACCGGCCTCGGTGAGGAAGAGCTGGGCCGCGAGGGCACCGAGGGCGCGATGAAACGCGCCTGGAAGACGCTCGATCCCGTGCTTCCCGCGGTGGTCGTCACCGGCTCCATCGCCGAGATGATCGGCGGCGGCGTCACGCCCCAGGGCACCAATATCCAGCGCTTCCTGCCGCGCACCATCGACGAGGATCAATGGGAAGCGGCGGACCGGGCGATGACCTGGATCTTCACCGAATTCGGCATGACCAAGGGCCGGATGCCGCCCGAGAAACCGCGCGAAGAAGGGGCGAAGCCCCGCGTGAACATCCTCGGGCCGATGTATGGCGTCTTCAACATGCCCTCGGACCTGGCCGAGATCCGGCGTCTGGTCGAGGGCATCGGCGCCGAGGTCAACATGGTGATGCCGCTGGGCGCCCATGTCGCCGAGATGCGCAACCTGGTGAATGCCGACGTGAACGTCGTGATGTATCGCGAGTTCGGCCGGGGTCTCGCCGAGGTTCTGGGCAAGCCCTATCTGCAGGCGCCCATCGGCATCGATTCGACGACGAAGTTCCTGCGCAAGCTGGGCGAGATGCTGGGGCTCGACCCCGAACCCTTCATCGCGCGCGAAAAGCACTCGACGATCAAGCCGGTCTGGGACCTGTGGCGGTCTGTCACGCAGGACTTCTTTGCGACGGCCAGCTTCGCCATCGTCGCGAACGAGACCTATGCGCGCGGGGTCCGGCACTTCCTGGAGGCCGATCTGGGCCTGCCCTGCGCCTTTGCAGTGGCCCGCAAGCGCGGCGCAAAGACCAACAATGCCGAGGTTCGCGCGCTGATGGGGCAGAAACGGCCGCTGGTCGTCTTCGGCTCGATCAACGAGAAGATCTATCTTGCCGAGCTGTCCGCCGGTCACGGCCCCAAGCCCGCCTTCATCCCCGCCGGGTTCCCCGGTGCGGCGATCCGGCGCGCGACGGGCACCCCCTTTATGGGGTACGCCGGTGCGACGTATCTGGTTCAGGAAGTGTGCAATTCCTTGTTCGACGCGCTCTTCCATATCCTTCCGCTCGGGACCGAGATGGACTCGGCCTCCGCAACGCCGACCCGGCTTCGCCGCGACTTCCCCTGGGACCAGGATGCCCAGGCGCTGCTCGACCGTATCGTGGCCGAGCACCCGGTGCTGACCCGCATCTCTGCCGCGAAATCCCTGCGCGACGCCGCCGAGAAGGCTGCGCTTGAGCAAGGGGCCGAGCGCGTTGTTCTCGAGACCGTCGAGGCGCTTGCGCCCGCCGGCTTCGCCCGCCCTTCTTCGAAAGGAGAGTCGAAATGACTGACCAGACTTCCGACGTCCACCTGGTACGTGCCCATCGCCCGCCGAAAGCGGAGTTCATGGTCTATTTCGCAATTATCTTCATCGCCGCGCTGCCGCTGGCCTTCATCGCCTCCTTCCTGGCGATGGTCCGGCAGGGCGACCTGAAGACCAAGGGGCCGATCGCCCGCGCCTGGAGCCAGGCGCGGATCATCACCCCCATGATTTTCTCTGCCTGAAAAGGTGGAGTTCCGAAATTCGCCCACCCCCCGGTTGGGCGAATAGCCGGCAGGGATAAAACCTTGTCGGGACCCGGCCGCCGGGGTGCGCGGCATCAGTCTGACGATCCGGAGGAAAGTTAATGGCTGAATCTGACGTGTCGTTCACCGGTCTGACCGACGAGCAGGCGCAAGAAATTCACGCTGTCTACATGAGCGGGCTTTGGCTGTTCTCGGCCGTCGCCGTGCTGGCTCACCTGGCAGTGTACATCTGGCGCCCGTGGCTCTGAGAAGAGGACCTGAGAAATGGCTAAATTCTACAAGATCTGGATGATCTTCGACCCCCGTCGCGTGCTCGTTGCGCAGGGCGTCTTCCTGTTCCTGCTGGCTGTGATGATTCACCTCGTCCTGCTCAGCACGGACTACTTCAACTGGCTGACCATTGCCGCCGAGAAAGCCGCCGGCGCGTAAGCGCCCCAGCGGCTTCCGGATGTGAGCAGTCGGAAGTAACACCAAACGCTGCGGGCGGGAGCCCCGATCTCCCGCCCGCGGCAATCTCAAGAACAAGGACGGCTGAGGCCCGGACGGACACGGCCGCCATTTGCGGAGACAGACGATGGCACTGCTCAGTTTTGAGAGAAAGTATCGCGTCCGTGGAGGGACGCTCATCGGTGGCGATCTGTTCGACTTTTGGGTGGGGCCTTTCTTTGTGGGCTTCTTCGGAGTGACGACGATCTTCTTCGCCACCCTCGGAACCGCCATGATCTTCTGGGGCGCCGCGCTTCAGGGGACATTCAACCCGCTGAAGATCCACATCGCGCCGCCGGATCTCAGCTACGGGCTCAGCATCGCGCCGCTCGCCGAGGGCGGGCTTTGGCAATTCATCACGCTCTGCGCTATCGGCGCGTTCGTGAGCTGGGCTCTGCGCGAAGTGGAGATCTGCCGCAAGCTCGGCATCGGCTACCATATTCCGATCGCCTTCAGCGTGGCGATCTTTGCCTATGTGACGCTGCAAGTGTTCCGCCCGATGTTGATGGGCGCCTGGGGGCACGCGTTCCCCTATGGCATCTTCACCCATCTCGACTGGGTGTCGAACACCGGCTACCACTATCTGCACTTCCACTATAACCCGTTCCACATGCTGGGCGTGTCGCTGTTCTTCGCCACCTGTCTGGCGCTCGCGCTGCATGGTGGTCTGATCCTGTCGGCCTGCAACCCCGAAAAGGGTGAAGAGGCGAAGACGCCGGATCACGAAGACAGCTTCTTCCGCGACCTCATCGGGTATTCGATCGGGACGCTCGGGATCCACCGCGCCGGCTGGCTTCTGGCCATCAACGCGGTCTTCTTCTCAGCGGTCTGCATCATCATCTCCGGTCCGCTCTGGACCGAGGGCTGGCCCGAATGGTGGACTTGGTGGAGCAACCTGCCGATCTGGCCCGAAGCCATTCCGGCTGTCCAGGGGAGCATGTAACCATGGCTGAATATCAGAACATCTTCACCCAGGTGCAGGTCCAGGGTCCCGGCGACTGGGGCATGGACAACGAGAACAACATGATGGAAGAGCGGGCCGCAGGTACCGGCCACTTCTCCATCCTCGGTTGGCTCGGCAACGCGCAACTCGGCCCGATCTATCTGGGCTACACCGGTGTGATCTCGGTGATCGCGGGCGCCTTCGCGTTCCTCATCATCGGGCTCAACATGCTGGCCCAGGTCGACTGGTCGCTGGTGCAGTTCCTGCGTCAGGGCTTCTGGCTGGCGCTTGAACCGCCCTCGCCGGAATACGGCCTGCGAATCCCGCCGCTGAAGGAAGGCGGCTGGTACATGATCGCCAGCTTCTTCCTGCTGATCGCGGTTTGGGCCTGGTGGGCACGGACCTACATGCTGGCCGTGGAACACAAGATGGGCAAACATATTGCTTGGGCGTTCCTGTCGGCGATCTGGCTGTTCATGGTGCTGGGCTTCTTCCGCCCGATCCTGATGGGCTCCTGGTCGGAAATGGTGCCCTACGGCATCTTCCCGCACCTCGACTGGACGACCGCCTTCTCGATCCGGTACGGCAACCTCTACTACAACCCGTTCCACGCGCTCTCGATCGCGTTCCTCTACGGCTCTGCCCTGCTCTTCGCGATGCATGGCGGCACCATCCTTGCCGTGACCCGCTTCGGCGGCGACCGCGAGCTGGAGCAGATCTACGACCGCGGGACCGCGTCCGAGCGTGCCGCCCTGTTCTGGCGCTGGACCATGGGCTTCAACGCCACCATGGAAGGCATTCACCGTTGGGCCTGGTGGTTCGCGGTTCTGACCCCGCTGACCGGCGGGATCGGCATCCTGCTCACGGGCACTGTCGTCGACAACTGGTATATCTGGGCCCAGGAGCACAACTTCGTCACGGAGTACACCCAGCCCTACGGCATTGACGCCTATGTCGGGCAAGGAGGCTGATCATGCTTAAGTTCCCGAAATGGTTCTTCAAATGGAGTGAGGAGAACCCGACCGACCTGATGGGGCCGGGGATCCTCGTGGGGACTGTCGGCGGTGCTGTGGCCGTGGCTGCGATCATCGTGGCCTTCGGCAACCCCAATGCCACCATCGACCAGCAGACCGGCCCCCGCGGCATCGGCATGGCGGTGTCCAAGTTCGTCAAGGACAACCCGCAGTTCGATGTCTACGAGGCCGAGTATCAGGTCTTCGACCGGGTCGAGGCGCCGGAAGGCACCCCGACCGCGGCCGAGGCCTACGGCGACAGCGTGATCGCCTTCGGCGACATGGACCAGGCCAACTTCGACCAGCTCACCAAGGCGATGAGCGCCTGGGTCGGCATGGATGTGGTGCTTTACGACAATGGCGAGGTCGATCAGACCACGCTGGCGATCACCGAGAACTGCATCGAGGCGACCCAGTATCTCAACGACTCCTGGGACACGCATAACCTTGCCTCCGAAGGCAAGGGCGTGAACTGCTACACCTGCCACCGGGGTCAGCCGACCCCTCCCGGCTCGTGGATGAAGTCCGGCAACGTCAACAGCGCCATGGAAAGCTGGTCCGGTGTGCAGAACCGCCTGATGGTGGGCCGCAAATACACCGACAGCCAGTTCACCTCGCTGCCGGTCGATGCGCTGGAGAAACTGCTGCTTGACGGCGAGACCATCAAGGTCACCGACACTGAAAGCCGCGTCGACCAGCAACCGGGCGACCCGACCTGGCAAGATGCCGAGCGCACCTACAGCCTGATGAACCATCAGGCCAACGCGCTGAACGTCGGCTGCGTCTACTGCCACAACACCCGGGCCTTCTACGACCCGACCCAGGTGACGCCGCAATGGTCGGTGACGACGCTGGCGCAGCAAATGACGATCGACATGAACCAGACCTATTACGAGCCCCGCTCGGAGATCCTGGGGCATGAATCGGCCAAGATCGACTGCATGACCTGCCACATGGGCGTCATCAGCCCGCTGAACGGCAAGAACATGGTTGCCGAATGGCCCGAACTGGCCACTCCGGCGGAATGATCTGACTTCGAGGGGGCGGCGCGCGAGAGCCGCCCCTTCCCCTCATCGGGTCCCTGGCGGGGCCCGGTATTCGGGGCCTCCACACCCCGGTTCCCTTCCTGTCAGACACAGGACACTGGCGCCGTGTGGGGAACAGACCACACGGCGCTTTTTTCAAACTGGAAACGCGCGGGAGACGACCAATGACAGTCAAGCCTCCGACCCCGATCCTGGACCGTGTCGCCGGTCCGGCCGATCTCAAGGGCATGAGCCAGACCGACCTGACGCTGCTGGCGCGGGACCTTCGCGAAGAGGTGATCTCGGTGGTCGCCCAGACCGGCGGGCATCTGGGCTCGTCGCTGGGGGTCGTCGAACTGACGGTCGCGCTGCACGCGGTCTTCAACACGCCCTTCGACAAGCTGGTCTGGGATGTCAGCCACCAGTGCTATCCGCACAAGATCCTGACCGGGCGCCGCGACCGGATGCACACGCTGCGCCAGGGCGGCGGGCTCGCGGGCTTCTGCAAGCGCACGGAAAGCGAATACGATGCCTTCGGCGCGGGCCATTCCTCGACCTCGATCTCGGCCGCGCTCGGCTTTGCCGTCGGCCGCGACATGGGCCAGCCGACGGGCGATTCCATCGCGGTGATCGGCGACGGCTCGATCAGCGCGGGCATGGCCTATGAGGCGCTGAACAATGCCGGCCATGAAAAGCGTCGGCTGTTCGTGATCCTGAATGACAACGAGATGTCCATCGCCCCGCCCGTGGGCGCGATGTCGAAATATCTCTCGGGGCTCTATCACGAGACGCCGCTGGGCAAGCTCAAGGACATGGCCGAGGATTTCGAGGCCGCCCTTCCCGGCCCGATCCGCGAAGGCGCGCGCCGCGCGCGTCAGCTGGTCACCGGCTTCCCCGGCGGCGGCACGCTCTTCGAGGAACTGGGCTTCGACTATATCGGCCCGATCGACGGCCATGACATGGGCCAGCTGCTGACGGTGCTGCGCGCCGCCCGGGCGCGGGCCTCGGGGCCGGTCCTGATCCATGTCTGCACGGTCAAGGGCAAGGGCTATCAGCCGGCCGAACGCTCGGCCGACCGCGGCCATGGCGTGTCGAAATTCGACGTCGCCTCGGGCGCGCAGAAGAAAAGCTCCAGCAACGCGCCCTCCTACACCAAGGTCTTCGGCCAGACCCTGACCGACGAGGCCGCGCGGGATGCCAAGATCGTCGGCGTCACCGCCGCGATGCCCTCGGGCACCGGGCTCGACATCCTGCAGGATCGCTTCCCGAAACGGGTCTTCGATGTCGGCATCGCCGAACAGCACGCGGTGACCTTCGCGGGCGGCATGGCGGCTTCGGGCCTGAAGCCCTTCGTCGCCATCTATTCGACCTTCCTGCAGCGGGGCTATGACCAGATCGTCCATGACGTGGTGCTGCAGAAACTGCCGGTCCGGTTCTGCGTCGATCGCGCGGGGCTTGTGGGCGCCGACGGCTCGACCCATGCGGGCGCCTTCGACGTGGCCTTCCTGTCGAACCTGCCGGGCATGGTGGTGATGGGCGCGGGCGACGAGGCCGAGCTTCGCCACATGGTCGCGACCGCCGCGGCCTATGACGAGGGTCCGATCTCGTTCCGCTATCCGCGCGGCGAGGGCATGGGCGTCGAGATGCCCGAGCGCGGGCAGGTCCTCGAGATCGGCAAGGGCCGCGTCGTGCGCGAGGGCAGCAAGGTCGCGCTTCTGTCCTTCGGGGCGCCGCTGGTCGACTGCCTCGCGGCCGCCGATGCGCTCGAGGCGCGGGGCGTCTCGGTCACCGTCGCCGATGCCCGCTTCGCCAAGCCCCTCGATACCGATCTGATCGCCCGGCTGGCGAAAGAACACGAGGCGCTGATCACCGTCGAGCACGGCGCCGAGGGCGGCTTCGGCGCACTTGTCCTGCACTGGCTGGCCCGGACCGGCCGGCTGGATCGCGGGCTGGCGATCCGGACCATGACGCTGCCCGATGCCTTCATCGAACAGGGCAGCCCGGCCGAGATGTATGCCGAGGCGCAGCTGACCGCGCAGGACATCGCCGCGACCGCGCTGCAGGCGCTGGGTGTCGCGCCCGGCCAGTTCGGGCAGGCCAGCGCGTAAGGCGTCAACCTCTCCGCGAAGGGGCCTCGTCCGGGAAACCGGGCGGGGCCCTTCCTCTGTCGGGAACCGTGGCTCGGCCCTCAGCGGCCCCGGGCGAGGTCCAGCGCCTCGGTCAGGGTTTCGCGGTCGCCGACATGATTGGCGAGAATCAGGATCAGCCGCGCGTTCAGCGCCTGGCTTTCGGCGTCGGACAGGCCGCGATGGGCGGCCAGAAGCTCGGCCAAGAAGCCGTCATGGTCGGGCAGGTTCGGGGCTGTGATCAGTTTCATTCCCGTCCCTCCCACATCGCCCGGATGGCGGCCGAAACCGCCCGGGACTCGGCCGTCACCCAGCGCGCGGCCACCACCAGATCGGGCCGGATCAGATACAGCGCCCGCTCGGCATCGCCCAGATAGCGGGTCCGAAGCGTGGGATCGGCCCGCACCGACAGCGTCGGAATTTGCAGCCCGTCGGGGGCCGCGCAGTTGATCGCCAGCAGCGTCGGCCCGGGGCCGATCTGGTCCAGCAGCCAGCCATTGCCGATCCGCGCCTCGGGCGCCGCGGCGCCGGGCCGGGCCTCGTCGGGCAAGAGCGGGTCGTCGGGCGCGCCGGTCGCATAGATGCAGGGCACGGCCAGACGTCCGGCATTGACCCATTCTCGGGCAAAGGCGGTTTCGCGGGCCAGCGCCAGCACCTGATCGCGAAACAGCCGCTCGACCCCCGGGGCGGGCGAGATGAAGCTTGCGGCCCGGGCGGAATCGCGCAGGTTCTCGTCGGCGGCCTGGACCCGCTCGCGGTTGTAGCTGTCCAGCAGCCGCTCGTCGGCCCGGCCTTCCAGCACGGCGGCCAGCTTCCAGCCCAGGTTCTCGACATCCCGCAGCCCGCCATTGGCGCCCCGGGCCGAGAAGGGCGGCACCAGATGCGCGGCATCGCCCAGAAAGATCACCCGGCCATGGACGAACTCGGCCAGCCGGCGGCTTTGGAAGGTGTAGATCGACACCCATTCCAGATCGAAATCGGGGCCCACCACCGCCTGAATGCGCGGGATCACCCGGTCCGGCCGCGCCTCTTCCCCGGCATTGGCCAGGCGCCCCAGTTGCAGGTCGATACGATAGACATTGTCGGCCTGGGGCATCAGCATCGCCGACTGGCCGGAATGGAACGAGGGGTCGAACCAGAACCAGCGCTCGGCCGGGAAATCGGCCTCCATCTCGATATCGGCGACGAGAAAGCGCTCCTCGTAGAATTCTCCCTCGAAATCCAGATCCATCAGCGCGCGCGTCAGCGACCGGGCGCCGTCGCAGGCCAGCAGATAATCGGCCGAAAGCCTGTAGGGGCCGTCGGGCGTCTTGACCGAAAGCTCGACACCGGTCCCGTCCGGGTCGACGCCGGTCAGCCGGTTGCGGAAGCGCAGGTCGATCAGCGGCTCGGCCAGCGCGCGCGCGATCAGGATGTCCTCGATATGGTATTGCTGCAGATTGGCGAAGGGCGGGAAGCGGCCAGCCGCCGTCCCGGCCATGTCGAAGCTGAAGATCTCTTCGTCGCCATGGCTAATTCGAGCGATGCTCCAGGGCACGGCGCGGGCCATCACCTGATCGACGATGCCGAGCCGCGCGAAAAGCTGCAGGCTGCGCTCGGACCAGACGATGGCGCGCGAGCCGATCGTGACCGAGGATTTGTCCTCGAGCACCACCGAGGCGATGCCGAGCCGCGCAAGATCCAGCGCCATCGCCAGCCCGACCGGCCCCGCGCCGACCACCACGACGCGGTGACGCGGTTCGGGCCCGCTCAGCCCGGGCGGCGCGGAATAGGGAAGCGGCTTGTAGTCATAGGGCATCACGCATCCTCCACCGGCGGCCCGGGCAGGGACAGGCCCGGGATGCCGACGCGTCGGCGGATTTTCCGGATCGGGAGGCGAAAGAACGCGACGCTTCCGGCGCGACCCTCAGGTCGCCGCGGACGGCCCCTCTCCTCATCGCAGTCTCCCACACCGGTTCTTGTTCTTATCCGCTGTTCGGGCGTTAACCTCTGCTACTCGACTGGTCACTGCAACCGGTTTTTTCACACTAGATTTACAGCCCCGCTGCGGTCAGGCTGGCTGCGGGGCCGGTGCGCCGCGGGGCAGAGAGCCCGCCGCACCGGCCGATGAGGGGAGGAGGCCGAGAATGACCGGAATTGTGATCCTGGGGGCCGCGCGGACCGCGATCGGCACCTTCGGGGGCAGCCTTGCGGGCGTGCCGCCGATTGCGCTGGGGGCGACGGTGGCCAAAGCCGCGCTGGCGCGGGCGAAGCTTCCGGCCGACCGGGTCGGGCATGTGGCCTTCGGGCATGTCATCAATACCGAGCCGCGCGACATGTATCTCAGCCGGGTCGCGGCGCTGGAAGCGGGCGTGCCCGACACGGTGCCCGCGATGAACGTCAACCGGCTGTGCGGGTCGGGGGCGCAGGCCATCGTGTCGGTGGTGCAGGCGCTGATGCTGAACGAGGCCGATTTCGGGCTGGCGGGCGGGGCCGAAAGCATGAGCCGCGCGCCCCATATCCTGCCGGATGCGCGCTGGGGCCGGAAGATGGGTGACACGCCCGCCGCGGACATGATGCTGGGGGCGCTGACCTGCCCGTTCGGGACCGGCCACATGGGCGTGACCGCCGAGAACGTGGCCGAGGCCCATGGCGTGTCGCGGGCCGATCAGGACGCCTTCGCGATGCAGAGCCAGGAGCGCGCGGCCTGGGCCATTGCCGAGGGCCGGTTCGACGCCCAGATCGTACCGGTCGACGTGCAGAGGCGGCGCGAGACCGCGGCCTTCAAGGTCGATGAGCATCCCAAGGCCACGAGCCCCGAGGCGCTGGCGGCGCTTAGGCCCGCCTTCCGCAAGGACGGCAGCGTGACGGCGGGCAATGCGAGCGGCATCAATGACGGCGCCGCGGCGCTGGTGCTGGCACGCGAGGCGGCCGCCGAGGCGGCCGATCTGGTGCCGCTGGCCCGGATCGTCGGCTATGCCCATGCGGGCGTGGCGCCCGAGGTGATGGGGATCGGGCCGGTGCCCGCGGTCGAGGCGCTGTGTGCGCGGACCGGGCTGACGGTCGGCGATTTCGACGTGATCGAAAGCAACGAGGCTTTCGCCGCGCAGGCGCTGGCGGTCAGCCGGATGCTGGGGCTCGACCCGGCCAGGGTGAACCCCAATGGCGGGGCCATCGCGCTGGGCCATCCGGTCGGGGCGACCGGCGCGATCCTGACGGTGAAGGCGATCTACGAGCTGGAACGGACCGGAGGCCGCCGCGCGCTGGTGACCATGTGCATCGGCGGCGGTCAGGGGATTGCGCTGGCGCTGGAGCGGATCTGATCCGGCGGAGGCCCATTCGGGGCCATTCCTTCACTGCGGCGCGCCCCTGCCGGACGCCCCGGTTCGGGTATTTTTGCCAAGAAGAAAACCGGGGCTGTCAGTCGGTCAGGTGCAGGCGGGCGCGGGCGGCGTGCCCGGCGGCGTCGATGGCCGAGAGCGTCACAAAGCCCGGCCCCGGCGCGGGCAGGGCGGCGGTCCGGTGGCGCAGGCCGGTGGCGAGGGGGCGGCCATCGGCCAGCAGGGTAAAGGGCGGCGTGCCGCCCTCGATCTTGACCGCCAGGGGCGCGCCGTCGAGCGCCAGATCGGCGCCGTCGGGCGGGAAGGCCAGGCGCAGCGGGTCGGTGCCGGGGCTCTCGCCCGGCCGGAAGAAGCGGCGGAGCGGTGCGGGCAGGGCGCTGTTGGCCGCGATCAGCGTGCCGGGCGGGGGCGGGGGCAGCGCCTCGGGCGGGCCGAGCCGGGCGAAGGCGTCGAACAGCAGAGGTGCCGCGCGGTCGGCGCCGAAGGCGCCCGGCACCGGGGTCCCGTCGGGGCGGCCGATCCAGACCGCCACCACGTGGCGCCCGTCGAAGCCCACCGCCCAGGCATCGCGATGGCCGTAGGAGGTGCCGGTCTTGAAGGCGATCCGGCCTTGCGGTGCGCTGGCGGGCGCGGGTACGCCGCGCAGGATGTCGGCGACCTGCCAGGCGGCCTCGGGGGTCAGCACCGGCGGGCCGTCGGCGGCGGGCGCAGCGCCGATGCGCCAGTAAAGCGGCACCGGGCGGCCGCCCTCGGCCAGGGCGGCATAGAGCCGGGCCAGGTCTTCGAGCGTCAGGCCGAGCCCGCCCAGCGCGATGGCAAGTCCGGGCGGGCCGTCGGGCAGGCGCGGCGCGGCGCCCGCGCGTTTCAGCCGGGCCAGCAGCCGGGCCGGGCCGAGTGCCTCGGTCAGCGCCACGGCGGGGATGTTGAGCGAGGCCTGAAGGGCGGCACGGACCGGCAGGGTGCCGCGGTAGCGGCCGTCGAAATTCGACGGGCGGTAGGGGCCGAAGGCGGTCGGGCGGTCCTCGATCAGGGTTTCGGGATGGGCGAGCCCCTCGGCGAAGGCGAGGCCGTAGATCAGCGGCTTGAGCGTCGAGCCGGGCGAGCGTGTCGCCACCGCCATGTCGACGAAGCCGTCGCGGGCGGTGTCGGTGTAATCGGGGCTGCCGATCTCGGCCAGGATCTCGCCGGTCCGGTGGTCGGCCACGATCAGCGCGGCCGAGAGCCGGTCGCCCATCGGGCGGACGGTGCCCCGGACAAGCGTTTCCAGCCGCGCCTGCAGGCCCGCATCGAGGGTCAGGCGATGGAGGCGCGTCCCCGGCTCGGCGGCGCGGGCGCGGTCGGCCAGATGGGGCGCAAGCTCGGGAAAGGCGCGGCGGGTCGTGGGCACCGGGCTTCGGGCGGCGCGGGCGGCGGTTTCGGCGTCCAGAACGCCCGCCTCTGCCATCCGCGTCAGCACCCGGTCGCGGGCGGCCCGGGCGGCGTTGGCCGCGCGGTCGGGGCGGCGGGTTTCGGGCGATTGCGGCAGCGCCACCAGCAGCGCCGCCTCGGCCGGGCTCAGGCGCGCGGGCGGTTTGCCGAACCAGGCGAGGCTGCCCGCCGCGATGCCTTCGAGATTGCCGCCGAAGGGGGCGCGGGCCAGATAAAGCGCGAGGATGCCGTCCTTGCCGATCCGCCGTTCCAGCGCCAGCGCCACCCGCATCTGCCGGAGCTTGCCCGCCCAGCGCCCGGTGCCGCTGTCTTCCAGCAACCGCGCCGTCTGCATCGACAGCGTCGAGCCGCCCGAGACGACCCGGCCCTGCGCCAGCGCCTGGCCCGCCGCCCGCAAAAGCGCGCGCGCGTCGATGCCGGGATGGGACCGGAACCGGCGGTCCTCATAGGCGACGAGCATCCGGAGGTATAGCGGGTCGACCCGGTCGGGACTGGCCGCCAGCCGCCAGCGTCCGTCCTCGACGGTATAGGCGCGCAGCAGAGTGCCGTGCCGGTCCAGCACCTCGACCGAAGTCTCAGTGGCCAGCGGCGGCAGCACGGTCGCGTCGATCCAGGCGTCGACCGCATCGCGTGCGGCGGCGCCCAGGAACAGCACCGCCGCCAGCGCGGGCAGAAGCGCCCTCATGGCGTGACGCTGGCGCGACCCGCATCGGTCCAGGCGCGGCGGTCGGGACGATACATGTCCTCGACGCTGGCCGCAGGGGCGCGATAGGTCCCGGGCGCGGTGGCGCGCAGGATATAGGCCAGCCGGAACGGATCGGCCGACCCCCAGTCGATGGCGGCAAGAAACCGGTCCTGCCTTGCCTCGCTGTGTTGCACCTCGGCGGTGGTGCCAAGCCAGTCGAGCGCCCGGATGTCGCCCGCCCGCAGCAGGTTCGGGTTGTCGATCTCGAAGCCCGCCGGGATCGGGTCCGAGACCATCAGCCGGGCCTGATCGGCCGAGAACGGCGTCACCTCCAGCACCGTCACGATCCGGGTGCCCTGCGGCACGGCGTCAAGCGTGACCGCATCGCCCTCCAGCGTGTAGTGCTGCCGCGAGATGGCATAGCCGTTGCCGCCCGCGGGGTCCGGCACCTCGGGCACGCCGAAGCTGGTGACGGTCAGGGTCTCGGCGCGGCCACTGTCATTGCCCAGCACCGCCGGACCCTCGCCGGGGGCCAGAAGCCGCACCAGCGGTCCGGTCAGGGGCGCGCCGTTCAGCGTGAAGCCCTCGGCGCCGGGACGGTCGATCAGCTCATGGGTGGCCAGCAGCATCCAGCTGGCCTCCTGGGTCGAGAGCGGCCGGTCGGTCTCCGCCAGATAGCCGGTCAGCGCGTCGCGGTCGACAGCGGTGCTGCCGGCGGCGAGGGCCAGCGTCAGAAGCCCCGCCGCATCGCGCAGGTCGGTGCCGTAGTCGATGCGCCAGACCGGGGGCTCGGCCCGGCCCATCCGCCCGGCCATCATCCGGGCGGCGCGGGCGAACATCAGATCGGCCCGTGTCGGGTCGCCATAGGCGGCCAGCGCCGCGCCAAGCTGCCCGGCAGCCAGCGGTGTCGCGAAGGCCCCGGCCCTGGTGTCGGCATAATAGCGCAGGTCGGCCATCGCGGCCTTGCCCTCGCGCGCCAGCACCATCAGCGCATAGGCGATATCCTCGCCGCCATCGTCGAAATCGGGTGCGTAATTGACCCGGTTCTGTAGGTTGTCGAGCGCCATTCCGAAAGCCCGGTCGGGCACCGTCACCCCTTGCGCGCGGGCGCGCGACAGGAAATCGGTGACATAGGCGTCGAGCCAGAAATCGCCCGCACCCGGAGCCCAGAGCCCGAACCCGCCCGAGGGCGACTGGTTGGCCAGCACCTCGGTCACCGCCTGATCCAGCCGTTCGGCCAGCCGCTCGCGGGTGCCAAGCCCCAGCGCCTCGGCCACCTGGTCGAGATAGAGCAGCGGCAGCGCCTTCGACGTCACCTGTTCGGTGCAGCCATAGGGATAGCGGTCGAGGCCGGCCAGCAGCCCCGCCGCATCGAGCCGCGCGATCGGACCAAGCGCCAGCGTCGCGCGCCCGGTCCCGGGCAGCATGTCGGCGAACAACGCGTCATCGGCGGTGAAGCTCTGCCCGTCGGCGAGGGTAAAGCGCGAGGTCCGCACGACTTCTGGGTCGGTGACCTCGACCGGCAGCGTCAGGGTCCGGCTCAGCACCTTGCCATCGGGCGTGGTCAGGGCGACCTCGACATGGTGAACCCCCGGCATGCCCGCCGTGATCGGGATCGACAGCGCGGTCTTGCCGCCCTCGGCCAGCTCGACCGCCTCGGGGATCGCGGCCGGATCGAGGGTGACGCCCTCGGCCGTGACGCTCAGCGGCATCCGCCCGGCCGGGCCTTCGGCATGGACCAGCTCCAGCAGCAGGCGGCTTTCATCGCCGGGCGCAAGGAATCGCGGCAGGCTGGCGGTCACCACCACCGGATCGCGGATCAGGATATCGGCCTCGGCCTGGCCGATCCCGGTCGGCGACCAGGCGACCGCCATCAGCCGCAGCGTGCCGTTGAAGGCGGGGATGTCGAGCCGGGCCCGGGCAACGCCGTCCGCGCCAACCGTCACCGGCCCCGAGAACAGCGCGACCAGTTCCTCGGTCGGCGGCGGCGCCTGACGGCGCATCCCGGCCGTGCCGTCGCCGCCCGAGCGCACCGTGCCCATGGCGCCGTTCAGCCCGTCGATGAGCCGCCCATAGACGTCGCGCAGCCCCATCCCCAGCTTTCTCTGCCCGAAATAATGGTCGTCCGGGTCGGGGCTGGCAAAGGCCGTGACGTTCAGGATGCCCAGATCGACGGCCGCGATGGTGGCATAGGCGGTTTCGCCGGGGGCGATGCCGTCGACCTTCAGCGCGATGTCGAGCGGCTGGCGCGGCTCGGCCTCGGCCGGGACCTCGAAGTCGGCCGCGAGGCGATGCGGGCCGGGGTCGACGGCGGCATGAGCCAGCCCCAGCGCCCGGGCCGGGTTATGGCCCGCAGGCAGGTCCATCGGCCGGATCAGGGTCGCGGCGACATAGGCGCCCGCGCCCCAGTCATCGGTCACCGGCAGGCGGACGACGTTCTCGCCCTCGGTCAGATCGACCGGCACCATGTCGATCAGCCGGTTCGACATCACGGTGACCAGCCCCTTGCCTGCCTCGCGCGGCACGATCCTCAGCGTCGCGGTCTCGCCGGGGCGATAGGCGGGCTTGTCCAGAGACAGCTCCAGCATGTCGGGCGTGGTGCTGGCATCGGCGGGCGCGTACCAGCCGGCCTCGAAGGCGACCGCGGCCTCGGCCCAGGCGCCGTCGCGGCGTTCTGCCACCAGTTCGTAGCGGCCCCAGCGCACCGGCACCTCGACCGAGGCGCGGCCGTTCTCGAGCCGGGCCTCGCCGTCGGCGATGCGCTCGCGCGTGGTGATCGGTTCCCAGGCCCAGTCGCCATCGACCCGGTACCACTGATAGCGGGTCTCGACCCTGTTCAGGGCCCAGTGCAGCACCGAGTCCCCGGGCTGGCCGTCAGCCCCCAGCACGATCAGGTCGAACCCGGCCTCGGCGCCTTCGGGCAGGTCGCCGTCAAAGCGCGGCCTGATCCCGACCATCGGGCCGGACGGCACGACGGGGCGGGTGAGGCTGCGTTCGACCGGGCGCCCCGAGCCTTCGGACAGGCGCAGGGTGATCCGGGCCTCGACCGGCTGGCCCTCGGTCCTGAGGGGGGGCAGCGACAGCCCGATCCGGGCCTGACCGGCCGCATCGGTGCGGCCCGCGCCCTCGATTGCGGCCATCGCGGGTGCGACCGAGGCGTCGTAGCGGCCGAAGACGAAGCCCGGATAGGCGGGCAGACCCGAGACGGCGGCCAGGCGTACCTCGCCCTCGATCGGCAGATCGGCCCCCGGCGCGCCAAAGAGATAGCGCGCCTCGACCGACAGCAGCGGCGGGGCGGCGGGGTCGATGGGCGCCTCGGGCAGGCCGAGGTCGAAATCGATGCGTTCGGGCAGGAAATCCTCGACCAGGATCTTGGACGAGGCCAGCGCGGGCGCCTCGGGATCGGCGTAAAGGTCGAGCGTCCAGGTGCCGCGCGGTGCGGTCCCGGCGATGTCCAGATCGAAGACATGGCCGCCCGCGATGCCGCCCGGCGACAGCTGGCGGGCATGTTCCAGCCCGTCGGGGCGCGTCAGGATCGCGGTCAGCGGCAGATCGGCGATGGCCTCGGCCCGGTCGTCGCGCGCCAGCGCGGTCGCATGCACGGTCTCGCCGGTGCGGTAGGCGCCGCGATCGGTGGTCAGGAAGACGTCGATGGGCGGGGCGGGCTCGCGGCCCTCGACGCCCCGGTCCGACAGATCGAATTCGGGATCGGTCAGCGACAGGAAGGCGATGTCGGCGGCCCCATCCTCGGCGGCCCCATCCTCGGCGGCCCCATCCTCGGCGGTCAGCATGGCAGGCGCGGCGCCCGCGCGTCCGCGCGTGAGCCCCGGTTCGAACCGCGCATAGCCCTGCGCGTCGGTCATGGCGGTGCCCAGAACCTCGTTCGCGCGGGACAGCAACGAGACCTTGATCCCGGACTTCGGTTCGGCACTGCCAAGCGCGCGCACGAAGACATGCAGCCCGTCGGTGCCGCTCATGCTGGCAAGCCCCAGGTCGGACAGCACGAACCACTGGGTCGCGGCGGGCACGTCATATGGGTCCTCGCCCGGGATCGCGGCAGTCAGCGCATAGATCCCGGCGGGCTGGCCCGCCAGAGCCTCATCGAGCGGCAGCCGGGTGGTCACGTCGCGGTTGAGGTCGTGCCCGACCTCGGCCAGGCCCGACCAGACCTTTTCGGCCAGATCGGTCGAGACCGTCTCCTCCTCCCAGGGCGACAGCGCCTCGCCGAAATAGCCGCTCTGCACCGACCGCAGCAGGTTCCGGTCGGACATCCGGTAAAGCGTCAGGCCAAGCCGGTCCGAATTGACGGTGACGACGGGCAGCGCGGTGCCGCCCGTCTTCGGCAGGACATAGGCGCGGCCCGGGAACCGGACCGAGGGGCTGCGGTCGCGCACATACTGGGTCAGCGTCACGGGCTTTGCCAGCGTCTCGCCGCTTGCGGCGGGCAGACCGGCGCGGAAGGTCAGCCGGTAGCGTTCGCCATGGCTCAGCCCCTCGACGCACAGCCGCCGGTCCTCGGCGGTGACGGCCAGGCCCGGGTCGGGCAATTGCACGAAGGGGGCGTAGTCGATCCGGGCCTTGACCAGATCCTCTGAGAATTCGGCGCAGATCCGGGGCCGGGCGGCATCGCTTTCGACCACGGTATCGGTGATCCGGAAGCCGTATTTGCCGATGGCCTCGTCAAGGCGCGCGGACAGCTCGTCCCGGGGCGCGAGCGTCTGTGCCAGTCGCAGCGCCGGGATCATGTCGCGGCCACGGCCGAGATCCTCGAGCGCCGTCGCCATCACCTCCAGTGCGCGGGCGCGGAGCGCCGGGGCGCCACCGCGCAGATAGGCGTTGACCGCCGCCGAAAGGGCGTCGCCGCGGGCGCGGCGCCGGGCGCCGCTGTCCTCGGGCGACAGCGCGGCCGAGGCGGCGGCGTAATCCGTCCAGGCGGCAGCATCGTCGCCCAGCGCGACCGCAGCGCCCAGCTGGCGGCGGGCTTCGGCCGGGCGGTTCTCGGCGCGCGCAGAGGCGGCCGCGCGGCGCAGTTCCTCCAGGGTGGCGCCGTCGACCGGATGGTCCTGCGGCAGCTTCTCGGCCTGCTCGTGGGCCTCGGCCAGATCGCTGTCGCGCAGGAACCCAAGCTCGGCCGCGCGGGCCGGGGCTGCGGCGAGAACCGCCGGGTCGGTCGCAAGGATCCGGGCCGAGACGGCCCCGGAATAGGGCGTGGGCGCGTCGGCCCGGGACTTGGGGAAACAGGCGCCGGCGCGGGCGTTGAAGGTGAAGGCTGTGCAGCGCGCATCGCTCAGGCAGGCGCGCAGGCAGCCCGGCAGGCTGGTGTCGAGAAGGGTCCGAAGATCGCCGCCGGGAAAGTCCATGTCGCGCCACAGCACCGCGCGCCGCTCGGGCAGCGGGCCGCCCTCGGACTGGGCTGCGGCGCCGGTCGTCAGGATCGCAAGAGCGCTGAGGGCAAGGGCCAGAAGGGCGGCTGAACGGGCCATCGAGGCCTCCTCGTCAGGCGGAAATTGCCGGGATGCTGACACGTCACGCGCGTATTTGGCAAGGATTCCCGGCCGCGTTAATCGGCTGTTCACCGTGAAGCGCCCAATACCGGAGAAACGAGTCCCAGGGGTCCGGAATGGATCTGCATGACAAGCTGGCCAAGGAACGGCGCGCCCGTCTGGCAGCAGAACGCCTGCTGGAACAGAAAAGCCGCGAGCTGTTCGAAGCGAACCGCCGCCTGGCGCTGCATGCGCGTGCCCTGTCGGAAGAGATCGTCCAGACCCGCCAGACCGCCGAGGAACTGCGCGGCCGCAACAACAAGGTCATGAACGAACTGGCCGAGGTCTCGAAGGCCTTCACCGTGGCCAAGCAGCGGCTCTGGGATTCGCTCGAAACCGTCAAGGACGGCTTTTCGCTGTTCGATGCCGACGACCGGCTGGTGATCGCCAACAATGCCTTCTTCGAGCTGTTCGAGGGGCTCGAGGCGGTTGCGCCCGGTGCCCGTTATGACGAGATCATCCGTCTGGCGGTCGAGGAGGGCCTGTTCGACATCGGCGACGAACGTCCGCAGGCATTCGCCGAGGATCTGCTGTCGCGCTGGCATCTCGATCCGGTGCCCTCGCGGGTCGTCCGGCTCTGGACCGGCGAATACATGAAACTGATCGACCGCCGCACGCCTTCGGGCGATATGGTCTGTCTGGCGATCAACATCACCGACATGATGCGGATGTGGGCCTCGGTCGAGGCGATCCCCGACGCCTTCGTGCTGTACGACTACGAAGACCGGCTGGTGATGTGCAACGACCGCTACCGCGAGTTCTATGCCGAAAGCGCCAAGGCCATGGTCCCGGGGGCCAAATTCGAGGATGTGCTGCGTCACGGGCTGGCGCATGGCCAGTACCCCGAGGCCCTGGGCCGCGAGGAAGAGTGGCTGACCGAACGGATGACCAACCACCAGAAGCCCGGAGCCCCGGTCGAACAGCGGCTGGCCGACGGGCGCTGGCTGCGCATTCTCGAACAGCGCACCCCCGATGGCGGGATCGTCGGGCTTCGGGTCGACATCACCGAACAGAAGCGCCAGCAAGAGGCGCTGGATCACGCCCGCGTCGCCGCCGAGGCCGCGAACCGCGCCAAGTCGGCCTTCCTCGCCAACATGAGCCACGAGTTGCGGACCCCGATGAACGGGGTGGTCGGCATGGCCGAACTGTTGTGCGAAACCGACATGTCCGAAGAACAGCGGCTTTACGCCCATACCATCCGCGAGTCGGGCGAGGCGCTTCTGGGGCTTTTGAACGACGTGCTCGATTATTCCAAGATCGAGGCCGACAAGCTGACCCTGCATCCCGAACCCTTCGATCTGGAACGGACCATCCACGAGGTGGTGATGCTGCTGCAGGCGCCTGCGCGCGACAAGCGGCTGGACATGCTGATCGACTACGACATCTTCCTGCCCACGCGCTTTGTGGGCGACGGGGTGCGGGTGCGGCAGATCCTCACCAACCTCGTCGGCAACGCGGTCAAGTTCACCGAGGAAGGCCATGTGCTGGTGCGTGTCGTTGGCATCGAGGATGCGCCCGGCAGCTACCAGATCCACCTGACCGTCGAGGATACCGGCATCGGCATCTCTCCCGATCTGCAAGAGCATATCTTCGGCGAGTTCAACCAGGTCGACGACCAGGAAAACCGCAAGTTCGAGGGGACCGGGCTGGGCCTGGCCATCACCAAGCGGCTGGTGGGCATGATGGAGGGCGAGATCTGGCTGGTCTCGGAAAAGGGCGAGGGGGCCTGTTTCGGCATCCGCCTGACGCTTCCGGTCTGCGAGGAGGCCGACGACCTGCCGGTCGCGCCCGCCATCGGCGCGCGTCGGGTGCTGGTGGTCGACGACCAGGAGGTGAACCGTACCATCCTCGAACGCCATCTGGCCCAGCTGGGGCTGGAGGTCGTCTGCCACATCTGCGGCGAACTCGCGCTTCAGGACGCTCAGGGCTTCGATCTTGTCATCACCGATCACCGCATGCCCGGGATGGACGGCATGTCCTTCGCGCGGGCGCTGCGCGACGGCGGCTATGCCGGGCCGATCCTGATGCTGTCCTCGAACCCGATGCGGATGCGGGCGACCGACGACCCGCAGTCGAGCGGGATCGACCTGATCCTGCAAAAGCCGCTGCTGCGGCGCGCGCTTTTCGAGGCGGTGGCGAAGCTCGCGCCGCCCGGACCGACCGCGGCCGCCCCCGCCGCGCTGCCCGCGCCGGACCTCTCGACCGGTGACCCGGCACCCGGCGGCGCCCTCCCGATGCGGGTGCTCGCGGCCGAGGACAACCGCACGAACCGGCTGGTTCTGGAAAAGATGCTGGGCGGGCTCGCGCTCGAGATCCGCTTTGCCAAGGACGGGAACGAGGCGGTCGACGCCTTCGCCGAGGCGCGACCGGACCTGATCCTGATGGACATCTCGATGCCGGGCTGCGACGGCAAGGAGGCCACGCGCCGGATCCGCGCGCTCGAGGCCGGAACCGGGGTCGCGCCGGTGCCGGTGATTGCGCTGACCGCCCATGCGCTCAGCGGCGATGTCCTCGAAATCCTCGAGGCCGGGCTTGACGGCTGCCTGACCAAGCCCCTGCGCAAGGCCGAGATCGTCGAGACGCTGGAGGCCTACCGCCCCGACGGCCGCCTGCCGATCCTGCCGGGTGCGGCGGCGGGGGGGGCGTGAGCCGGGCGTTCCGTCAGGAGTCGCCGTCCCGCAGGAACACGAGCGTGCTGTCGTCCGAAACTTCGGGCCGGAACCGGTAGCCGCCCGCGTCGAAGTCCTTCAGGCCCTCGGGATCGGTCAGGCGGCGTTCGACGATGAACCGCGCCATCGCGCCCCGTGCCTTCTTGGCGTAGAAGCTGACGATCTTCGGCCCCGAGGGGCGCTCCTCGAAAAAGACCGGCGTGACGACCTTGGGCCTTAGTGCGGCCCGGTCGGCGGCGGTGAAATACTCCTTGCTGGCGCAGTTCACCAGAAAGTCCGTGCCTGCCGCCTCTGCCGCGCGGTTCAGCGCCTCGGCGACCCGGTCGCCCCAGAAGTCGTACAGGCAGGCGCCTTTCTCGGTCGCCAGCCGACTGCCCATTTCCAGCCGGTGCGGCTGGATCGCGTCGAGCGGACGCAACAGCCCGTACAGCCCCGACAGGATGCGCAGATGGCCTTGGGCATAGCGCAGGTCTTCGGGATCAAGCGATCCGGCATCGAGCCCGGCATAGGTGTCGCCGTCGAAAAGATGGACGGCGGGTTTCACCGCCTCGGGGGCGGGGTCGGCCTGAAAGCCCGCGAACCGCGCGGCATTGAGGCTGGCAAGACTGTCGCTGATATGCATGAGCCCGCGCAGATCCTCGGGCGACAGCCGCGCCGCCACCCCGGCCAGATGGGTGGCTTCGGCCTGAAACTCGGGCCGCGTCGTCTCGGCCCTCTCGGGACCGGGCTTTTCGTCAAGCCGTTTGGCGGGCGAAATCACCACAAGCATCGGGAACCTCCTGCACGTTCGGGCGACTGATAGCAGCCCTGCGGCCGGGGTAAAGGCGCCTCAGCCCTCGGCCAGCACGTCGAGGAAGGCCGCCCCGAAGCGGTCGGCCCGGCGTTCGCCCAGAAGCCGGGTCAGCGTGCCCATGTCCGAGGGCCGGATCTCGGCCAGCTTGGCCACCTGCGAGGCGGTGCAGCTCAGCGGCTTTTCGCAGCCATCCTCGCCCCGGGCGAGCCTGTTCTGCGCGGCCATCAGCCGGTCGTAAAGCGAGGCCGCGCCGCCGCCCGCCAGCTTGCGCCGGGCGGGGTGGGGCAGGTCGGCCTCGGCGCCGGTGATGACCTTCAGGAACTCGGCGCCGTGGCGTTCCAGCTTGGTGGCGCCGACGCCCGAGATCCGCGCCATGGCGTCGAGGCTGGCGGGGCGGGTCTCGGCCATCTCGATCAGGGTTCGGTCGGTGAAGATGATATAGGCGGGCACGCCTGCGGCCTCGGCCAGCGCCCGGCGCTTGGCCTTCAGCGCCGACAGCAGCGGCGCGTCCTCCTCGCTGACCAGCATCTTGACGGCGGGCCGGGCGGCGGCGGCCGCGGCGATGGTGTCGCGGCGCAGCTCGATCGTCGCCTCGCCCTTCAGGATCGGGCGCGCGGCCTCCATCATCCGCAGCGCGCCGTGGCGTTCGGGATCGGGGCGGACCAGGTCGCGGCCCATCATCTGGCGGAACACCGCCTGCCAGCCGCGCTTGTCGAATTCGCGCCCGACGCCGTAGGTTGGCAGCTTGTCATGGCCGCACTCGCGGATCTTGTCGGTCGCGGCCCCGGTCAGGATGTCGATCAGATGGCCGGTCCCGAAATACTCGCCTGTCCGCAGCATCGCCGACAGCGCCTTGCGCACGGCCTCGGTGGCGTCGAACCGCTCGGGCGGGTGGTCGCAGAGATCGCAATGCCCGCAAGGCACGGCCTCTTCGCCGAAATAGCCCAGAAGCGTCTGGCGGCGGCAATCGAGCGCCTCGGCCAGCCCCAGCAGCGCGTTCAGCCGGGCATGATCGGCGGCGCGGCGTTCGGGCGGCGCCGGGCTTTCGTCGATCTGGGTCCGGCGCAGGCGGATGTCGTCGGGGCCATACAGCGTCAGCGTCTCGGCCGGGGCTCCGTCGCGGCCCGCGCGGCCGATTTCCTGGTAATAAGCCTCGATCGACTTGGGCAGGTCGGCATGGGCGACCCAGCGGATATCGGGCTTGTCGATCCCCATCCCGAAGGCGACGGTTGCGACCACGATCAGCCCGTCCTCGGTCTGGAACCGCGCCTCGACCGCGCGGCGGTCCTGGGCCTCCATGCCCCCGTGATAGGAACAGGCGCTGTGGCCCGCCTGTTCCAGCGCGGCGGCGAGGCTTTCGGTCTTGGCCCGCGTCGCGCAATAGACGATGCCCGACTGGCCCTTGCGGGCGGCGGCATAGGCCAGGATCTGGCGGCGGGGCTGGTCCTTGGGGCTGAAGGCCAGCCGGATGTTCGGGCGGTCGAAACCGCGCAGGAAGGTTTCCGGTGCCTCGCCGTCGAACAGCCGGGTGACGATCTCGGCCCGGGTCTCGGCATCGGCGGTGGCGGTGAAGGCCGCCAGCGGCACGTTCAGCGCCCGGCGCAGGTCGCCGATCCGCAGGTAGTCGGGGCGGAAATCATGGCCCCACTGGCTGACGCAATGCGCCTCGTCGACCGCGATCAGCCCGACGCCGATCCGGCGCAGCATGTTGGCGGTGCCGCCCGAGGCCAGCCGTTCGGGCGCCATGTACAGAAGCTTCAGCCGCCCGGCCTCGAGCGCGTCGAATACCGCCCGGGTTTCCTCGTCGGTATTGCCCGAGGTCAGCGCACCGGCCGGCACCCCGGCCTCGGTCAGCCCGCGCACCTGGTCGCGCATCAGCGCGATCAGCGGCGAGATCACCACGGTCACGCCATCGCGCAGCAGCGCCGGAAGCTGGAAGCACAGCGACTTGCCGCCCCCGGTGGGCATGATCGCAAGCGTGTTGCGGCCCGAGGCCACGGCCTCGACGATGTCCTGCTGGCCGGGACGGAAGGCGTCGAAGCCGAAGATCGACTGCAAAAGGGCGTGGGGGCGGTCCATGGTTTCCATGGTATTTTAGGAAAACTGCTCGGTACCATGGACCATCCCATACTAAGACGGGGTGAACAACCCTCGGGGCGCGGCGCCGCCGGTGCCCCGGCCCGCGCTCCGGATGGCCTCAGGCGATCAGACGAAGGCCATCATGTTGTTGGCGATGATGATCCGCAGCGCATAGATCGCGATCAGCACGATCAGCGGCGCCAGATCGAGCCCGCCGGTATTGGGCAGGATGCGGCGCACCGGCGAATAAAGCGGCTCGAGCAGCCGGTTCAGGCCCGACCAGATCTGGCGCACCAGCGGCTGGTAGACGTTGAGCACGTTGAAGCTGATCAGCCAGGACATGATGATCTGGACGATGATGATGAACCAGACGATGTCGAGGATCAGCAGGAGGATCTGGAACAGAGACAGCATGGGCAGGCCTTTCCTGGGGCGGTTGCCCAAGAGGTAGGCGGACAGGCGCCCATGCGCAACGGGCTTTCCGTCACGCTTTCCGCCGCGAGTCCCTTGACCGCAGCCCCGTGCCGCGCGAGGCAGGGTTGCCTCATGCGCGACGGAGCCTGCCGATGTATCCCTTCTTCCGCCTGTTCAAGGAACTCTACCTGCACCGCAATGCCGAGCCGCTGCCGCTGACCGGCATCCATGTCTCGCGCCATGTCTGCTGGCCCTGGGATCTGGACATGTGGATGGAGTTGAACAACGGGCGGACGCTCACGCTGCTGGATCTGGGGCGGCTGCCGCTGGCGCAGCGGGTCGGGCTGATCGCCGTGCTCAGGCGCGAGCGCTGGGCGCTGACCATGGCCGGGGTCTCGGTGCGCTACCGCCGCCGGGTGAAGATGTTCGACACCTTCGAGATCCGCAGCCGCTGCGTCGGGTGGGATGACAAGTTCCTCTATATCGAACAGGGCATGTGGCGAAACGGCGACTGTGCCAACCACGCGCTGTATCGCGCGGCGGTCACCGACCGGAACGGCATCGTGCCGACGGCACGGATGATGGCGGCGATGGGACGCGAGGTCGCTCCGCCGCCCCTGCCGGACTGGGTGCAGGCCTGGATCGCGGCCGAGGCCGAACGTCCCTGGCCGCCCATGGCCGACTGACCGGACCCGGCCTCCGCCCCGAGAAGACCGATTGCGCCTGACCCGGAAACCCTGTCAGATGAGCGGGTTGCGGGATGGCGGGGCAAGATGGCGGCGATCGATGGCAGGATGGCACAGCGGCGGATCTGGGGCTGGTGGTTTTACGACTGGGCCAGCCAGCCCTATGCGACGCTTCTACTGACCTTCATCTTCGCGCCCTATGTCAAGGATCTGCTGGGCGACGGCTCGGCGGCGCAGGCGGCCTGGGGCTACGGGGTCGGCGCGGCCGGGCTGATCGTCGCCCTGCTGGCCCCCTGTCTTGGCGCGGTCGCCGACCTGAACGGGCACCGGATGCCCTGGATCGCGCTGTTCTCGGTCTTCTATGTGTTGGGCGCGGCCGGGCTCTGGTTTGCCGATCCGACGGGGTTCAGCCTGCCTTTGATCCTGTGCTTCTTCGGGCTCGGGCTGGTCGGCATGGAGTTCTCGGCGATCTTCGTCAATGCGATGCTGCCCGATCTGGGGCCGCGCGACGAACTGGGGCGGATCTCGGGATCGGGCTGGGCCTTCGGCTATGTCGGCGGGCTGATCGCGCTGGTGCTCACGCTGGCCTTCTTTGCCGAGAACGAGGCCGGACGGACCCTGCTCGGGCGCGCGCCGGCCTTCGGGCTCGACCCGGAAACGCGCGAGGGCACCCGGTTCGTCGGGCCCTTCGTGGCGATCTGGTATGCGGTCTCGATGCTTCCGTTCTTTCTTTGGGTGCGCCTGCCGCAAAGCCCGCGCCGCGCGACGCTGCGCCAGGCGCTGGGCCAGGTCGGGCCCGAGCTTTCGGCGACGCTGCGACGTCTGCCGAAGACGCCAAGCCTGTCGGCCTATCTGCTTTCCTCGATGGTCTACCGCGACGCGCTGAACGGGATGTATGTCTTTGGCGGCATCTACGCGGCGGGGGTTCTGGGCTGGTCTGTGGTCGATGTGGGCCTGTTCGGCATCCTCGCCGTGGTGACCGCGGCCCTCGTCGCCTGGCTGGGCGGCAAGGCCGACCGCCGCTTCGGGCCGAAACCGGTGATCCTCGTCTGCCTTGTCGCGCTGATCGCGGCGGCGGTGCTGGCGATCTCGATCTCGCGGACGACGGTTCTGTGGCTGCCGGTGGCGCCGGGCTCGACCCTGCCCGATCTGGCCTATTACCTGGTCGGCGCGGTGATCGGCGCGGCGGGCGGCGCGCTGCAAAGCGCAAGCCGCACGATGATGGTGCGTCAGGCCAATCCGGCGCGGATGACCGAAAGCTTCGGGCTTTACGCGCTGTCGGGCAAGGCCACCGCCTTTCTGGCGCCGATGTCGATCGGGCTGGTGACCGACCTGACCGGCTCGCAGCCCGCGGGCATTATCCCTCTGGTTGTTCTTTTCCTGCTGGGGCTCGGTCTGCTAGGCTTCGTCCGGGCAGAGGGCGAACGGGCGGATCGATGGCCAACACCCTGAGCGGAAAGATCCTGGCGCTGGCACTGGCGGTTGCGACCGCTCTGCCGGTCTCGGCGGCGCCGACGGCGGCCTCGCTGTTCGGGGCGGAGAAACGCGCCTCGCGGCAGGCGCCCGCGCCCATCGGCACCTACGCCAGGGGCTGCGGCGCCGGTATGGTGCAGCTGCCCGAGACCGGCCCGACCTGGCAGGCGATGCGGCTGTCGCGCAACCGCAACTGGGGCCAGCCCGAAATGATCGCCTTCATCCAGCGGCTGGGTGGCCACGCTGCCGCCATCGGCTGGAAGGGCATCTATGTCGGCGATATCAGCCAGCCCCGGGGCGGTCCGATGACCAGCGGGCATGCCTCGCATCAGATCGGGCTCGACGCCGATATCTGGATGTTGCCGCCCAGGCGGCTGACCCTGACCCGGGCCGAGCGGGAATCGATCTCGTCGATCTCGGTGCGCTCTGCCGACCAGCGCCGGGTGAACGGCAACTATACCGCCGCGCATGCAGCACTTTTGCGCGCCGCGGCGATGGACCCGGCGGTCGACCGGATCTTCGTCACCGCCCCGGTCAAGATCGAGATGTGCAAGCATGCGACCCGCGCCGACCGCGCCTGGCTGCAGAAGATCCGCCCGCTTTACGGGCATGACACGCATTTTCACGTGCGTTTGAAATGTCCGCCCGGCGCGCGCAGTTGCGAGACCCAGCGGCCCACGGTAGCGGAACTGTCGAAGGGCGGGGATGGCTGCGACGAGACGCTGACATGGTGGGTGACCGACTATCTCGATCCGCCGAAGAAGGCGGCCCGGCCCGCGCAACCGGCCAAGCCCCAGCCCAGAAAGCGGGGCGCGCGCGAGTTCACCATGACCGACCTGCCCCGCGAATGCCGCGCCGTGCTGGCCTCGGACTGAGCCTCGCCGCCGGTCTTCTGGCCTTGGGCGCGACGGCCCTGTCGCCGCGCGCCGCCCCCGGAACGCGGGCCGAACTGGTCGCCGAGCTGGCCATCGCCAAGACCGCCGCGACGCAGGGGCTTTCGGGGCTCGAGCTTTCGGCCGATGGCACAAGCAGCCGTCTGGTCGCCGACCGGGGCTGGCGGCTGGATGTCACCATCGCCCGCAGGGACGAGATCCCCGTCGCACTGCGGGTCTCGGCGCCGCATCCCCTGACCGGCCCGGACGGGCGCCCGCTGGAAGGACGGGCCGAGACCGATGCCGAGGCGCTGGCCCTGGCGCCAGACGGCACGCTTTACGTGGCCTTCGAGGGCGATCACCGGATCCTGCGCTGGGCGCCGGGCGCGGTGCGCCCCGAGGCGCTGGACCCGCCGCCCGACGCCGCCGCCTATCCCGAGAATGGCGGGATCGAGGCGCTGGCGCTGGGCCCGGACGGCGCGCTTTACGCCATTCCCGAACGCTGGACGGAGGACGGCGCGATCCCGGTCTACCGCCATGACGCCCGGGGCTGGACCCGCGCCGCCAGCTTGCTGCCACAGGGGCGGTTTCACCCCTCAGGCGCGGATTTCGGCCCCGACGGGCAGCTTTATCTTCTGGAACGCGCCTTCGACGGGCCGTTCGGCTTTCGCAGCCGGGTCCGGCGCATCGCGCTGGGACCCGACGGCGCGACCGAAGACAGCGTCCTGCTGGAAACCGGGTCGGGCCGGCACGGCAATCTGGAAGGGCTGGCGGTCTGGCGCGACAAGGCCGGGGCGATCCGGCTGAGCCTGGTCAGCGACGACAACGGGCTGGCGATCCAGCGCAACCAGTTCGTCGAATACCGGGTTGTCAGCGGCGCGGCGGGGCTGTAGGAAACCGCGTCCGGCGGGCCTCCCGCGCGGACCAAGTCTCCGCGACCTTGCCAAAACGGAACCCGCAGCATGACCCGTCTTCTTCCCGGCATCCTTGCCATGGCCGCCATCGTCGTGGCCTCGAATATCCTCGTCCAGGTGCTGTTCGGCCAATGGCTGACGCTGGGCGCCTTCACCTATCCGCTGGCCTTTCTCGTGACCGACGTGATGAACCGCGTCTATGGCGTGGCCGCCGCCCGCCGCGTGGTCCTGGCGGGCTTCGTGGTGGGGGTGATCTGTTCCTTCATCGGCACCCAGATCCAGGGCGAGTTCGGCCCGATCGTCACCCTGCGCATCGCCATGGGGTCGGGGCTGGCCTTCCTCTGCGCGCAACTGCTGGACGTGGCGGTGTTCGACCGGCTGCGCGCGGGCCGCTGGTGGCGGGCGCCGCTGGCCTCGACCCTGATCGGGTCGAGCGTCGATACGCTGGTCTTCTTCAGCGTCGCGTTTTCCGGAACGCTCAGCATGCTGGAGCCCGCCAATGACGTGTCCTGGGCGGGTGAGATGCTGCCGCTTCTGGGGGTCGGACCGCAGGTGCCGCTGTGGGTTTCGCTGGCGCTGGCGGATTGGTGCGTGAAACTTGCCCTCGCCTTGATCGCGCTTGTGCCATTTCGCTTGATTGTTAGGCGTATGACCGCACAGCTTGCGTGAATTAACTGGACTTATACCAGATCTGTGGCAGGCTGAACTCAACGGCAACAGCAGAAAGGAGGTGGTCCAGTGTCTAGAGTGATATTGGAGAAGGGTCTTGGAACAGTCAGGGGGGCCGTGGTCTGAGGGCAATCCCTGAGACTGAAATCTTCTGATTGGGCCCACGCTCTAACCGGGCCATCTCCGTAGCTCTCGGGGCCGTTCGCAAGAACGGCCCTTTCCGTTTCGTCCTCTCGGCCCATGATGGGGCAGGCCGGGGCCGCCATGCTCTTGCGTCCTGCGACCACCGCGATAGGGTCCCCCCATGCTGCGCATCACCGATACCGTCGCCCTTGCGGACTGGGAACTGACCGAGGTGTTCTCGCGCTCCTCCGGCCCCGGCGGGCAGAACGTCAACAAGGTCTCGACCGCGGTCGATCTCAGGTTCGAGGCCGAGCGGTCTCCGAACCTGCCCGGCCCGGTCAAGTCCCGGCTGAAACGGCTGGCGGGGCGGCGCTGGACCCAGGACGGCGCGGTGCTGATCCGGGTCGAAGAGACCCGCAGTCAGGCCCGCAACCGCGAGATTGCCCGCGAGCGGCTGGCCGAGCTGATCCGGAAGGCGCTGGAAAAGCCCAAACGGCGGGTGCCGACCCGGCCCACGCTGGGGTCGCAACGTCGGCGGCTGGCGGCCAAGAAGGAACGCGGCGCGGTCAAGGCGCTGCGCGGGTCGGTCGACGACACCGACTAGGCGGCGATGCGGCCTGATCTCGGTCCACCGGAGTGCACCGGTACCTCCTGGCCGGATTGGTCTCGGCCGCCCAGCCTGCGATTTCAGCGCAGGCGGTGAAATCGCCAGGATCCGCGAATCCGAAGATGAGGGCAAGCTTCTCCCAGTGTCCAAATACGTTCTGCATCTCCAGCCAGCACCCTCCTTCGGTCAGAGGATTGGATCGGGCAAACTCGATGAGCGCGCCGAGGTCGTCTTCGTGGTCGTCTGCCGACGCAGGCAATGCCTGAAGGAAGATCACGGAGATCAGTCCGGCGCGCCTCCTCATTCCCGGCCTCCTCTTCCCGGACAGGTCTGCCGGGACTCGGGTGGCTTATGCCGGAAATGGTCTTGGACGGTCCGAACGAGCTAGGAAACGAACTCGTCCCGGGCGTAGCCCTGCAGGTACAGCAGCGCGGTCAGGTCGCCGTGATTGACCCGAAGCTCGCATTGGGCCGCGACCGAGGGCTTGGCATGCAGCGCGACGCCCGCGCCCGCAAGCCCCAGCATGCCCAGATCGTTCGCCCCGTCGCCGACGGCAAGCGCATCCTCAACTCCGATGCCCAGCCGCTCTGTCACCTCGCGCAGCGCCGCGACCTTGGCCTCGCGCCCCAGAATCGGCTCGGCCACGGTGCCGGTCAGGCGGCCGTCCTCGATCAGCAGCGTGTTGGCGCGGTACTCGTCGAAACCGAGCGCGGCCCCGACCTTCGAAGCGAAATTGGTGAAGCCGCCCGAGACCAGAAGCGCATGGGCGCCGTTGGCCTTCATTGTCGCGACCAGCACATGGCCGCCCGGCATGAAGGTGATCCGCTCGGCCAGCACCTTGTCGATGACGCGCGCATCGAGCCCCTTGAGCAACCCGACCCGTTCGCGCAGCGCGCCGTGGAAATCCAGTTCGCCATTCATCGCCCGCGCGGTGATCTCGGCGACCCGGGGGCCGACCCCCGCCTCGGCGGCCAGTTCGTCGATGCACTCCTGCTGGATCATGGTCGAATCCATGTCCGCGATCAGCAGCCGCTTGCGGCGGCCCTCGGCGGGCTGGGCCACAAGGTCGATCCCCAGCCCCTGCAGACCGGCCCAGACCTCGCGGAAATTGCCGGGCAGCGCCGCGACGGCAAACTCGGCGGCAATGCCGGGGGCCAGCCAGATCGCCTCGCCGCCGCCCCAGGCATCCCGAAGCGATTCGACGGTGCCGCGGTCGAGGGACGCGCGCGCGGGGTTGGTCAGAAGCGTGACGACAGGCATGGGGCAGGTTCCGATCGGCTGCTGGGCGCCGCAAAAGCGCGGTCGCGGGCCGGAATAGCCCAGCTCCGGGTCGTGCGCCAGAGCGGCGGGGGCGCACCCGGCATCGCCGATCAGGTCGCGAGGAACTTCAGCCCCTGGGTCACGTCGGTGCGCACCGCCAGCCGCAGCGCGGGTTCGTCCCCGACCCGAAGCGCGGCGAGGATCATCCGGTGATGCTGCGGCGGCTCGGTCCGGCCGAGGCGTCCGTAGAACGACCGCATCGTCGGGCCAAGCTGCAGCCAGACCGTCTCGGCGATGGCCAGCATCGCGGGGGCCTGGGCGCGCAGGTAAAGCGCGCGGTGAAATTCCAGGTTCTTCTGGATATAGGCGACCGCATCGCCCCGTGCGACGACCTCGCCGATTTCGGCATTGATCTTCTGCATCCGCTCGATCAGCGCGAAATGCGCGCGGGGCAGGGCGCGGCTGGCCAGTTCGGGTTCCAGCAACCCGCGCAGCGAGGCCAGTTCCTCCAGCCGCTCGTTCGACAGCTCGGGTGTCGAGACCCGGCCCGACGAGGACAGGGTCAGCGCGCCCTCGGCCACGAGCCGCCGCACCGCCTCGCGGGCAGGGGTCATCGACACGCCAAAGCTCTTGCCGATCCCCCTCAGCGTCAGGGGCGCGCCGGGGGCCAGTTCGCCATGCATGATCTGGGTCCGGAGCGTGCGGTAAAGACGCTCATGGGCCGCAGAGACGGTCTCGCCGGGGCGGGTCTGGATCAGCATGGGGGCGATAGTGCTGCCGCGCGGGGCCGGGCGTCAATCGCCGAAACGCACACGGTGAAGCGCCGCGCCATTGGCCCTCAGCCAGGCGCGGGGCGCTTCATAGCCCGGCATCAGCCGCGCGACCACGGCCCAGAAGGCGGGCGAGTGGTTCATCTCGACCAGATGCGCCACCTCATGGGCCGCGACATAGTCCAGCACCTCGGGCGGGGCCATGATCAGCCGCCAGGCGAACATCAGATCGCCCCGCGAGGAACAGGACCCCCAGCGCGACCGGGCGTCGCGAAGCGTGAGCCGCCGGTAGGACAGCCCCAGCGCGGCGGTATAGCCGTCGGCCGCCGCCGCCAGACGCGCCCGCGCCCGGGTCTTCAGGAAGGCCTGCACCCGGGCGGGCACCTCGGCCGCGGGGCCGGGCACGGCCAGCGTCCCCTCGTGCAGCCGCGGCGCCCGGCCGCTGCCGGGCACCAGCGCCAGCGCGCGGCCCTCGTAGGGCACCGTGCCGCCCGCGCGCACCACCTGATCCTCGGGCCGCGCCGACAGGTGCCGGCGGATCCAGGCTTCCTTCTCGCGGACGAAGGCCAGCCCGTCGGCCTCGGGCGCGCGCTGCGGCAGGGTCAGCGTCACCCGTCCGTCAAGCTGCGAGACGCGCAGGGAATAGCGCCGCGCCCGCGCCGAACGGCGCAGCGTGACCTCGAGCGGCGGATCGCCGGGAATGCGGGTGATGCTCATCTCTGCCTCGTCTTTTCCTGCGAGCATATCAGCCGAAAAGGGCTTTGACACGTGGGGGGACTTATGGCACGTGGCTGCAACCGCAAAGCCGTGACCCCTGTGAGAGGATGCCCATGCCCAAGGAAGAATGGGGCGTTAAGCGCGTTTGCCCGCACTGCTCTACCCGATTTTACGATCTTCAGCGCGACCCGATGACCTGCCCCTCCTGCGGTCACAGCTTTTCCGCGGAAAGCCTGACCACCGGCAAGCACCGCACGCTGATCGCCGAGAAGGCCGCGCCCGCCAAGGCGCGCGATGAAGACATCGACACCGATGACGACATCATCGATGACGAGGACGACAGCACCGATGTCGACCTGGGCGACGATGTGCTCGAGGACGACGACGACGACAATGTCTCGCTCGACGATATCGCCGACATGTCCTCCGAGGACGACGACGAGACCTGAGCATTCGGCCGGGCGGCCCTGCGGGGCCCCGCCCGGCCCGCCGGAACGGGCAGGGGCCGCGGGCCGGGCGACGGAACCGTCCGGCAGGCATTGCCTGCACCGGACCATTCCGCCCCCGAAATCCCTGCGCCGCCGGACCTGAGGGGCCTCCCGAGGCGCCGGGCGGTCAGTCGTATTTCCGGGTGTCCTCGATCACCAGCCCGTCATTGGGCAGGCTGCCGGGCGCGACCAGCTCGATCTCTGCCTTCAGCTTGAGCACGGCGGCCACCGAGGCCGCGTAGGGCGCGGGGTCGGTCGCCTCGGTCTCGATCCGCACCGTCATCATGTCCTTCTCGCCCGCGCGCCCCGCCACGACCCGCGCTTTCGCGACGTCGGGATGCCGCGCGACCAGATCGGCGACCTGCTCGGGGCGCACGAACATGCCCTTGATCTTGGTGGTCTGGTCGGCCCGGCCCATCCAGCCCTTGATGCGCATGTTGGTGCGGCCGCAGGGCGAGAGGCCCGGCAGCACCGCCGACAGATCGCCGGTCGCGAACCGCACCAGCGGATAGTCGGGGTTCAGCGCGGTCACCACGACCTCGCCCACCTCGCCCTCGGGCACGGGATCGCCGGTGCCGGGGCGCACGATCTCGACGATCACGCCCTCGTCGACGATCATCCCCTCCATCGCCGGGCTTTCATAGGCGACATTGCCCAGATCGGCGGTCGCATAGCATTGCAGGCAGGCGATGCCGCGATCCGCATATTCCTGGCGCAGCGACGGGAACAGCGCCCCGCCCGACACGACGGCGCGCTGGATGCGCGAGAGGTCCATCCCCAGCTCGTCCGCCCGATCGAGCAGCACCTTGAGGAAATCGGGGGTGCCGGCATAGGCGGTCACGCCTACGTCATGGGCGGCGCGCACCTGCAGATCGGTCTGGCCGGTCCCCGCGGGCAGGATCGCCGCGCCGACCGCCCGCGCGCCGTTCTCGAACATCATCCCGGCGGGGGTCAGATGATAGCCAAAGCAGTTCTGGACGATGTCGCCCTCGCCGATCCCGGCGGCATAGAGGAAGCGCCCCAGCCGCCACCAGTTGGTGCTGACGCAGCCCGGTTCGTAGATCGGACCCGGCGACTGGAAGATATGGTCGAACTGATGCTGGCCCCAGGCGGTGTAGCCGCCCAAGGGGGCCTCGGCCGATTGCGCGGCCACCAGTTCGGACTTGCGCAGGACCGGCAGCGCCGCCAGCGCCTCGCGCGAGGTCACGGCCAGCGGGTTCACCTCGGCCAGCGTCGCGGCATAGCCGGGCAGCGCGCGCGCGGCCGCGATCAGCGTCGGCAGGCATTCGGCCAGCGAAGCGGCCCGCGCGTCCGCCGAGCGGGTTTCGAGATCGTCGAAATGGACGGACATAAGCACTCCTTCGGTCACTCTTTCCGGTCTGCGAGGGCAGCGTGGCCCGACGAGTGCCTTTTCGTCAACTCAGCCAGCGCTTGCGGCGACGATACGACCGTACGTCACGAAAGCTCTTGCGGCCCTGATCTGACATCCCGAGATAGAATTCCTTGACGTCCGGGTTCTCGCGCAGATCCGCCGCCGGGCCGTCCATCACGATGCGGCCGGATTCGAGGATATAGCCGTAATGGGCATAGCGCAGTGCCACGTTGGTGTTCTGCTCGGCCAGAAGGAAGGTCACGCCCTCGTTCTCGTTGACCGATTTCACGATCTCGAAGATCTGTTCGACCAGCTGCGGCGCCAGCCCCATCGAGGGCTCGTCCAGCAGGATCATCTGCGGCCGGCTCATCAGCGCCCGGCCGATGGCGACCATCTGCTGCTCGCCGCCCGAGGTATAGCCCGCCTGGCTTTTCCGCCTTTCCCTCAGGCGCGGGAAATAGCCATAGACCATCTCCAGGTCTGCCTGGATCGCGGCGCGGCCGTCGGTGCGCGTGTAGGCGCCGGTCAGCAGGTTTTCCTCGACCGTCAGATGCTCGAAGCAGTGCCGCCCCTCCATCACCTGGATCACGCCCGCCTTGACCAGATCGGCGGGGTTCAGGTCCTGCACGCGCGTCCCGCGATAGAGGATCGAGCCCTTGGTGACCTCGCCGCGTTCCGACCGCAGAAGGTTCGAGATGGCCTTCAGCGTCGTGGTCTTGCCCGCGCCGTTGCCGCCCAGAAGCGCCGTGATGCCGCCCTGCGGCACCGACAGCGACACGCCCTTCAGCACCAGGATGACGTGGTTGTAGATCACCTCGATATTGTTGACCTCAAGCAGGGTCTCGCCCTGCGGCGCGGCATCGAACATCGGCGTTTTCCTTGTGGGCGAAGCCCCCGGCCGGGTCGCGGCCGGGGGCGGACAGGGCTTAGTCGCAGCGCGGCGCGATGCCGTTCTCGGCCGCGAAGGCCGCGGAATCCGCCTCGACCAGCGGCGCGATCACCTCGGCATCGGGGGCGATGAAATCGGTCAGCGGCACCCATTTCTTGTCGCCCGCGTTCCACTGCTGGACGATGGCCATGCCCGACCCGCCGTGATCGGCGCAGCTCACGGTGAATTCCGGGCCGATCCCCGGCATGCCCAGCGCGTCCATCCTGGCGGCGGTCATCTCCAGATGCTCCATCCCGTCGCGCATCATCGCCGCGTCGATCTGGGCGGTGCCGGTCATTTCCTGCGCGGTTTTCGCCGCCTCGACCGCCAGCATCGCCGCATACATGCCACGCGTATAAAGCACCGAGCCCACATTGGACCCGTCGCCCGCCGCCAGCCCCTTGTCGACGACATGGGTGCGGATATCGGCGAAGACCGGGTAATCGACCACCCGGTTCATGTTCAGCGCCTTGTAGCCGTCGGCGGCCATGCCCGCGGGGGTCACGTCATGTTCAGCCCCGGCCCACCAGTTGCCGATGAAATGGTCCATCGGGAAGCCGATGTTGGCGGCCTCCTGGATCGCGACCTGGTTCATCACGCCCCAACCCCACATCACCACGACATCGGGCCGCTCGCGCCGGATCTGCAGCCATTGTGACTTCTGCTCCTGTCCGGGGCTGTCGACCGGGATCAGCGTCAGCCTGAAGCCGTGCTTCTTCGACAGCGCCTCGAGCGTCGGGATCGGCTCCTTGCCATAGGCCGAGTTGTGATACAGCAGCGTGATCTTCTTGCCCTCGAGGCTGCCGCCGTTCTCGTCCATCAGGTACTTGATGACGACCGAGGCCCCGTCCCAGTAATTGGCGGGATAGTTGAACACCCATTCGAAGACCTTGCCATTGGCGGCCGAGGTGCGGCCATAGCCCATGGTGTGCAGCGGGATGTGATCGGCCTCGACCTTCGGGATCAGCTGATAGGTGATGCCGGTGGACAGCGGCTGGTAGATCAGCGCGCCGTCGCCCTTGGTGGCCTCGTAGCACTCGACCCCCTTCTCGGTGTTGTAGGCGGTCTCGCATTCGGGCACCCGGGCCTTGACCCCGCCGATGCCGCCGTCGCGTTCGTTCATCAGGGTGAAGTAGTCCTGATAGCCGTCCGAGAAGGGAATGCCGCCCGCCGCGAAGGGGCCGGTGCGGTAGCTGAGATCGGGGAAGACCAGATCGGCCAGGGCAGGGCCCGCGGCCAGGGCCGCGCAAAGCGCAAGCGGTGCCAGTCGTGTCGTCATGTCGTCGTTCCTCCCTTGAAAATGCGTGCCGGGTTGGCCCGGTCGGTCGCGCGTGTCGTGCCCGTCAATGCGGGAATGGCCAGAGCCTCAGCTTTTCCTTTCCGATCCGCCAGAGCTGCGCCAGCCCGTGCGGCTCGGCGATCAGAAAGCCGATGATCAGCGCCCCCACGATCATCAGCTGGACATGGGCGGTCAGGTCGGTGGGCCATCCCAGCGTGCCGACCAGCACGTTTTTCAGCAGGACCGGCAGCAGCACCAGGAAGGCCGCGCCCGCGAAGCTGCCGAAGATCGAGCCGAGCCCGCCGATGATGATCATGAAGAGGATGAGAAAGCTCTTCTGGATGCCGAAGGCCTCGCCGACCTCGACCGCGCCCAGATAGACCGCGAAGAACAGCGCGCCCGCGATGCCGATATAGAAGGACGAGACCGCAAACGCCGTCAGCTTGGCCTTGAGCGGGTTCACCCCGATGATCTCGGCCGCGATGTCCATGTCGCGGATCGCCATCCAGGACCGCCCGACCGTACCCCGCGTCAGGTTGCGCGCGGCCCAGGCCAGCACGACGGCGAAGACGAGACAGATCATGTATTGCGCCCAGGCCTCGACGCCGGGGCCTGTGACCGGCAGGCCGAAGACGCTGCGCGCGGGCGCCGAGATCTGCCCCGAGGCCGAATAGTTGTAGAACCACGGCACCTTGTTGAAGAGCCAGACCAGGAAGAACTGCGCCGCCAGCGTCGCGACCGCGAGATAGAAGCCCTTGATCCGCAGCGAGGGCAGGCCGAACAGCACCCCCACCGCCGCCGTGACCAGCCCGCCGCCCAGGATGCAGACGACGATGTTGAGGTCGGGAAAGGCGGTCATCAGCTTGTAGCAGGCATAGGCCCCCACCGCCATGAAGCCGCCGGTGCCCAGCGACAGCTGCCCGCAATAGCCCACAAGGATGTTAAGCCCGATGGCGGCGATGGCATAGATCAGGAAGGGCACGAAGATCGCGCTGGCCCAGTAGTCGTCGATGACGAAGGGCACGACCGCGAAGGCCAGCACCAGCACTGCGTAATAGCGGTAGCGGTCGAACCCGATCGGAAAGGTCTGGCTGTCGTCCCGGTAGGACGTCTTGAAATCGCCGGCCTCGCGGTAGAACATTCAGTCGACCTCCCTGGCATCTTTTGGAAAATCCCCTTCGGGCGGAACCAGGCAGAAGCGGTGCCCGGTGGGCGCCTGCATCACCACCCAGTCCTTGATCCGCGTGATCTCGACCGCGCCGAGGCCGGTCAGACGGGCGCATTCGGCCTCGATATCGTCGGTCTCGATGTCGAGATGCACGCGGGGGTCGTGGCCGACCGCCTGCAGGATCACCTGCGGCGCGGCGGGCGGGCCACTGAGCTGGGCATAGCGCCCGTCCTCGACGAGAGCACCCTCGCGCCCCAGCGCCGCCGACCAGAAGGCCAGTGCCGGACCCAGATCGTCGGTCTGGCAATCGATGCAAAGGCCGCCGATCCGGGTCCGGTGAGTCACAGCGGCCTCCGCACCCGGGCGACGCCCATGGGCATCGTCCTGATGACCGGCCGCTTGCCGCGGACCAGCCGCACCCAGCACAACATGCCGGCCACGAAGCCCGCGAAGGACAGCAGGCCGTAGATCACCGACATCCATTCGGCGTCGTTCGACGAGGCCACGGCAAGATAGGCGAACGCATAGAAGAACCCCCAACCGATCACACAGGCAATGGCATAGAGCTTTTGCATGTCAGACCCTTTCGATGATCCTCTCTCCGAACAGGCCCTGCGGCCTGAACACCAGAAAGACTAGCGCCAGCACATAGGCGAACCAGTTCTCGGTCGCGCCGCCGATCATCGGGCCGACCGTGAATTCGAACAGCTTCTCGCCGACCCCGATGATCAGCCCGCCGACGATGGCGCCCGGGATCGAGGTGAAACCGCCCAGCATCAGCACCGGCAACGCCTTCAGCGCGATCAGCGACAGGCTGAACTGTACACCGGACTTGGCGCCCCACATGATGCCCGCGACCAGCGCGACGATGCCCGCGATGGACCAGACCAGCACCCAGATGAAGCGCAGCGAGATGCCGACCGACAGCGCCGCCTGATGATCGTCGGCCACCGCCCGCAGCGCCCGGCCCTGCTTGGAAAACTGCGAGAACAGGGTCAGCGAGATCACCAGAACCGCCGCGACCAGCGTCGCCACGATGTCGAGCCTGTCGATGAAGAAGCCGTAGAACTCGTCGCTGCCCCAGCCCGCGGTGGCCTGTTCAAGCCAGGCGCTGCCGCCCTGTGGCAGCCCCACATCCAGCGTCTTGATGTCGGCGCCCCACATGATGTCGCCGAACCCTTCAAGGAAATAGGCCAGCCCGATGGTCGCCATGAACAGGATGATCGGCGCCTGGTTGACCAGATGCTTGAGGATCAGCCGCTCGATGGCGATGGCCAGCAGCACCATCACCCCCACCGTCAGCACGATCGCCACCACCGCCGGAAGCTGCCAGCCGAAATGATGCAGATCGGTGCCGAGCGCCGCGTTGATCAGATGGGCGAAGGGCACCTGTCCCTCCTGCAACCCGACCAGCGTCAGCGCCGCGAACAGCGCCAGCACCCCTTGCGCGTAGTTGAAGATGCCCGAGGCCTTGAAGATCAGGACGAAGCCCAGCGCCACCAGCGCATAAAGCACCCCCGCCATCAGCCCGTTGATCATCACCTCGACGGCGTAAAGCAGATCAGTCATGGGCCACCCCCAGATAGGCGTCGATCACGTCCTTGCTGGCGCGTACCTCCTCGGGCGGGCCGTCGCCGATCTTGCGGCCGTAATCCATCACCACCACCCGGTCGGACAGGTCCATGACCACGCCCATGTCATGCTCGATCAGCACGATGGTGGTGCCGAATTCGTCGTTCACATCGAGGATGAAGCGCGACATGTCCTCCTTCTCCTCGACATTCATCCCGGCCATGGGTTCATCCAGCAGCAAGAGCCGCGGCTCGGCCGCCAGAGCCCGGCCCAGTTCCACCCGCTTCTGCAAGCCGTAGGGCAGACGGCCCACCGGGGTCTTGCGGATATGCTGGATCTCGAGGAAGTCGATGATCTTCTCGACCGCCTCGCGGTGCGCGCTTTCCTCGCGCTCGGCCGGACCCCACCACAGCGCCTGGGACAGCAGCGAGGATCTCATCCGGGTGATACGCCCGGTCATGATGTTGTCGAGCGTCGACATGCCGGAAAAGAGCGCGATGTTCTGGAAGGTCCGGGCGATCCCCTGCCGCGCGACCTTGTAGGGGCGCATTGGCGGACGCCGCGCGCCCTCGAACCAGACCTCGCCTTCGGTTGGCCGGTAGAAGCCCGATATCACGTTCAGCATCGAGGACTTGCCCGCGCCGTTCGGGCCGATGATGGCGCGGATCTCGCCCTCGCGGATATCGAAGGAGATGTCCTTGATCGCGACCACGCCCCCGAAGCGGAGCGTGATGTTTCTCAGCTCCATCAGCACCGGGCCGATGGCGCGGCCATCCTCGGTCACATGCGAAGGGGTGGGGGGCGGAGGCACCATCCGGTTCATATCGCCGCCAGGAGTTTCGTCATCGCCATGCGGACGCCCGAACCCAGCACGGTGGCGGCGCCGTAGACGAAGACCATGGTCACGAGATTGGCCAGCCCGTAGCGCAGCGCATGCGACAGCGGCGCGAGGCGGCCGCCTTCGGGCGTCGGCGGTTCCTGCGGCACCCGGATCTGGGCGAAGACCGCCAGCGCCAGCGAAAAGACCGCGGCCAGGGCCCAGAAACCGGCGCCGAGGGCCACCATCGCGGTCAGCAGGGCGAAGCTTGCCCAGAGCACGTCCTTCTGGGCCCGTCCGAACGGGATCTGCCAGTCGAGCGAGGGCATCGGGATCGTAGGTCGGTTCTCGGTCATTCCGCGGCCACCTTCCTCGGGAATTCTGCCGGGAAGCTGCGCGCGTCCCGGATCTTGAGCGTGGCCCGGATGCGCCCCTTGCGCCCGTCCTCGTACGTCACCTCGGTTTCGGTGTATTTCTCGGCCGAGCCGTCATAGAGCGCGGCCACCAGATCGGCGAATTTCTCCTCGATGATGCGGCGGCGGACCTTGCGGGTGCGGGTCAGCTCGCCGTCATCGGCGTCAAGCTCCTTGTGCAGCACCAGAAACCGGCGGACTTGACAGCCCGACAGCATCTCGTCCCCGGCCAGCGAGCGGTTGACCTCCTCGACATGCGACTTGATCGTCTCAAGGACGCGGGGGTGGCCCGCGAGTTCCTGATAGGACGCATAGGCGATGTTGTTGCGCTCGGCCCAGTTGCCGACCGCGGTGAGGTCGATGTTGATGAAGGCGGTGCACATCTCGCGCCCGGCGCCGAACACCACCGCCTCGAGGATGTCGGGGAAGAACTTCAGCTTGTTCTCGACATATTTGGGCGCGAACAGCGCGCCATCGGACATCCGGCCCACATCCTTCGCGCGGTCGATGATCCTGAGATGGCCGCTGGCCTCTTCGAAGAAACCGGCATCGCCGGTTGCGACCCAGCCCTCGGCATCCTTGGTCGAGGCGGTGCTTTCGGGGTTCTTGTAATATTCGACGAAGGTGCCGGGGCTGCGATAGAAAACCTCGCCGCTCTCGCCGATCTTCACCTCGACCCCGGGACTCGGTACGCCGACCGTGTCGGACCGGACCTGCCCGTCGGGCTGCTGGGTGATGAAGACCGAGGCCTCGGTCTGGCCGTACAGCTGTTTCAGGTTGATCCCGAGCGAGCGGTAGAAGTCGAAGATCTCGGGGCCGATGGCCTCGCCCGCCGTATAGGCCACCCGGATGCGCGACAGGCCCAGCGTGTTCTTGAGCGGCCCGTAGATCAGCACCTCGCCGGTGCGGTAGTCGAAATAGTCGCGCAGCGGCTTGGGATAAAGGTTCAGCAATGGCCCCCGCGCCCGGTAGTGCTTTCGCGCCTCCAGCGGGTGGCGCAGCCGCACGAAGAAGCCGCGCACCGCGTTCTCGGCCAGGGTCTCGATCGCGAATCCGATGCCCATCGCATAGCGGTAGATCCAGCGGACGCGGCGCCTCAGCGTCGGACGCGACTGCTTGCGGCGATAGCGCGGCATCCCGAAGCGTTCGCCGGTGCCCTTGGCGAAGCCCATGAAATGCCTGAACAATGCGTGTTTCAGGTCGCCCGCATCCTCCATCCGGATCATCACGCTGGTCAGCATGGTCTCGAAGATCCGGGGCGGCGCGAAGAAATAGGTGGGCCCGATCTCGCGCAGGTCGGTCATCATCGTGTCGGGGCTTTCGGGGCAGTTGACGCAGAAACCCGCGACCATGGCCTGACCGATGGAGAAGATGAAATCGCCGACCCAGGCCATCGGCAGATAGGCCAGAACCTCCTCGTCCTGACCCAGATGGTCGAAGGCGACCGAGGCCTTCGCGGTCTCGATGATGTTGCGGTTCGACAGCACCACGCCCTTGGGCTTGCCGGTGGTGCCCGAGGTGTAAAGCATGACGCAGGTCGTGTCCCAGGTCTGCTCGGCGATGCGCGCGTCAAGCTCGGGTTCCAGCCGACGATGCGCCGCGCGGCCCTCGTCGCCGATATCGTGCAGCCAGTTCAGATGGCTGTGGTCGTATTTCCGCATGCCGCGCTTGTCGTTGTAAAGCACATGCTCGACGCCGGGCGCGCGGTCGCGGATCTCGATGACCTTGTCGACCTGTTCCTGATCGCCGCACACGACGAAGCGGGCGCCGCAATGGTCCAGCACATAGGCCATCTCTTCGGCCACCGCGTCCTGATACAGTGGCACCGGCACCGCGCCGCACATCTGGGCGGCCACCATCGCCCAGTAATGCGCGGGCCGGTTGCGGCCGATCACGGCGACATGGTCGCCCCGCGCCATCCCCAGCGCCAGAAAGCCCAGCGCCATGGCGCGGATCTCGTCCGCCGCCTCGGCCCAGGTCCAGCACTGCCAGATCCCGAATTCCTTCTCGCGATAGGCCGGGCGGTCGCCGTAAAGCGCGACGTTGCGCGCCAGCAGCGCCGGAATGGAACAGGGATCGTGCGCAGACGCGCCAGGTGCCGCCAAAGGTCGTCCTCCCCCCTTCGCCAGACCCCGGACCTGCCCGCGTTGCCCGCGGGTCTGTCCGGGTCCGGCCTGCGCGCCCCGACCGATCGGGCCGCAGCGACGAGGCCGGATGGTCCGGCCGCATCGACTGCGTTCCTGCGCATGGTTTCCTCATCGCGCCCGGACATAAGGCCCCGTTGGGCCCCCCTCCACATCCGGGCGTTGATGGCAGATTTGCGCAAGCCCAAACCCGGGTCAAGGGAAAGGTTGGATAATTGCGCGAGGCGGGCAGCTGTGGGAAATTTTGCTTTCCGTAACGGGAGGATGGCCCGCCCGGGCGGGTGCCGTGCACCAGTGGTGAAGACGCGGTGCCGGGCCGGTGCCTAGCGGTCGAAGAAATCCTCTTCGACATCGGCCGGGCTGATCCCGATGGCTTCAAGCCCGGCTTCGAGATAGTCGGCAAAAAGCGGCATGTTCACGAGATAGTCCTCGGTCGGCGTGGTCGCCTCGGCCTTGGCGGTCTCGATCGCCTCTTCCAGCTCGTCCGCGTCGAAGGTTTCGCGGCCGATCCAGGTCAGCGCCACAAGGCTTGCCTTTTCGTCCTCGTTCATCGCCGCGATGAAGCCGCGCAGCTCGGCCTCGCCCAGGCGTTTCTCGCGGGCCTGAAAGATCACCTGCACCACCTTGCTGGGGCTGATTTCCAAGAGCTCTTCCATGGGTCGTCTTCTCCTCCGGCACGGGCGCACAGTGTCGCCTGCGCCCGTCGCGGAGGCAAGGGCAAGCGTCAGCCCTTGCGTGCAAAAAGCGGGAAATAAATCCAGTCGGGCAGCAGCTGGGTCAGCCGCAGAATCCACGAGAACAGCGTCGGGAAGCTGCGCGACATCGCGTCCGACATCATCAGCTCGACATATTCATGCGCGGCCTCTTCCGGCGTCATGATGAACGGCATCGTGAAGTCGTTCTTTTCGGTCAGCCGGGTCTTGACGAAGCCCGGGCTCGCGATCTGGACCTTGACGCCGGTGCCGCGCAGATCGGCCTGCAGGCTTTCGCCCAGCGACATCAGCCCGGCCTTGGACGCGCCATAGCCGATGGCCCCCGGCAGCCCGCGATAGCCCGCAAGGCTGCCGGTCAGCACGATATGGCCGCGGTCGCGGGCCACGAACCAGGGCACGACATGGCCCAGCACGCGCGCGGCGCCCGTCAGGTTGACGTCGATCATGGTCTCGACCTGCTCGGCATTCCAGTCCTGCGCCGTCATCGGCCAGTAGGTGCCCGACACATAGATCATTCCGTCGATCTCGCCGACCGCTTCGACCGCGGCCTTGACCGAGGCCGCGTCGGTGACGTCCACCGGGACCACATCGGCCTTGCGCGGCAGCGATGCTGCCAGCTCGTCCAGCCGGTCCGTGCTGCGGGCGCTGAGCACGAGGTTGACCCCGAGCGCCCCCAGCCGTTCCGCCAGAGCGCGGCCGATGCCCTCGCTCGCCCCGATGATCCAGTAGCGTTTTCCGATCCAGTCCGTCGTCACGCGGCCTCCTTCGGGCGCATCGTCGCCACCAGCTCGGCGACCAAAAAGCCGAACTTGCGGAACTGGCTGCGATTAACGATCGCCCCGTTTTCCATCAGATACATCCAGTCGGTCACCGCCAGCACATGCCCGCCCGAATCCTCGGGCAGCCGGATGCGGTAGCGGAGGTTTACCCCCGATCCCCTCTGCATGCCATGCCCGGAGCCGACAAGATCCGGAGCATCGGCCGTAATCGACCCATCGTTTTCAAGGCGGAAGGTCCATCTGCGACTTTGGGTAGCACCGCTGTCATAACGGAATTCCTCGGCCATCGTTCCGGTATTGCCGTCCCATCGGGCCAGAAAATCCCCGGTAAAGCGCGACACCACGCGGCCGGTCGGGCCGTAGATCACGCCCTCGCAAAGAATGGGGCCGTCAAGATGGCGGCGCAGGTCGAAGGCGGGTCCCTTGCCGTCGTAATCTGCGGGGGTCTGCGCCTCGAAGCCCAGATAGCGGGTCTTGAGCGCGACAAGGGCCAGCGCCACCGCCAGCCCCAGGACGAATGCGATCATCCGATCGTCTCCCTGTTGAGCGGGGTCGCGACCAGAAGCGCGACCGCCACGAGTTTGAGGGCGCAGGGCAGGGCCGCGTAAAGCAGGCTCAGAACCACCAGCGCCCGCGCCGGAGAGGTGGCCTCTCCGGGCTGGAACCCCGCCCCCTGCAGAAGCGGCAACAGCGCCACCGCCGCAAGCGCGAGGGTGAATTTCGACACGAAGGACCAAAGCCCGAAGGCCTGCCCGGCATTGGGCGCGATCCGTGCCATCCGGGCGGCGAAGATCGCGGGCAGAAGCGTCATGTCGGCCCCGAGCGCCGCGCCCGAGGCCAGGCAGATCGCGGCGAAGGGCAGGGTGTCGCCCGGACCCAGCAGCGTGGCGAAGCCGAAGGCCAGGATCGACAGGCCCATGCCCGCCAGAAGCGCGGGCTTTTCCCCGACCCGGCGCGCGGCCAGTCCCCAGAAAGGGGCCGAGGCGGCCGCCGACAGGAAGAACAGCAGCAGCAAGGGTCCCTCGAGCCCCGGAGCCTCGAGCCGACTTTCGACGAAGAAGAGAAACAGCGTCGAGGTCACCGCGACCGGTGTCGCGTTCACCAGCGCCAGAAGCAGCAGCCGCCGCGCGACCGGATCGGCCAGAACCCTGCGCCAGTCCGAGTGCCCGGGGGCCGCGGGCAGGGTCCAGTCGCGCCGCATCGCCACCGCCGCGATCGCCGCCAGCACGGCGAAACCGGCGGCAAAGGCCGCGAAGGGCGCGTCGGTCACCCCCATCAGCAGCGTCGGCGCGACCGCCGCTGCCGAGACCCCCAGAAGCGCCCCGGTCTCGCGCCAGGCGGCCAGCCGCACATGCCCGCCCGGCCCCATCCGGCCCGCCCGGGCCACGCCCTGGGCATAGAAGGTGATGGTCAGGAAGCTGAAGGCGGTAAACAGCCCGGTCAGGGTCAGCGCGAACCACAAAAGCGGCGCGACCGGCGGCGTCACCGCGAAAAGCCCTGCCATCGAGGCCGCCAGCAGAACGACCGCCCCCGCCACCGCGGCGGGCCGCCAGCGGTGCAGCCGTTCGGACAGCCAGCCCAGCACCGGGTCCTGCACCACGTCCAGCAGCCGCAGCCCGAACAGCACCGCGCCCAGCGCGGCAAGGCCGACGCCGTGCTGGTCGACATAGACCTTGGGCGCGTGGATGTAGATGGGCAGCCCGGCCCCCGCCAGCATCGCCGCGAAAAGCGCGTAGCCCGGCAGGGGGGCTGCCCGCATCAGGTCAGCTCTTCGGACGGCGGCTTGGGCCGGGTCCGGTATTTCGCGCCCTTCAACGCCAGCCGCAGCGCATGCCAGTAGATCAGCACGATCACCCGGCGCGACCCGAAGGGCCGCCGCAGGGCGCTTTTGAGGATGGCCCAGGTGCTCAGCGGCCGACGCGGCCCGGTCAGGGTGGCGTAAAGTCCTTCCTCGCCCCCGGCGGAAAAGTCGATCCAGATCCCGACCTTGTCAGGCCGGATGTCGAAGCGGAACCGATAGCCGCCCGAAATCGGCTGGAACGGCGAGACATGGAAGATCTTGGTTGCGGTCAGGATGTCGGTGGGTTCGATCGGGCGCTGGTCGGGATGGCAGCACAGATAGCAATGCCGGTCGCCGAAGGTGTTGTTCACCTCGGCGATCACCGCGCGCAGCTGGTCTTCGGTGTCATGGCAGAGCCAGAAGCTGACCGGGTTGAATTCGTGGCCCAGGACGCGCGGCAGGGTCATCAGCTCGATCTTGCCGCGGATCGCGAACAGATCGCGCGCCTTCAGCACCTCGCGCACCCAGGCCGCGCCGCGGCCCTGGCCCTTGGGACCGCCGTGATCGCTGTCGAGTACCGCCATCGACTTGCCGGGCTCGCGCCCGAACCAGCGCGGCGCCTTCAGGTCCTGGGCCTCGGCATCGAAAAGCACGTAATCGACCGTATGGGCCAGCTTGTGCCCGACCTGACCGCGCCGTTCGTGAAAGGTCTTGCCCCGGATATGCTCTACAACCGCCGTCATGCCGCCACCGCCTCGGGCCGCCCGCGCAGAATGGCCTCTGCCACCTCGATGCCGCTTGCCAGCCCGTCCTCGTGAAACCCGTTGCGCATCCAGGCGCCGCAGAACCAGGTGCGGTTGGTGCCGTTCATCCGCCGCACCGTCTGCTGCGCCTCGAGCGCCCCCCGGTCATAGACCGGATGCCGGAAGGTGACCGTGTCATAAATCAAGTCGTCCCGGATCGGCCGCCGACTGTTCAGCGTGACGAAAAGCGGATCGTCCTCGGGGATCGGCTGCAGCGAGTTCATCCAGTAGGTCAGGTCGATCCGCTCGGCCCGGGCGCCGGAGTCCTCGGCGTAGTTCCAGCTCGACCAGACCGCGCGGCGTTTGGGCATCACGGAAAGGTCGGCATGCAGCACCGCCTCGTTCGGCTGATAGCGCACGGCCCCCAGCGCCGCGCGTTCCTCGGGCGCAGCATCGGCCAGCATCGCCAGGCTGTCATCGGAATGGGTCGCAAAGACCACCTCGTCGAACCGCTCCCACGCGCCGCCCTGGGCGCGGATCTCGGCGCCCTCGGCATCGCGGCGCACCGCCGCGACCGGCGCGGCCTTGCGGATCTCGACGCCCTGGGCGGCCAGCGCGGCCTCGAGCCTGCGCACATATTCGACCGACCCGCCCTCGACCGTGTACCACTGATGCTGGCCCGAGGTGCTCAGAAGCGCGTGATTGTCGAAGAAGTTGACCAGGGCCTGGGCCGGGAAATCGAGGATGCCCTGGCTTGGCGTCGACCAGATCGCGCCCGAAAGGGGCAGCAGATAGCGGTCGCGGAACCAGTCGCCGGTCCCGAGCGCGGCCAGGAAATCGCCTAAGGAAACCGACGGATCGCGGGCCTCGTCCCGTGCGCGGGCATTGAAGCGGGTGACATCGCGCAGCATGCCCCAGAAGCGCGGGTTCAGCGCGTTCGCGGGCTGGGCGAAGACCGCGCGGAGGTTTCTCAGCCCGTATTCGAAGGCCCCGCCATCGAAAGAGGCGCCGAAGCTCATGTCGGATTTCGCCACCGGCACGCCGAGCTTTTCGAACAGCCGCACCATATGCGGGTAGTTCACCCGGTTGAACACGATAAAGCCGGTATCCACCGCCCGGTCGCCCTGTCGGCCCGCCAGCACCGTGCGGGCATGCCCGCCCAGTCGCCCCTCGGCCTCGAACAGCGTCACCCGGGCGCTTTCGGCCAGCAGATGCGCCGCGCCAAGCCCCGAGATGCCGCCCCCGATCACGGCGATGCGCCGGCGATGCCCTGCGGCGGTGTCGATTGCCATTGCGTTATGCTCCTGTCTGCCCCGTGCTCGGATATGGGCCTTCGGGGGCGTCTGTCCAGAACCTGGGCGCCTTTGTCCCGCACCGTTCCGTCCCGTTCCGGCGGCAGGCTGGCGTTTTTTTCGGCATCGCGGTGATCCGGATCGGCGTCTGCTGCGTAACACGACCATGATGCACGGCTTGCAGGCCAGCCAGTTTGGGGATGAAGCCAGGAGGGCACCGCCCTATCTTGGGAGAAATGAACCATTTCTGCGCAGGACCGAGGCTGACGTCGTGAGTGAAAGACAGACGGCCGACACCAGATGGGTGACGTGCGTGACACGCATCCGGGACGAGCGGGACCAGACCGCTTTTGCCCGGCTGTTCGCGCATTTCGCCCCCCGGGTGAAGGCGTTTTTGATGAAATCCGGGGCCGATGCGGCCCTGGCGGAAGAATGTGCGCAGGAGGTGATGGCGACGGTCTGGCGCAAGGCGCATCTGTTCGACCCGGAACGGGCCAGCGTGGCGACATGGATCTTCACCATCGCCCGCAACCGGCGGATCGACGCGCTGCGCAAGCAGCGGCATCCCGAACCCGAGGATCTGCCCTGGGGCCCGGAACACGAGCCCGACCAGACCGAGACGCTGGCCCTGCAACAGGAAAGCGAACAGCTCGGGCGCGCGCTTCAGGCGTTGCCCGAGGCCCAGAGGGTGCTGATCGAACGGGCCTATTTCGGCGAACTCTCGCATCGCGAGATCGCGGCGGAAACCGGCCTGCCGCTTGGCACGATCAAATCGAGGATACGGCTGGCGCTGGATCGCCTGCGCCAGGAGATGACATGAGGATGCGACCGGACCCATGACGACGCCCATCACCCACCACCTGACCGACGATATCCTGATGGCCCATGCTTCGGGCAGCCTGCCCGAGGCCTTCGGGCTGGTCGTCGCGACCCATGTATCGCTGTGCGACGAGTGCCGGGCCCGGCTGGCCGGATACGAGGCGGTGGGCGGCGCGGTGCTCGAGGATTCGGACCCGTCCGTTGCCATGGCCGAGGACAGCCTTGCCGCGACGCTCCGGCTGATCGCGGCCATGCCCGAGGACGACCGCATCGACGCGCCCGCGCCCGCCGAGGGTGGCGTCTTTCCGATGCCGCTGCGCGACTATGTGGGCGGCGATGCGGATGCGGTTCAATGGCGCGCGCTGGGCGGCGGGGTGCGGCAGGCGGTGCTGCCCACCGCCCGGGACGCGACCGTGCGGCTGCTGTATATCCCCGCGGGCATGGCGATGCCCGATCACGGCCATGGCGGGATGGAACTGACGCTGGTGCTGCAGGGCGCCTTCGAGGATGCGGGCGGCCGCTACGGGCGCGGCGATGTAGAGGTTGCGGGCGAAGACCTCGACCACACACCGGTTGCCGCCCCCGGCCCCGACTGCATCTGTCTGGCCGCGACCGACGCGCCGCTGAAATTCCACGGCCTGCTGCCGCGTCTGGCGCAGCCCTTCATCGGGATCTGATCGGCCGCCCTATTCGGCGGGCCGGGGCAGGGGCGGCATCATCTCGTCCTGCTCGGCCCCCAACTCCTCGAAATCGAGGTTGTCGAGCCGGGCCGCGCGCTTGCCCGCGCGCTCGGCCGCGACGCCGATGCCTTCCAGATCGGCGCGGGCCTGACCGAAATGGGTGGTCAGCCGGTCGACCCGTTCCGCCACCAGTTCGACATCGCGATGCAACTGGCGCAGCGTGCGCCGGATGGCGCCTGCCTGGTCGCGCATCCGCGCGTCCTTGAGGATCGCCCGCATCGTGTTCAGCGTCGCCATGCAGGTGGTGGGCGACACGATCCAGACCCGTGCCTCGAAGCTTTCGCGCACCAGATCGGGGAAATTGGCGTGCAGTTCCGCATAGACCGCCTCGGAGGGCAGGAACATCAGCGCGCCGTCGGCGGTTTCTTCGGCAATGATGTATTTCTGCGAGATTGCCCGGATATGGGTCCGGACGGCGGTGCGGAAGGCGCGCGCGGCCTCTTGCCGGTCCCACTGGGTTTCGGCCCGGCGCAGCGCCTCGTAGGCTTCCAGCGGAAATTTCGAATCGACCACGATGGGCCCGGGCGGCTTCGGCAACCGGATCAGGCAATCGGCCCGCTTGCCGTTCGACAGCGTCGCCTGCAGCACATAGCTGTCCTTGGGCAGCGCCTTGCCGACGATATCTGCCAGCTGGATCTCGCCAAAGGCGCCCCGGGTCTGCTTGTTCGACAGGATGTCCTGCAAAGACAGCACGTTGCCCGACAGCTTTTCGATATTCTCCTGCGCCCGGTCGATGGTGGCCAGCCGTTCCTGCAACTCGCCCAGCGACAGCGCGGTGCGGCGCGAGGCGCCTTCGAGATTGCGGTTCATCCGTTCGGTGACTTCGGCCAGACGGCTTTCCATCAGCCGCAGCATGTTGGCCTGCGCCGCCGCCTGCGCCTCGGACACATGGGTCAGCCCGCCCGCCAGCCGCTGCTGCCCCTCGCCCAGAGCATCGACCCGCCGCGCCAGCCGGTCCATCTGGTAGATCAGCGGCGCGGCCATTTCGGCCGAGCGCCCGGCCCGGCGCACCGCCGCGATCAGAAGCCCCAGCACCAACAGGATCAGCGCCGCCGCCCCGCCCGCCGCCAGCACGACAGGATCGTCATAGGCATAGGCCTGGCCCAAGACCTCGATCATGTGCGCCCGAACAGCCGTTCGATGTCGGACAGTTTCAGTTCGACATAGGTCGGGCGGCCGTGGTTGCACTGGCCCGACAGCGGCGTCGCCTCCATCTCGCGCAGAAGCGCGTTCATCTCGTCGGCGCGCATCCGCCGCCCCGAGCGGATCGAGCCATGGCAGGCCACCCGGCTGAGGATCGCGTCAAGCCGCGCCTGCAGGGTCTGGCTGTCGCCCTGATCGGCCAGTTCGTCGAGGATGTCGCGGATCAGCGCCCCGGCATCGACCTCGCCCAGCAAAGCGGGCGTCTCGCGCACCGCGATGGCGCCCGGGCCGAAGGGCTCGACGGTCAGGCCCATGCGGGTCAGGTCGGCCTCATCCTCCATCAGCCGGGCGATGTCGCCCTCTGACAGCTCGACGATTTCGGGGATCAGCAGCGCCTGCGCCGCGATGCCCCGCTCGGCCATCTGGCGTTTCAGCTTCTCGTAAACCAGCCGCTCATGGGCGGCATGCTGGTCGACGATGACCATGCCGCGTTCGGTCTGGGCGATGATGTAATTCTCGTGCAATTGCGCCCGGGCGGCGCCCAGCGGCAGCGCCTCGGCCTCGGGGGCAGGGGCTGCGGTCTCGAACCGGGCGGACGGTTCGGCAAAGCCTTCGGCCAGCGGCGCCTCCGGCGCGGCGGGGGCCTGCGCGGCATAGGACAGGCTCAGCGCGCGAGGCGAGGGGCGGTCCATCTGGTAGACCCGCGGCGGGCCGGAAGGCTCTGGCCGCATCGCCCCCAGCGTCGCGCCCGCCACGGTGCTGGACGCCCGGTGCCCGGCCCCGGCCAGCGCATGGCGCAGCGCCGAGACGATCAGACCGCGCACGATGCCCGGCTCGCGAAAGCGGACCTCGGCCTTGGCGGGGTGGACGTTGACATCGACCAGATGCGGGTCGCAATCGATGAACAGCGCCGCCGCCGGATGCCGGTCGCGGCTGAGCACGTCCATATAGGCGGCCCTCAGCGCCCCGATCAGCTGCTTGTCGCGGACCGGACGCCCGTTGACGAAGAAGAACTGCGCGACCGCCGCGCCGCGCGAATAGGTCGGCAGGGCGGCGAAGCCGGTCAGGCCGAAGCCTTCGCGCTCGGCCTCGATCTTGAGCGCGTTCTCGGCAAAATCGCGGCCCATCACCGCGACGACCCGGCCATAAAGCGCGTCGAACAGATCGCCCGTCTGCGCATCGGCGCGGAAGATCACGCGGCCCTCGCCGCCGTCCGACATGTCGCGCAGCGAAAAGCCGATGAAGGGCTCGGCCAGCGCCAGCCGTTTCACCACATCGCCGATGGCCTGCGCCTCGGCCCGGTCGCTGCGCAGGAATTTCAGCCGCGCGGGCGTCGCGAAGAAAAGATCGCGCAGCTCGACCACGGTGCCCCGGTTCAGCGCCGCCGGTGTCACCGGCCCGGCCGCGCCGCCGGTCACCGCGATCCGCGCGGCCTCGGCGCCGTCGCGGCGCGAGGTGATGGTCAGCCGCCCGACCGCCCCCAGCGAGGGCAGTGCCTCTCCACGAAAGCCGAAACTGCGGATATCCAGAAGGTCCGAACCGTCGATCTTCGAGGTCGCATGGCGCGACAGCGCCAGCGGCAGATCCCCGGGCGCCATGCCCCAGCCGTCGTCGGTGACCCGGATCAGCCCCTTGCCGCCCTGGGCATAGGCGACCTCGACCCGGCGCGCGCCCGCATCTATGGCGTTCTCGACCAGCTCCTTCACCGCCGAGGCGGGACGTTCCACCACCTCGCCCGCAGCAATGCGGTTGATGGCGGCTTCGTCAAGCTGACGAATTATTGGGGGGGCCGGGCGAATGTTGGGGGCGGGGGAGGTCATGCCACAATTTCTAGCACGCCCCCCGCCGATTCGACCATGGGGTCAGTTGGTGGTCTCAAGCCCCTGAGGCTGACCCACCACAATGAACTGTAGATGCGCGGGATCGAGCCAGTCTGCCGCCACGCGCCGCACATCGTCGAGCGTCACGGCGCGGATCCTGTCGTTGCGGGTCTTGACGTAATCGGGCGTCAGCCCCTCCATCTGCATGCCGACGAGAATGCGCGCGATCGGGCCGTTGCCGTCAAAGCGCAGCGGATAGGCGCCGGTCAGGTAGGTCTTGACCTTCGCAAGCTCGTCTTCGGTCGCGCCTTGCTCGGCCATCCGCGCCCATTCGTCCCGGATCACCTCGACCGCCTCGGCGATCTTGTCATTGCCCGAGGCGACCTGACCCATGATCAGCGCCGCATGATCCATCGGCATCAGGTAGGAATAGACGCCATAGGTCAGCCCGCGCTTGACCCGGACCTCTTCCATCAGCCGGGCGCCGAAGCCGCCGCCGCCGAGGATCTGGTTCATCACGAAGGCCGCGAAGAAATCGGGATCGTCGCGGTCGAGCCCGCGCTGGCCGAACACGGCCACCGATTGCGGCGTGTCGAAGGGCACCACGGTCACCCCGCCCGCAAGGTTCAGGGGCGCGGGCCCCGGCATCGGCGCGCCGGTCTCGGGCAGATCGCCGAGAAGCGTATCGAGCATTTTGCCCAGATCTTCGGCCGAGATGTCGCCTGCGGCGGCCACATACAGCCGGTCGCGGGCGATCACCCGGTCGCGGGCCGCGATCAGGTCGTCGCGGGTCAGGGCATTCACGCTGGCCTCGGTGCCGCTGATCGGGGTGGCATAGGGGTGGTCGCCGAAGGCGATCCGGTCGAAGGTCTGTCCCGCGATGGCATTGGGATCGGTCGCGTCCGAGCGGATGCCCGAGATCACCTGGGCGCGCACCCGGTCGATGGCGTCCTGATCGAAGCGCGGCGCGACCAGAGCCTGACGCAGAAGCCCGACCGCCCGGTCGCGGTTCTCGGTCAGCATCCGGGCCGAGACCGCCAGCGAATCCGAACTCACATCGAAGCGGAAGCTTGCCGCCAGCGCGTCGCGTTCGCGGGCGAAGGTGCGCGCATCCATCTCGCCCGCCCCTTCCTCGAGCAACCCGGTCATCAGGTTGATGGCGCCGCGCTTGCCCGGCGCATCGAGGCTGGCCCCGCCCTGAAACCGGATCTCGACCGAGACGAAGGGCACCTCGTGGCTTTCGACCAGCCAGGCATGGATGCCGCCGGGCGAGGTGACCTCCTGGATCTCGACCTCGGCCCGCAGCGGCAGCGCGGCGAGCAGGACGAAGGCGAAGCTGCTGAAGACGGCGCGGATCATTGGGTCACCTCCTGCGAGCCCGTGGGAATCGTGGCAGGCGCGTCGGAGGGCGCGACGCCGGGCGGGGTTTCGAGCCAGCCGGTGACCGAGGTCCGCGGGTCCAGAACGGCGCGCGCCGCCTCCATCACGTCCTCGGGCGTGACCTCCTGCAGGATCTCGGGCCAGGATTGCACATCCTCGACGCTCATGCCCACCGCCAGCGCCGCGCCATAGCGCCGGGCCAGCCCCTGGATATTGTCGCGGGCATAGAATTCCGAGGCGCGCAACTGGGTCTTGATGCTTTCGAACAACGCCGGATCGACGCCCTGATCGAGAAACTCGGCCAAAGCCTTGTCGAGCGCAGCCTCGGCCTCGCCCAGCGAGACGCCCTCGGCGGGCACCACGACAAACCCGAAGGTGGTCTTGTCGAGCGACAGCCCGTCATAGAAGGCCGAGCTGTAGATCGCGGTGCGGCTGTCGAATTGCAGCTTGTCGCTGAGCACCGAATTGGTGCCCGAGCCGCCGAGCATCTCGGCCAGATAGGTCAGAGCGGCGGCCTGTTTCTGATCGCCCGGGTCGCGTTCGGGCGCCAGATAGGTGCGGATCACGTAGGGCTGGGCGACGCGCGGGTCCTCAAAGGTCAGATGCCGGGCGGCCAGCTGCGGCGGCTCTTGCGGGCGCAGCCGCGGCGGCAGCGTCTCCGATGGGGCCAGCGGGCCGTAATGGGCCTCGGCCATTGTTTTCACCGCTTCGGGCTCGACATCGCCCGCAACCACCAGCACCGCGTCATTGGGCGCGTAAAAGGTGCGGTAATAGGCCAGCGCGTCGGCCCGGCTCAGCCCCTCCATCTCGTGGCGCCAGCCGATGATCGGGATGCCGTAGGGGTGGTTCAGGTACTGCGCCGCGTTGCGCTGTTCGGAAAACAGCGCGCCGGGGTCGTTCTCGGTGCGCTGGTTGCGCTCTTCGAGGATCACGTTGCGCTCGGTTGCGACATCCTCTTCCGACAGCTTCAGCCCGGTCATCCGGTCGGCTTCGATCTGCATCATCAGATCCAGCCGGTCGGCGGCGACACGCTGGAAATAGGCGGTGTAATCCCAGGAGGTGAAGGCGTTGTCGGACCCGCCGTTTTCCTCGACGATCCTCGAGAACTCGCCCGGGCCGACCGCGTCGGTGCCCTTGAACATCAGGTGCTCCAGGAAATGGGCGATCCCGGACTTGCCGGGCGGTTCGTCGGCGGCACCGACCTTGTACCAGACCATCTGCACCACGACCGGCGCGCGGTGATCCTCGATCACCACCACCTCCATGCCGTTCTGCAGCGTGAAATCGGTCACCTTCTCGGCGCGGGCAATCCCGGCCGTCGCGATCAGGGCCAGGACGGCCAGCCGGATCGGCATCATCGCTTGTCTCTCCTCGGGTCAGGCGGCATGAGGCAAGCTACCGCGGCGCCCGGGGTTTGCAACCGGCGCCACGCAGATGTGAGCGACCGCTATGGCCGCCCTGTTATTTCAGACCTTCGGGGGGCGCGCTGACATTGCGCACGCCGCGCGCGCGCCAGCGTTCCAGTTCCTCGTACTGGTTCAGCGCCTGACGGCTGTAGGCCTTGTAATAGACGGTCACGTTGAACCAGCGTTCCAGCAGGCGGCCGTCATGCTTGCGGCGGTATTCGAGGTCTTCCTGCGCCAGCGTCTGGCGGATCGAGGGATCGACCCCGAACCGGCCGACCTGCGCCATCAGACCCGGATCTCCGCCCGTTCCGCGCGCGGCATTGCCGCCCAGCGCGGCGATGGCATCGGCCTCGGGCGTCGGATCGACCAGATTCGCGCCGCCCGGCGTCGGCGCGGGCAGGCTCGCCACGTCCTGGGGCATTTCCAGCGGCTTGTTCGGCACGACCGAGAATTCGTCGGGCCCGCGCTCGGCGCCGCGCAGATGCATCAGTTTCGGCTGATAGTCGTCGCCACGGCTGCAGCCCGACAAGGCAGCCGCCATGGCCGCCCCAAGAACCAGTATCCGTGCCGATCGCATCCGCAGTCCCCTCCGTCCGGTCTGGCCCTCTTTAGCGCAGCTTGCAGGGCGCGTCACGGGGTCTTGTCCTTCCCCGTGTACAGCACGAGCCCCAGCGCGCCGGCAAAGATCGCCACATCGGCGACATTGAAAGCATAGGGATTGTCGATGCCGCAACAGGACATGTTCAGGAAGTCGGCCACCGCCCCGTACAGCACCCGGTCGAGTGCATTTCCCAAAGCGCCGCCGATCAGCAGCCCGGCCGAGACCAGTGCTGCCGGACGGTGCCGCCCGCGCGCCATCCAGATGGCAACGCCCGCCGAAATCGCCAGCGACACCCCGATCAGCAGCCAGCGGGCCAGATCGGCGTCATGCGCGAACAGGCCGAAATTGACCCCCCGGTTCCAGGCCATCCGGAAGGTCAGATAGGGCGGCCAGACGTCGATGCGCTGATCGAGCGCAAGGCCCATGTGGAAGACCACATAGACCTTGCTGGCCTGGTCAAGCAGGAAGACCAGCGCCGCGACAAGCCCGAGCCGCCGCATCGCTCAGTGCCGGAAATGGCGCATGCCGGTCAGCACCATGGCCAGCCCCGCCTCGTCGGCCGCCGCGATCACATCCTCGTCGCGGATCGACCCGCCGGGCTGGATCACCGCCGTCGCGCCTGCCTCGACCGCGGCCAGCAGGCCGTCCGAGAAGGGGAAGAAGGCGTCGGACGCCACCGCACAGCCCTTGGTCAGCGGTTCGGACAGACCCAGCGCCTCGGCCATGTCCTCGGCCTTGCGCGCGGCGATGCGGCAGGAATCGACCCGGCTCATCTGGCCCGCGCCGACGCCGACGGTGGCGCCGTCCCTGACATAGACGATGGCGTTCGACTTGACGTGCTTGGCCACGGTCCAGGCGAACAGCATGTCGGCGATCTCGGCCTCGGTCGGCGCGCGTTTGGTGACCACCTTCAGGTCAGAGGCCTCGATCCGGCCATTATCCTTGTCCTGCACCAGGAACCCGCCCGAAACCTGCCGGTAGGTCAGCGCGGCGGCAGCCGGGTTGGCCAGCCCGCCGGTGGTCAGCAGCCGCAGGTTCTTCTTGGCGGCGAAGATCTCTTTCGCGGCATCGTCGGCAGCGGGCGCGATCACCACCTCGGTGAAGATCTCGCTGATCGCCCTGGCGGTCGGCTCGTCAAGCTTCATGTTCAGCGCGACGATGCCGCCGAAGGCCGAGGTGCGGTCGCAGTCGAAGGCGCGCCGATAAGCCTCTTCCAGGGTCGTGCCACGGGCCACGCCGCAGGGATTGGCATGTTTGATGATGGCGCAGGCCGGGCCGCCCGCGGGCAGGAACTCGCTGACCAGCTCGAAGGCGGCATCTGTGTCGTTGATGTTGTTGTAGCTCAGCTCCTTGCCCTGCCATTGCTTGGCGGTGGCAACGCCGGGCCGGTCCGATCCGTCGATGTAGAAGGCGGCCTGCTGGTGCGGGTTCTCGCCATAGCGCAGCCCCTGGGCCAGCGCGCCCGCGAAGACGCGGCGGCGCGGCTGGGTGTCGCCCAGCGCGTTCGCCATCCAGGTCGAGACGGCGGCATCGTAGGCCCCGGTCCGGGCATAGGCGATCTGCGCCAGCTTCTTGCGGAACTTCAGGCAGGTCGCGCCGTCATGGCGGTCAAGCTCGCCCAGCAGCCGCGCGTAATCCTCGGTATCGACGACGACATTGACGAAGGCGTGGTTCTTGGCCGCGGCGCGGATCATTGCCGGGCCGCCGATATCGATATTCTCGATGCAGTCGTCATAGTCGGCGCCCTTCGCGACGGTGGCCTCGAACGGGTAGAGATTGACCACCAGCAGGTCGATCGGGCCGATGCCGTGTTCCTCCATGGCCATCACATGGGCCTCGTTGTCGCGCAGCGCCAGAAGCCCGCCATGCACCATCGGATGCAGCGTCTTGACCCGGCCGTCCATCATCTCGGGAAAGCCGGTGACCTCGGACACGTCCTTGACCTCGAGCCCCGCCTCGCGAAGCGCCTTGGCGGTGCCGCCGGTCGACAGCAGTTCGACCCCCCGGGCGGCCAGCGACCGGCCGAGATCGATCAGCCCGGTCTTGTCGGATACGGAAAGGAGCGCGCGGCGCACGGGCACGAGATCGGTCATCGGATCAGTCCTTCGTCATTGAATGGGGGCGAGTCCAGGGGGCTGCTGTATCGTCGAATTCGTCTTCGCGCTCAAGGTCCCGCGGGGCCTGCGCGCCTTCATGGGCCTTGGCCAGCGTCCAGCCGACGACGCAGGCCGCATCGGTCACCCGCGCCGACAGCACGATTTCCTGGCTCGCGCGCGGCGCGGGCCTGCCCGTTTCCAGATAGACGCTTGGCGCCAGCGACAAGGTCGCCGCGCCATCGTGGCGAAACACCCAGATCTCGCCGCTTTTGGGGGCCAGCGACACCGCCGAACCGCCCAGATCCAGCGCCGCATCGATTTCGGGGTGCAGATGGAAATGGATCGAGAAGGCGATGCCCTCGCCGTCCGAGCGCGCCAGCGCCCGCTCGAAGGCCGCGCGTTCCTCGGGGGTGAAGGCCGCCAGCGTGTCCTCGCCCGACAGCGCGCGCCCGTCATAGGCGAGGTTCAACTGGCGCACATGGGTCAGCCCGTGGGTCGTGGAATAGCCGTCATGCCAGGCGGTCAGCGCCTGCCCGGCCTGCCCGGTCTCGGCCCGCCATTCGACCGGCCCCGGGATCTCTGTCAGAAGTTGCGGCCTTCTGCGCCGCCGGGGCGCCAGCCGGGACGAGGAAAAGCCCTCGATCGCCAGCGTCGAATGCGACCGCGTCGCGCGCCCGGCCATCCGCCAGCCCGGGCCGAAGGCGCCGCCCGTGCCGCAATTGACAATTACCGGCCGCCGCCCCGAGGTCAGCTCGAAGGCCAGCGTCGAGGCATGGGCCTCGGCCGAGGCCGGTCCCGCGGGCGGCGGCGCGGCATCGACGATGACCGTCGTCCGCCCCGAGGCAAGCCGGGCATAGCCCATGGCCAGCGCCCTCAGCGCGCGCGGCTTGACCCCCGCCGCCGCCAGCGCCTGGTCGAGCCGTCCTTCCGGCCCGCGCCCGCCGCCGTGAAACCGCGCCAGCCCGCCATCGGCATGGCGCAGCGCGCGCAGCACCGGCGCGATCCGCTGGATCGCCGCGCGATGCCCCTGCCAGGCGGGGCGCTTGGCCAGCGCAAGCGCCGCCTCGGTCCAGCCCAGAAGGGTCAGCACCTCCAGCAGCTCCTCGGGGTTGCGGGTGGCCAGCGCCCCGTCATCGGCAATGTCGGTGTCGCAGGCGCGGTCGAGGGCGGCCAGCGCCTTGGGCAGGTGCCGCCCCATCCCCTCGAGGCAGAGCGCGCCGTAGATCAGCCCGGCCAGCGCCTCGAACCGGGCAAGCCCGGGCGGCGCGTTGCGCCAGCGCCGCGCCAGAAACGCGGTCTGCCGCGCCAGCGCCAGATGCAGCCGCGCGCGCCGGGCCTCGTCCAGCCCGGCCTCGATGAAGCGCGCGTGATGGATCAGACGGATGGTCCGGCGCCCGGCCAGTTCGGGCGTCCAGCCCGGCCCGCCGCCCCGGCCGAACCGTTCGATCCAGCCCAGCGTCCAGTCCTGGGCGGCGGTCCGCGCCTTGCCGTCCGCCGCCGCCGCCAGATCGTCGAGCCAGCCAAAGCCCTGCCGGTCGGCCTCGAACCGCGCGCCGGGGCTGGCGACGTCCCAGATCCCGGTGCCCGGCGCCTCGACCGCGCCGCCGTCGAACAGGAACCGGCCCGCGCAAAGCTGGCGCCCGCGGGCGAAACTGCCGACCGAGCGCGGCTCGGGTTGCAGCACCAGGCGCAGCACAGGCCGGCCAAGCGCACTCAGCCGGGCGTGGAAACGATTGCTCCACGCGCCGCGCCGGACGGGCGGGAACTCGGTATCGGTCGGGCCTGCCATGGTCGGGCTTCGTTCTGTCGGGCTCTTGCCTGCCGCCGGACCATACCGGGCCGGTCACCGGGTGTCACCGGAGAATTGCGCCCGGTTCGGGGCGTCGCTCAGGCGGGTTTGCGGAGCCCGGCGATGAAGAACCCGTCCAGGCCGCCGCGGTCCGCCCAGAAATCGGGCCTGAGCCGCAGCGCCTCATGGGCGGCACGCCAGCCGGGGTCGATCCAGGGGGCCTCGAAGGCGATGGGGGCCAGATCCGGGTGGCGGTCCAGCGCCGCCGCCAGCTGCGCCTCGCCTTCTTCGGGCAAAAGTGAACAGGTGCAGAAGATCAGCCGCCCGCCGGGGGCGAGCAGGCCGAGCGCCCGGTCGATCAGCGCCGATTGCAGCGGGAAAAGCGGTTTGACCGACGCGCCATCCTTGGCGAAGGGCAGATCGGGATGGCGCCGGATCGTGCCGGTGGCAGAACAGGGCGCATCCAGCAGGATCGCATCGAAGCGCTGGTCGGTGTCCCAGTCCAGCGCATCCGCGACGACGAGCGTGGCCGTCAGGTCGGTGCGGGCGAGGTTCTCCTCGACCCGCGCCATGCGCTGCTCTGAAATATCGAGCGCGGTGACCGTGGCGCCCGCCGCCGCCATCTGCATCGTCTTGCCGCCCGGCGCGGCGCACAGGTCCAGAACCCGTTCGCCCGGGCGCGCCGCCAGAAGCCGCGCGGGCAGGGAGGCGGCCGCGTCCTGCACCCACCAGGTGCCCTCGCCATAGCCCGGCAGCGCCGAGACCTGCACCGACCCCGCGATCCGCACCGACCCGGTGGGCAGCGCCACGCCGCCCGTCGCCCCGGCCAGCGCTGCGGCATCGCCATCCTTCGGCGTCAGGTCGAGCGGCGCGCCCGCCGCATGGGCCGCTTCGATGCCGACCACGGCCGCCCGCCCCCAGGCGCTGTCGAGCCGTCCGCGCAGCCAGCCCGGCAGACGCGGCGGCGGCAGCGCCAGCCAGTCGCTGGCGGGCAGATCGGCCACCTTGCGCAGCACCGCATTGACCAGCCCCGCCAGCGCCTCGGTCCTGCGGTCGGCCCGCGCCAGCGCCACGGCTGCGTTGACTGCGCCATGGGCCGCGGCGCCGCCTTCCAGCATCTCGACCGTCGCGAGCCTGAGGATGGCGTGGACCGGCGGCGGCGGGGGGCGGCGCAGGAAGGGTTTCAGCACCGCATCGGCGCGGCCCATATGCCGCAGCGTCGAGACCGCCAGCCGCTGGGCGCGGGCGCGGTCAGAGGGCTCCAGCGGCTCCAGCGGGCCGTCGGGTCCGGCCAGTTCCGCGACCAGCCGCCGGTCTTCCAGCACCGCGCGGATCAGATCCAGCGCCGCCGCCCGTGCGCGTTCGGTCCCGCGTTCCCGTGGCTCGTCCATTCCGGCCCCCGCTTGCTCCATGCCGCGCCCCCGGTATATCACCGGACCGCAACCGGCAAGGAGGCGCCCGATGTCCGACGACGCTGAAGACACCCCCCGCAAGGATCTGCCGCCCGCCGCCCGGCGCGCGCTGGCCGAGGCCGCGGAACGCCGCAAGGCCGCCGAAGCCGCCGAAAAGGCCCGGCCGGTCGAACTGGGCGGCCGCGACGGCCCCGATCCGGTCCGCTATGGCGACTGGGAGAAGAAGGGCATCGCCATCGACTTCTGATCGGGGGCATCGACCCCCCCGGGGGGGGGGCGAACGCCGCGGGGCCATATGACCATTCGGCGCCGAATGGATGGCAACGGATCCGATTCCGGGAACGGCCCATCGACCCGGACTGCCCGCGCGCCACCCGGGCGGGACAGGGCCGCCCTTCTTCAGGCAAGGCCGGACATGTCGAGGATGGGCTTGCGCCCCCCGGGTCTCTCGGCCTCGGCAAGCGCCTTCGGCCAGTCCCGCGCGGGAAAAACCCTGGGATCCGGGGGCGGGGTCTCTGCCAGCATCGACCAGATGTCGGCGAAGGCGTCCCGCATGCCCGGCCCCACCGGGGATGGCAGGTGATCGCGCAGGTGAAACCGATGATACGACGCTTTGGTCCCTGCGCCGACCATCACTGGCCTGCCCGTGAGAAGCCCATAGGCGACAAAGTCGGCCCCGCGCCGCATCCGCCCCAGAACGCCGCTTGCGATGTCGCCCCCCAAGGCGTCGAAGGCGATGTCGGCCCCTGTGGACGCCCTCGAGATCGCGACGGAATCGACTGTCGAGACCGGCTCTATCCCGATTTGGCGCAGGCGATCCGTCCGGCTTTCGGAACGATAGATGCCGACGACATGGCGGGCCCCCTGACGGATCGCCCAGCGGCCCAGATATTCGGCACAGCCCGACCCCGCGCCGCATAGCAGGACGGTCTTGTCCCGAACCGGCCAGCGCCGCAGCATCGTGGCGGCCGCCAGCGGATTTATGTAGGCGCGCGCCGCGACGAGATCGGAAATCGCCTCGGGCACCTGCACAGCACAGGTTGCGGGACAGTCCACATGGGTCTGCCAAGTGCCTTCGCCCCGCAAGGGCAACACGCGTCGTCCCAGCATATGCGAGAATTCGGCGGGGGCCTCGACCACGCGGCCGACGCCTTCGTATCCTGCCACGGCCGGAAGCACGACCCTGTGCGCGTAGGCCCCGGTGATCGGTATCAGATCGGACGGGTTGACCGGAACATGCGTTACTTCAACCCGCAGGACCCCGGAGGCGAGTGGCGGACGGTCGGTCTCGATCAGCTCAAGAACCGATCGCGGGGCGCCAAAGCTCTTGTAAATGAATGATTTGCGCGTCCTGCGCGGGGAGTGGTCCTGAGGCATGAGCTGCCTTAGCCCAGCCGCAGCTCTCTGCAAAGGCCCCCTCCGCCCTTGTCTGACCGGCTGCCGGGGTCTTCCATGCGGACGCGCGGGCCAATCGAGGCGACCGGTTCCGGCGGACCGGCCCGGCCGCGCCTTGCGATGCGATCGTCCTTTCGGTTTCCTTGCCGGCCAAGGGCAGGGCCTGCCGGAACGATACTGCCGGGGCCTAAAGCCCCAGAACGTCGAGCATGTCGTATTCGCCGGGCTTCTGGTCCTGGCCCCAGAGCGCGGCCCTCAGCGCGCCGCGGGCGAAGATCTGGCGGTCGGTCGCGACATGGCGCAGCACGATCCGTTCGCCGAGCCCGGCGAAGATCACGTCGTGTTCGCCCACGATGTCGCCGCCGCGAATCGACGAAAAGCCGATGGCCCCCTTCGCGCGTTCGCCGGTGATGCCGTCGCGGCCGCGCTCGGACGCATCGTCCAGCGCGATGCGCCGCCCCTCGGCCGCGGCCTGACCCAGCATCAGCGCGGTGCCCGAGGGCGCATCGACCTTGTGGCGGTGATGCGCCTCGACGATCTCGATGTCGAAGTCCTCGTCAAGCGCCGCTGCAACCCGCCGGGTCAGCTGCACCAGCAGATTGACGCCGAGGCTCATGTTTCCGGCCCGCACGATCACCGCATGGCGGGCGGCGGCCTTGATCTTCTGCAGATGTTCGGGGGCCAGGCCGGTGGTGCCGATCACATGCACCGCGCGGGCCTGCGCGGTCAGGGTGGCGGTCGCGACCGTGGCCTCGGGCGTGGTGAAGTCGATCACCGCATGGGCCTGGGCGATCACCGCCAGCGCGTCGTCGGTGACCTTCACGCCGACCGCCGGGCCGCCCATCGCCTCGCCCACGTCGCGGCCGATCCAGGGATGGCCGGGCCGTTCGACGCAGCCCGCCAGCCGGGCCTTCTCGCTTTGCAGCACGGCCTCGATCAGCATCTGACCCATGCGCCCCGAGGCGCCCATCACCACGATGCCCGGCAGGCTGTCCATCGCACTTGCTCCTTCGACCTGAATGGGCCCGATGTAGCCCATGGACGGGCGCGCGCAAAGCCCCGCTTGGCAAAGCCCGCCGGGTGGCCTAGATGCAGCCCATGTCCAGATCCTTTGCCCCGTCCCAAAGACAGCTGCGCGTCGGCGAACTGATCCGCCGCACCCTCTCGGAAGTGCTGGCCCGTGGCGACGTGCACGACCCCGAACTGAACCGGATGTCGATCACCGTGGGCGAGGTCCGCACCTCGCCCGATCTCAAGGTGGCGACCGCCTTCGTGCTGCCGCTGGGGGGCGATCATGCCGAAGAGGCGCTGGCCGCGCTGCGCCGCAACCGGGGCGAATTGCGCCGGGCGGTTGGCAAGAAGACCCAGCTGAAATTCACGCCCGAGCTGCGCTTTACCCTCGATGAGACCTTCGACCGGATGGACGAGACCCGGCGGCTTCTGGCCGACGAGACCGTGCGCCGCGATCTGACCGCCCCCGATGGCGATGAGGATTAGGGCCGCCCTTTTCCTGCTGGCTGCCCTTCTTCCCCTGCCCGCCGCGGCAGAGCCCGCCTGCCATCCGCTGACCCATGAGGGCCGCGGCTATGTCGTCTGCAGCGCCGATCCGGCGACCGACGATCTGCGGCTGTTCCTGAAGACCGACCAGGGCGGGATCTATGGCAGCTTCGGCCGGGTGAACCAGGCGCTGGCGGCGCGGGACGAGACCCTGGCTTTCGCGATGAATGCCGGGATGTATCATCCCGACCGCCGCCCCGTCGGGCTGTATGTCGAGGACGGCCGGCAGCAGATGCATGCCGTGGCCGCGGCCGGGCCGGGCAATTTCGGGATGCTGCCCAACGGGGTGCTGTGCCTCGAGGACGGCCGGGCCGAGGTGATCGAGACCCGCGCCTATCTGGAGGCCCCGCCCGAGTGCCGTTATGCGACGCAATCGGGGCCGATGCTGGTGATCGACGGCGCGCTGCACCCGCGGTTCCTGTCCGACAGCGACTCGCGCTATGTGCGGAACGGTGTCGGCGTCGATGCCGAGGGGCGGCTTCACTTCGCGATCTCGGACGCGCCGGTCACGTTCCACGAATTCGGGCGGCTCTTCCGCGACGTGCTGAAGACCCCGGACGCGCTTTACTTCGATGGCAAGGTGTCGAAACTTTACGCCCCGGATCTTGGCCGCAACGATGCCGGGCTGCCGATGGGGCCGATCGTCGGCGCCGTTGTGCCCGCCGCCGAGTAGACGGCCCCTCGCCTTGTGCCTGCCCTGCATTGACGGAACGTCCCGGCTTCGCTAGCAGGCGGGCCTCGCACATGCATCCGGGTCGCTCAGACCGCAGCGGAGGAGCCAAGGCATATGGGACGCAGCCGCAAGGGACGCGACATTTCGGGCTGGCTGGTCGTGGACAAGCCCGCGGGCCTGACCTCGACCGCCGTGGTCAACAAGGTCCGTTGGGCCTTCAACGCGAAGAAGGCAGGCCATGCCGGCACGCTCGACCCGGCCGCGACCGGGGTTCTGGCCGTGGCGCTGGGCGAGGCCACCAAGACCGTGCCCTTCGTGACCGATGCGCTCAAGGCCTACCGCTTCACCGTGCGCTTCGGCGCGGCGACCAATACCGACGATGCCGAGGGCGAGGTGATCGCGACCTCGGAAAGGCGGCCCTCGGATGACGAGATCGCGGCCGCGCTGCCCGCCTTCGTCGGCGATATCGAGCAGGTGCCGCCGCAATTCTCGGCGGTCAAGATCGACGGCGAGCGCGCCTATGCGCTGGCCCGCGCGGGCGAGGAGGTCGAGATCGCTGCCCGCCCGCTTTATGTCGAAAGCCTCGAGATGGTCGAACGCCCCGATGCCGACCATGCGGTGCTGGAGATGATCTGCGGCAAGGGCGGCTATGTGCGCTCGATCGCCCGCGATCTGGGGCAGGCGCTGGGCTGCCATGGCCATGTGGTCAGCCTGCGCCGGGTCTGGGCCGGGCCGTTCGAGGCCGAGGACGGGGTGACGCTCGATCTGGTCGAGGAGCTGGCGCGCACGCCCGCGCTCGACGACTACCTGCGGCCGCTGGAAGAGGGGTTGGCCGATCTGCCGGAACTGCGCACGACCCATGACGGGGCCGTGAAGCTGCGCAACGGCAATCCCGGCATCGTGCTGGCCTCGGATGTCGAATATGGCGACGAGGCCTGGGCCTCGCTCGACGGCGAGGCGGTGGCGGTCGGCATCTACAAGGCGGGCGAGCTGCACCCGAACCGGGTCTTCGTCAAGGGCTGACTAGACATAGGGCGCGACGATCTCGCGCAGGTCGATCCGCGCGCGCAACCGGCTGGCCAGCAGGTACATGCCGCCGAACTTGCGCTGCATGAACAGCGTATCCATCGGCGGGATGTGCCAGAAGTCGCGATCCTGACCCAGTTCCATCCCGGCATCGCGCATCCTGAGCGCCACGTCGTTGCTGGCAAAATCGAAGGCGCCGGGGCGGCGGAGCGGCTCCATCGACATCTCGAACATGTCGATCATCAGCTCCTGGTGATGGGCGGCCGTGTCCTCGCCGAAGAAGCCGATCCGAAGGATCGCCTGCCGCACCGCCTCGCGGTCGCCCGCAAGCCCCGCCCGCATCAGGCTGCGGAACGCCTCGGTCATCTCGGCGGGAAATTCGCGCGAGGCGCCGAAATCCAGCAGGACCACGCGGCCGGTGTCGGGCTGATAGCGGTAATTGGCGAAGTTCGGATCGGTCTGCATCAGCCGGAAGTCGAACAGCTCGCGGAACAGAAGCCTGACCAGAAGCCCCATCACCCGGTCGCGCTCGGCCTGCGGGGCCTCGGTCAGGGTCTCGATCCCCACACCCTCGACGAAATCCATCGCCAGCACGTTTTCGGTCGTCAGATCCTCGTGCATCCGCGGCACCGCGAATTCGGGCGCATCGGCCAGCAGGTCGGAAAACCGGCGCAGATAACGGCCCTCGCGGTCGTAATCGGCCTCTTCGTGCAACTGGCGCCGGGCCTCGTCCAGCATCGGCGAGATGTCCATCTGTTTCGGCATCGCCCCCGACAGGCGCAACAGCGCCGCGACATTGGTCACGTCGCTGTCGATCGACCGGCGCACGCCCGGATATTGCACCTTGATCGCCAGATCGCGGCCGTCCTTGGTCTGGGCCCGGTGCACCTGCCCGATCGAGGCCGCCGCGATGGGGCGCACGTCGAACCGGGCAAAGCGTTTCAGCCAGCCCTCGCCCCAGTTGGCGTTCAGCACCTGTTTCAGCTGCCCGCCCGGCATGTAATGGGCATCGGCCCTCAGCCGCGCCATGATCTCGGCCAGTTCGGGCGGCAGCATGTCGCCCGCATCCATCGACACGAGCTGACCCACCTTCATCGCCGCCCCGCGCATATGGGCCAGCTGGTCGGCGACCTTCTTCATGTTCGAGGGCGTCAGGAACAGGTCGCGCGCCTTCGGCCGGTGCCCCTGGGCCAGTTGCTGCATGCCGTTCAGCGCCGCCGCCCCGGCAAGGTTCGAGGCAAGCCCGCCGAACCGGGCCAGCCGGGTCAGCCGCCCCGCAGGCACGGGAAGCGGACGGGAATCGAACTTGGAATCGGGCATGCGGGCAGTCCTTTGCAAATCTCTTCCGGATCGCATAGCGATCCCTCCCCCGCCGGGATGTGACATAGGCACAAAGGCCGGACCGGCAATGTGCACATCCGCGTGAGCCCGGGTCCTGTAAGGGGGCGTGATCCGGCCGCGTTCCGCCCTAGGTGAAAGAAAGCCCTTGCCCGACAGGGGACGCAGACAGGAGATCGAATGAGCGTCAATGCGATGATCGTATCGGCCGGCGAGGCGCTGGAGGTTCTGCGCGCCGGATGGAAGGCACAACAGGCCGGGCAGATCACGGCCTCCTACATGCTTCACGGGCGGCCCGGTGTGGGCAAGACCCAGGTGATCGAGCAGCTGGCCGCCGAGATCGGGGCCCGGCTCTTCGACCTTCGGCTGACCACGATCGAGCCGCAGGACCTGCGCGGGCTGCCCTATTATGACCACGAGGCGCAGAAGACCAAGTGGTACCGGCCCGAGGACCTGCCCGACGACCCCGAGCAGCCCTCGATCCTGTTTCTCGACGAACTCACCGCCGCGTCGCCGATGCTGCAGCCGACGGTCTACGGGCTGTTGCAGGAACGCCGGGTGGGGCGGCACCGGCTGCCCGGCAACGTCTTCATCGTTGCGGCGGGCAACACGGTCGAGGACGGGGCCATCGCCTATCAGATGAACACCGCGCTGTCGGACCGGCTGATCCATCTGCATGTGCAGGCCGCCGCGACCGACTGGCTGGACAATTACGCGGTGCCGAAGGGGCTGCACCCGACCGTCATCGCCTTCATCAAGACCCGTCCCGACCTGTTGGACACGACCGAACGCGCCGTGGCCGAGGGCCAGCTGATCGCGACCACGCCGCGCAGCTGGGAACGGGTCAGCCAGATCATGGGCGCGGTGACCGAGCGGCGGCTGAGGAACGTGCTGATCGCGGGCACGGTCGGCGACGCGGTGGCCGCCGAATTCGCGCTGATCGCCGATGATATCGCGGCGACGGTGCAGGTGCAGGAGATGCTCGAAGCCTCGCGGAAGGACCGGATCGGTCTTTATCCCGCCTCGATGCACGGTCTGAACGCGCTGATCTACGGGCTGATCGGGGTGCTTGAGGCGCGCAATGCCGATGCGGTGATCGACTGCATGGCCGAGATCCGCCAGCTTGCGCGCCACCGCCCCGAAGAGGCGTTCCAGCGGATGCCGCTGGGCGAGCTGTGCACCTACGGCTTCGAGGGGTTGATCCGCAAGGGGCTGGACCTCGGGCTGGGCGAACGGTTCCTCGGCCACGAGGCCTATCGCAGCTACGCGGCCGACCGCAAGGCGGCGGGGCTTTGAGGTGATCCCGTCGCGGCATTCGGCCCGGGCCACCCGGGCCTTGCAGAAGCTGGCCGAAGAGGACCCGGCCTTCGCGGCGCTGGCGCTGTGGTGCACCCATGCCGACAGCGACGCGCGGCCGGGCCCGGCCTGGACCGACGGCGCGGCGATCCGCTACGGGCCCGCCTTCGAGGCCCTGAGCCTGCCCGAACAGATCGGGGTCGCGGCCCATCACATCCTGCATGTCGCCTTTCGCCACGCGCCCCGGACGCGGGCGATGTACCTGCGCTTCGGCGACCGGTTCGACGAGGACCTCTTCAACCTCGCGACCGATGCCATCGTGAACGAGACGCTGATGCTGTCGGGCTTCATCCTGCCCCGGCCCGTGGTGCGGCTGACCGGGCTTCTGAAAACCGCCGCCCGCGAGGACCTGGGCGCCGACGAGGCGGTGACCCGCTACGATGCCGAACGGCTTTATCTGCGGCTGTTGCAGGACGACGCCGCGCCGCAAAACGGCAAGCCCGGCGATCGCGGTGTGCGGGCGGGCGGCACGACGGGCGAGGGTCAGGGCCGGGGCAGCACCGGCGAGGCCCGGCCGCGGCCCGGGGGCGCCGTCGCCGAGGCCGCGCGGGACTATGGCCGCCAGCAGGGCTTTGCCCCCGACATCGAAACCGGCGGGACGGACAGCGATCAGGGCGCGGGCAGCGAGGCCGATGCCGACTGGCGCCAGCGCGTGGCCCGCGCGATGGAGGCCGGGCGGATCGCCGGGCACGGCCTGGGCATGCTCGGCCACCGGCTGGCCGACCTGCCCGAGGTTCACACCCCCTGGGAGCAGCATCTGCGCGCTTTGGTCACCCGGGCGGTGACGGTGCAGCCCCAGCCCCGCAACACCCGTCCCGCCCGGCGCTGGATCGCCCGAGACAGCGACGCGCGGGCGCGGGGCGAACCCTCTCCGGCCTTCGAATATGCCTGGACCCGCGATCTCGAGATCCCGCGGATCGTGGTCGGCATCGACAGTTCCGGGTCGGTCGAACCGACCCTTCTGGCGAAGTTCGCGGCCGAGGTGGCGGGGATTTCCAAGCGCACCGGGGCCGAGACCCATGTTCTGGTCTTCGACACCAAGGTGCAGGGCCATCAGGTGATGGGCGGCGGTCTGTGGGAGGGCCGCATCGCGGATGTGCTGTTCTCGCGCGAGGGCGGGACGTCCTTCATCGCGGTGATGGAAGAGGCGCTGGCGCTGGGCCCCTCGGCGGTGGTGATCCTGACCGACCTCCTGGGGCCGTTCGGCCCGCCGCCGCCGCGCGGGCTGCCGGTGATCTGGGCGGTGCCGGGCGAGGTGCCGCCGGGCGGCGCGCCCTTCGGGCAGGTGCTGTCGCTGGCGCGCTAGGCCTCAGAACGGCAGGAGCGGCGCGTCGTTTCTGAGATACAGCGGGTGCTTGGCCGACCCGTCCTGGTTCTTGCCGAAACAGAACAGCGGTCTGCCGCTGTCCCGCAGCGCGGCGACGATGCCGTCTACCACCCCGGCATAGCGCGGATGAAGCCGCCCATAGGCCATCACCACGACCTCGGCCTCGGCGGCCATGGCGAGGATCTCGGGCAGGTTCTCGGGGCTGCAGGCAAGGGCCGGGTCCTTCGGCAGATCCTTGGGGTTGGTCACCCGATAATCCAGCACATTGCCCTTGAGATAGCGGGTAAAACCCAGCACCGCGGCGCGTCTTGTCTCCTTGGCGCAGGTGTTGTCCTGCACCAGCGCATCGGCGGTCGAGGGGTTCATCCCGCAGAACAGGATGGTGCGGGATGGCTGCCCTTCGGGCGTCCAGTCGCGTTCGAGCCGGGTGCGGTAGCGTCCGCAGGGTGAAAAGACGGCACTGCCGCGCATGCCGGGCGGCAGCGCCCAGCGGGTCTTGCCGCCCGGATCGTGCAGGCTGGAAGGGTCGATCTCGGTCATTCGGCCGGTCTTAGACGATCTCGCGCCGAGGGGGGAGCCCGTTTCGGATCGCATCGGCCGGGCAGGGGGCGGGCAGGGGGCGGGGCGCGCGGTTCAGCCCGACTCGCGGCCGGGCTCGGGCGGTACATGCACCCGTCCCTCCGGGGTCAGCAGATGAACGTCGCGGCCCTCGATCACCACGGCCGACAGCGGCCGTCCGTACCCGGCCCCGGTATCGAGGTTCACCCGGTTTCCGAAATGGGTTACCCGGTCGACCGGGGTGTGCCCATGGACGATCAGCGCGCCGTGATCGCGGCGGTCGCGGTGGAACTCGCCCCGGATCCACATCAGGTCCGTCGGGTCCTGCTCTTCGAGCGGTACGCCGGGCCGGACCCCGGCATGGCAGAAGAAGGCCCCGCCCCGGCGGTACGAAAACGGCAGGCTGTCGATAAAGGCCAGATGCGCGGCGGGCACGGCGGCGCGGGCCTCGGCATGGATCCGGACCGGGTCGCGATGATGCCCGGCATCGACGCCGTAGGCGCCCAGCGTGGCAGCTCCGCCCACGCGGTCCTCGAGCCAGGATATCCCGGGCTTCACCGGTTCCGGTTTGCAGCCGGGATCCAGGAAGAACCGCATCCAGCGGTCGTGATTGCCCTTCAGGCAGATCCAGGGCCGGCCTTCGGCCCGGCCGCGCATCAGCAGGTCGAGCACCCCGCGGCTGTCCGGGCCGCGATCGACATAATCGCCGATGTGAACCACCGGCGCGTCGGAGTCGCCGACCCGCGCCCGATCCTCGGCGATCAGGTCATGGGCCGCCTCGAGCCGCGCCCGCTGGCCGTGGATGTCGCCGATGGCATAGCTTCGTACCATGGGAGGTCTCCGGAAAGAGAACGGGCCTGCCGCAGGGTCTGCGGCAGGCCCGTCCGGTGTGGTCAGTCGGCCGGGATCAGGCGATCTCGAACTCCAGCGGGCGCACCTGCTGGAAGAGGCCGGTCTTTTCCAGTTCCGCGACCACATGCACGGGCATCGGCTGATCGAGATACATCAGCGCGATCGCATCCTCGCCGGCCTTGGTGCGGCCAAGGGTGAAGTTCGCGATGTTGACCCCGTGCGCGCCCATCGCCGCGCCGAGCGCGCCGATGATGCCCGGCACGTCCTTGTTGGTGGTATAGAGCATGTGTTCGCCGATCTCGGCATCGATGTTGATGCCCTTGATCTGGATGAAGCGCGGCTTGCCGTCCGAGAAGACGGTGCCGGCGATCGAGCGTTCGCGCTTGTCGGTCACGACGGTCATCTTGATGTAGCCGTCGAAGGTGCCCGACTTGCCCTGGGTGGTGGTCGAGACCGCGATGCCGCGTTCCTTGGCAATGACCGGGGCCGAGACCATGTTCACCTCGGCGATCACCTCTTTCAGGACGCCGGCGATGGCCGAGGCATTCAGGGCGGCGGTGTTCATGTCGGACGCGACGCCGTCATAGAGGATGTTGATCGCCTTGATCGGCTCGTCGGTCATCTGCCCGATGAAGGATCCGACATGCCCGGCCAGCTTGATCCAGGGGCCCATGACCTTCGCCTCCTCGGCGGTGATCGAGGGCATGTTGATGGCGTTGGTGACGGCGCCGGTCATCAGGTAGTCCGACATCTGCTCGGCGACCTGCAGGGCGACGTTCTCCTGCGCCTCGGTGGTCGACGCGCCCAGGTGCGGCGTGCAGACGACGTTGGGCAGGTTGAAAAGCACGTTATCCTTGGCCGGTTCCACCGCGAAGACGTCGAAGGCCGCGGCCGCGACATGGCCCGATTTCAGCAGGTCGGCAAGCGCCTCCTCGTCGACCAGACCGCCGCGGGCGCAGTTGACGATGCGCACGCCCTTCTTGGTCCTGGCCAGCGCGTCCTTCGACAGGATGTTGGCGGTTTTCTCGGTCATCGGCACGTGGAGCGTGATGAAGTCGGCCTTCGGCAGCATCTCGTCCAGCTCGACCTTGGTCACGCCCAGCTTGTCGGCGCGCTCCTGCGACAGGAAGGGGTCGTAGGCCAGAACCCTCATCTTCAGGCCGATGGCACGGTCGGCCACGATGGACCCGATATTGCCGCAGCCGATGAGGCCCAGGGTCTTGCCGGTCAGCTCGACCCCCATGAAGCGGGATTTCTCCCATTTGCCGGCATGGGTCGAGGCATTGGCCTCGGGGATCTGCCGGGCGGCGGCCATCATCATCGCGATGGCATGTTCGGCGGTGGTGATCGAGTTGCCGAAGGGGGTGTTCATCACGATCACGCCCTTCTTCGAGGCGGCCGGAATGTCGACATTGTCGACGCCGATGCCGGCACGACCGACGACCTTGAGGTTGGTGGCGGCTTCGAGGATCTTTTCGGTCACCTTGGTGGCCGAGCGGATGGCAAGGCCGTCATACTGGCCAATCACCTCAAGCAGCTTGTCCTTGTCCTTGCCGAGGTCGGGCAGGAAGTCGACGTCGATGCCGCGGTCGCGGAAGATCTGCACGGCGGTTTCGGAAAGCTTGTCGGAAACGAGAACCTTGGGGGCCATCTCGGGCACTCCTCATGGACTGGGGGACAGGGGCCGGGCGGGCATCGCCCGGCCACGAATTTTCGCAGAAAATTCGCGTCAGGCGGCGGCCGTCTGCGCCTCGATCTCGGCCTCGAAGGCCCATTCGATCCAGGGCATCAGCGCCGCGACATCGGCGGCCTCGACCGTGGCGCCGCACCAGATCCGAAGACCCGCGGGCGCATCGCGATAGGACCCGATGTCGAAGGCCACGCCTTCCTTGTCCAGCCGCTTGACGATGGCCTTGGCGAAGGCCGCACCGTCCTTGATCCGCGCGTCGGTGAATTTCAGGCAGACGCTGGTGTTCGACCGGGTCGCGGGGTCCGCCGCCAGGTTCTCGATCCAGGGTTTCGCATCGACGAAGTCCTGCACCGCCTTGAAGTTCGCGGTCGAGCGCTCCATCAGCTTCGGCAGGCCGCCGATCGATTTCGCCCAGTCAAGCGCCACAAGATAGTCCTCGACCGCCATCATCGACGGGGTGTTGATGGTCTCGCCGACAAAGATGCCCTCGATCAGCTTGCCGCCCTTGGTCAGGCGGAAGATCTTCGGCAATGGCCAGGCGGGCTTGTAGCTTTCCAGCCGTTCGACCGCGCGTGGGCTCAGGATCAGCATCCCGTGCGCGCCCTCGCCGCCCATCACCTTCTGCCAGGAGAAGGTGACGACATCGAGCTTGTTCCAGGGCAGATCCATCGCGAAGGCGGCCGAGGTCGCGTCGCAGATCGTCAGGCCCGCGCGATCCGCCGGGATCGCATCGCCATTCGCGACGCGCACGCCCGAAGTGGTGCCGTTCCAGGTGAAGACCACGTCCTTGTCGAAATCGACCTCGGCGAAATCGACGATCTCGCCATAGGGGGCCTCGCGCACGGTGGCGTCGAGCTTCAGTTGCTTGACGACATCGGTAACCCAGCCCGCGCCGAAGCTTTCCCAGGCCAGCATCTCGACCCCGCGGGCGCCCAGCATGGACCACATCGCCATTTCGACGGCGCCGGTATCCGAGGCGGGCACGATCCCGATCTTGTAATCGGCAGGGACGCCGAGGATCTCGCGCGTCATGTCGATGGCGGCCTTCAGCTTGGCCTTGCCGATGGCGGCACGGTGCGACCGGCCGAGCGCGGCGTCCGCAAGCATGTCGACAGAGAAATCGGGGAGTTTGGCACAGGGGCCGGACGAGAAGCGCGGATTGACCGGGCGCGCTGCCGGGGTAGCGGTAACCATCGCTGGTATCCTTCCAGATATACGCCCCTCGTTGGGGAGGGGTGTCCCGCCGCCGGACATACGCTTCCCCAGAAAAAACAGCAAGTATCAAAAGGGTCTGCCAGGCAGATTCTTACGGCATGCAACGGAACGATGCGTGACCGGATGCCGATTGCGCGTGCAAGTTCGGTGCAGTTTGTTCCCCATCCGTCCCGAGACAGCGCCAAAGAAGACGCCGCTGCGGCTGGCCCCCGCAACGGCGCTGAAAATGCATGTGACGCCTCCCGGCTTCCCAAGAAACTTAGGCTCAGGATTCATAACCAGTAGATCACGACCGCTGCGAGGGCGCTGGCGGAGAGGGACACCTTGGGACAGCGATCGTAGCGTGTCGCCACCCGCCGCCAGTCCTTGAGCCTGCCGAACATGATCCCGATGCGGTTGCGCCGCTTGTATCGACGCTTGTCGTATTTGACCGGGGTCTTGCGTTGCTTTCTGCCGGGGGTGACGGGCGACAGGATTTGATCCAGTGGATCAAATCTGCCCCGAACGGCGCGTATCCCTTTGTCTTTCAACGCGTCTGTGAACCAGTCGGCGTCATGGCCGCGATCCCCGAGCAACCAGCCGACCTTTGGCAGGGGGCCGAGCAGTGCCCGCGCGCCGATGTCGTCGCTCACCGGTCCTGCCGTTACGAACAGGTTGAGCGGCCGTCCCTTGCTGTCGCAGATGGCGTGCAACTTGGTGTTCATGCCGCCCGTTCTCAGGAAAACGATCCCCCGGATCGTTTTCTGATCTTCGAACTCCGCCTGATCGGGCGGCCCCCCTCTTTCGCGGCCATGCAGGTCGCTGTGCGGGGCGCCTTCAGATAGGTCGCATCGATCATTACAGTCTTCTGTTCGCCGTGTTCGGCCGCCAACCCGGCCATCATCCTGGCGAAGATGCCTTTCTCGCTCCAACGCTTCCACCGGCTGTACAGCGTCTTGTGCGGTCCGTAGGCTTCGGGCGCGTCGCGCCAGCGCAAGCCATTGCGATTGAGGAGGATAATCCCGCTCAAGACCCGTCTGTCATCGACCCGAGGCTTGCCGTGGGACTTGGGGAAGAAAGGGGCAAGCTTGGCCATCCGCTCGTCGGCCAGTACAGGTCGCGCATGTCACCGCTCCGTTGTACAGGCCGTGAATCACGCAGCGCGTTGAAAATCAATGCATCCTGAGCCTACTTTCGGAAGATGGACAGGAAGGGCCGCGGTGCGCGCGTCACTTTTCGCAACAGCAAGCTCGTCCAGGCATTCGATGCAAACAGCGGGTTGGACTCGGCCAATCCGGATTTTTGGCGGGGCGATCATCGCCCGGGCTGCATCAAGCCGGGCGGGGGATCGAGCGGCACGATCATCCAGGAAAACATCATTGCCTGGGGTGGCATGGGCCCTGGGTGGCTGAACACCTACGGTCCCGACGGAATACCGAGCAAAGACGACGCCAATGGCTATCTTCCCAACAACAGCGATCCTCGGCTGGGTTTGAACGGCTACGCCCCGCCCGGCCCAAACTTGCTGACACACCCGATCTACTTCGACAGTTTCAACCGCCATATTCTGTTGCGCGACAACTTCGTCTTCGGGTCGGGCGGGTCGCTGATCCAGCTGCGAGGCGGCGCAGGGATGCGCAACTGTGCATTCGCGTTCGGAAACCAGATGTGGAACGTCGGGCAAGGCGACTTCAATAACTACAACGATGCCATGTTCGAGGGGCAAACTACGGATGGGCACAGGTCTCTGTGCCAAGACGCAGTCGCTACCCATGCGGGCTATATGGACGGTCCGACCGCTGGCAACTCGATGAGCCAGGGGGTGCGCGTATCCTCGCCTCTGGTGTCATTCGACCGGGTCCTGGTGCTGCACGATCTCAACCCTAACGATCCGAATGGGGCAGCTCGGCTTGTCAGCGATTGGGATGGAGAGGTCCACGCTCGCCGCGACGGGTTCGCCCATACGGACGAGCAATTTGCGCCGGGGGCTTATCTCGCGGGCTTCAAAGGCCGCGAGCGGGATCTTCTCTCTTATTGGGGCGATCAGATCCACAACCCGAATGGCCTCGACCTGAGCAATGTCTCCGATGCCACGATCTTTCGCTGGTACGACGCGCAGCGGGGGAACGCTCCCGACACCACGACTGACATCCTGGACATATACTGGTGGCTCCGCGATCTGCCCCAGGATGAGATCAAGTCGACGGTCGATAGTTTCATTGCATTCATGCAGGCGCCGATCGGCATTGCCAGACGGTGGCGGACAGCGGCGGCCGCCTGTTCCTTCGTGCCCGATCTGGCCGAGGACGGTTGTCGGTGGGACAATCCCGACAACTGGGGCCGCGATCTGATCCCCGGCAGCTTCGCTGGCGATACCGTGGCGATCAACGGACACGAGGTGTTCTTCCAGGACCACACCTTAACCGTGGCCGGGCTCGATCTGGGCGCGGGTGGGCATCTGCATGCGGTGAACGGCCGCCTCGACGTCGCGGCCGCGCCGACCTGCACCGGAAGCGGTGCGATCACTGTCGATGAAACCGGGCAGGTCTGGCTGGCCGGGTACAATGGCAGCGCCACCCTGTCCGTCCGTGTGCTGGGTGGCCGGTTCGCGAATACCGATGCTTTTGCGGGTCCGGCGGACATCGTCGTGAACAGTGCGGATGACCGGAAAGGCAGGAACGAGCCGAAGGAGACTTGCGAATTCCTCTGCGGCCACGGTGCGGCGGTCATGACGATCAAGGCGGGTCATGTCTTCGAAATCGTCGGAGGCGGCCCGCGCGTCGGGTTCGACGGGCTTGGTGGCGCAGCCGCAGGGCTTGTCGTCGAAGATGGCGGGACGCTGCGGTTTACGGCCGGCGGCGACGGTCGCGTGGCCACTCTCAGAGAGTTTCGGTCAGGCGCGAATGGCACCGCCGGGCCCGATGTGGTGTCATCCGTCACGCTGGCACCAGGCTCGACGCTCGAGGTCGACTGCCGGTCGATCATGGCCGCAGGGATCTACACGCTCATCGACGTGGACAGCCTCGCGACGACCGGCGCGACCCTGACCGCGATCAACGTCCCCGATGGGCTGACCGCAACCTTCTCTGCCGCTGACGGCATCCTGACCATGGTGCTGTCATGAGCACCGTCCGGGATGACATCTGCGAGATCGCGGCTGAGATCGGCCGCGGGTCGGACAAAGCCGAAACCATTAAGTCTCCGCTCTATCGGCGCGCCTTGGTCGACGTGGCGCACGGCGCAGTTGGAGATCTGATCTGGGCCGCCTGTGCGGCCGATGTCCGCGCCGGCCTGATCGGCTGGGCAATCTTTGTCCTGGTCCAGGTGCTGAATGTGCGGAACGGGTCATCCGGCCGCGATGTGAATGTCGATTTCGGGACGACGATGATCGGGTTCGTCGCTGGGATGACGGGTTCGAGCTGGGCGCGGGCGCTTGCCCCGTTCGGCGCGGCGCTCGCCGGGTATGCCTACCGGCGGACGTGGGGGTGATACGCACTCGAAACGCTATTTGACGGATCGTTCAAGCGTCGTTCAAAGGCCGGTCGTGAGCGCATCGATTAAACACGTCCGCTCCGACATTGACCGTCACGCACTCCGGATTTCAGTGTCGCGCTACACTAACACAACCGCAAACGGGCCGCGCGCAGCCTCTTACCGTCTCTGACAGGACTGGGGCCACCACCCTTTCCCCAACATATAGCGCGCGATTTGGCCCCTACCCAAATCCTAGAGGCTCCCCTATAGTGCCTGTGGATAAGTTCACGCCGTGCCCGAGAGAGAGCCCATGCGCTGCCCGTTCTGCGGAAACATCGACACACAGGTGAAGGATTCCCGGCCCGCCGAGGATCATGTCGCGATCCGTCGGCGGCGCTTCTGTCCGGCCTGCGGCGGGCGCTTCACGACCTATGAACGGGTGCAGCTCCGCGATCTGGTGGTGATCAAGTCCAGCGGCCGACGCGAGGATTTCGACCGCGACAAGCTGGAACGCTCGATCCGCATCGCGCTGCAGAAACGCCCGGTCGATCCGGAGCGCGTCGATCAGATGGTCTCGGGCATCGTGCGGCGGCTCGAAAGCATGGGCGAGACCGATATCGCCTCGAAGGTGATCGGCGAGATCGTGATGGAGGCGCTGGCCCGGATCGACACCGTGGCCTATGTGCGTTTCGCGAGCGTCTACAAGAACTTCCAGGAAGCGGGCGATTTCGACAAGTTCGTGAGCGAGCTGAGGCCCTCCGCCCCGGCCGAAGAGTGACCGCAGGACCGGACGCGCGGTTTATGGCGCTGGCGCTGAGCCTTGGCGCGCGCGGCAAGGGGCGGACCTGGCCGAACCCGGCGGTGGGCTGCGTGATCGTGCGCGAGGGCCGGATCGTCGGGCGCGGCTGGACGGCGCCGGGCGGACGGCCCCATGCCGAACCGCAGGCCCTGGCCCAGGCCGGGGGCCTGGCCCGGGGGGCGACCGCCTATGTCTCGCTCGAACCCTGCTCGCATTACGGCAGGACCCCGCCCTGCGCCGAGGCCCTGATCCGGGCCGGGGTGGCGCGGGTCGTGACCGCCCTCGAAGACCCCGACCCGCGGGTCGCGGGGCGCGGCCATGCGATGCTGCGCGCGGCCGGGATCGCGGTCGAGACGGGCGTACTGGCCGCGGCCGCGGCGCGCGACCATCGCGGTTTCCTGCTGAGCCGCCGCGAGGGGCGGCCGATGGTCACGCTGAAGCTCGCCACCTCCTTTGACGGACGGATCGCCACCGCCTCTGGCGAAAGCCGCTGGATCACCGGCCCCCAAGCACGCCGCCATGTCCATGCGCTGCGCGCGGGCCATGACGCGGTGATGGTGGGCGGCGGCACCGCCCGGGCCGACGACCCGGCGCTGACCGTGCGCGGGCTCGGGGTCGCCCATCAGCCGGTCCGGGTGATCTGCGCGGCCGGGCTCGACCTGCCCGAAACCGGACAGCTGGCGGCCAGCGCCCGCGCGGTCCCGCTCTGGCTGTGCCACGGTCCCGATGCCGACCCGGCGCGCCGCGCCGCCTGGGAGGCGCGCGGCGCCCGCTGCATCGGAATCGCGACCGGCCCCGATGGGCGGCTTGACCCGGCGGCGCTGCTTGCGGCGCTCGGGACAGCGGGCCTGACCCGGGTCTTCTGCGAGGGCGGCGGCGCGCTGGCCGCCGCGCTGCTTGGCGCCGATCTGGTGGACGAGCTGATCGGCTTCACCGCCGGGCTTGCGCTAGGCGCCGAGGGGCGCCCGGCGGTCGGACCGATGGCGCTGGCGCATCTCGCCGACGCGCCGCGCTTTGCGCTGGCCGAGACGCGCCCGCTTGGCCCCGATCTTCTCCATGTCTGGACCCGGCTCTGAGCGCGTCTTCTTCTTGGCGAAAATACCCCCCGCGGAGCGCGCGGCCGAAGGCCGCTACCGGCGCCAGAGCCAGGCCTGCCCGGCCAGCGCCCCCTGCACCCGCGCCAATGCCCGCAACCGCGCACCGCGCCGCGGCGCCTGTCCGGCGGCCAGCCGCTCGGCCGCGATCTCGACGGGGCAGGGGCGCCCCGTGACCGGGTCGAGATAGCGCGGATAGGCGATCAGCGCGGCATGGGCCAGCGCCAGCAGGTCGGGCCGCGCCCGGCGGCGCGCGGGCGGCGCGGCCAGATCCCGGGTCAGACCCCAGCCGGCATAGAAGGGCAGCCCCAGACAGGTGACCGGCACCCCCCGCAGCAGCGCCTCGAAGCCCAGCCCCGAGGACAGCGTCCAGACCTCGTCGATCGCGGCCAGCGCCGCCCCGGGGTCGATGGCGCCGGGCAGCACCAGATCGGCATGGGCGCGCGCCACGCCGGGCGCAAGCCCCCCGGGGCGCAGCCCGGCCGCGACATCGGGATGGGGGGCATAGATCAGCACCGCCTCGGGGTTCTCGGCGCGGCAGCGGGCCAGCAGGGCGAGATTGTCGCGCTCGGCCGGGCAGCCGACGCGGATCGAGGCATCGTCCTCGACCTGTCCCGGCACCAGGATGCGGTGCCCGGGAGGAAGCGTGGGCAGGGCGGGCGGCACGCATCCGCCGGAATTGCATATCGAGATCCCGGACGCGATGAGGAATTCCACCAGCCGCGCGGTACGCGCCGCCTCCACCGGCTCCAGACCGGGCCGCCCGGCGATCAGCCGCTCGATCCGGCTTTCCTGGCCCGGGTCGTAATGGATGCCAAGATCGTCAAGCACCAGCGACAGCGGCGGCACCAGCGCCGCGCCCAGCCCGCAGGACCGCAGAAACCCGTCCTCGACCCGCACCGTGCCGGGGGGCAGCGGCGCGCTCCCGCCCGCCCAGGCCATGGCCCGCCGCCCGCTGGCGCGCGCAAGGCGCCCGGCCCCGGCCGGATCGGCGGCAAAGCGCATTGGCCGGACGGTGCCGAAGAACCGCTGCAGCGTCGGGCGTTTCCACAGCCGCATGCCCGAGGCGACCCAGCCCGCGCGGTCCTCGCGCCAGGCCCGGGTCTCGGCCTCGAAGATCGCCAGCGCGTCCTCCAGCGGACACAGCCGGTCGTGGAACGGGTCGTACCAGCGGGGCGCGAGGATCATCGCCGCCGCGAAAAGCTGGGCCGGGCTCAGCGGGCGGGCGCGCCGGGCCAGCGGCCGGTCGTCCTCGGTCAGGCCCCAGCCGGCATAGAAGGGCTGGCCGAAGACCCGCGGCCGGTGCCCGGCCAGGATCGCCTCGAACCCCATCTGCGACGAGACGGTATAGACCGCGACCGCGCCCTCCAGCAGCGCCCAGGGCGAAACCGGCTCGGTCAGCACCCGCACCCGGCCCTGCGCCTGTTCGGGGCCGAGAGGCCCGGCGCGCAGGCCCCGGACGGCCTCGGGAGGGGCCTTGATCAGCACCGGCGCGCCGGGGTTTTCCAGCTCGGCCGCGGCCAGCATCGCGGCGAAGGTGGTGGCATCGGCGCCGGAGGCGCGCACCGCCGCGTCCTCCGCCCCCTGGTCGATGACCAGCACATAGCCCGGGTCGGGCACCGGCGCCCCGGGGTCGAAACCGGTATACTTGGTCAGATGCCCGGCGCGGAGCCGCGCCATCGCGGCCCGGGCCCGCCCGATCAGGTCGGGATCGTCCAGCGGGTGGCTCGCCAGCAGGGTCTCGAGATCCGACGGCCGGGACGGGTCGAAATGAGGACCGCCCCGGTCCAGCATCAGCCCGAGCGGCGGCCCGGCCCCCCGCGCCCGCCCCGGCAGCACCGACCGGAGCGGGGCGTCCTCGACCCAAAGAAGCCCGGCGCCGCGCCTCCGGGCCAGACGCCGGCCGCGCGCGGCGGTCCGCCCCATCCCCCGGACCGCGACCAGATCGCCCGGCCCCGGCAGGCCAAGCGCGACCGGGTGGCCCGCCAGCTCGAGGATGCGCCGGACCCGGGCCTGGGTCAGAAACCCGGCCGAAGACGCGAAAAGCCGCCCGCGGCCGGGGGCCGGGGCGGCGGTGTCGATCGGCGCGGGGCCGGTCATGACCCGATCAGTTTTCGACCGTGGCCGAGACGTTGCGGGCGGCACCGGCGGTGCCGGTGATCACGCTCAGCAGCTTGACCCAGCGGACATAGGGCGCCTCGGTCACATAGACCGTATCGCCGTCGCGGATGGCGAAGTCGCGGGCCAGGAACAGCCCGGCGGGCTCGGTCAGGTTCAGCACATAGGCCACGCGCTGTTCGCCGACCAGATCGTCGCGGGCCAGCACCTGGCGGGCGATCTCCTCGGGCTCGTTGCGCAGCACGAAGATGCCGGTCGGGTCGGCCAGCGCCGAGCTGAGGCCGCCGACCTGGGCCAGCGCCTCGACCGCCGACATGCTCTGGGTGATGAAGCGAACGTTGCGCTGGGTGCCGGTCGCGCCAAGCGCGGTAAAGTCGCGGGTGTCTTCCTCGACCAGAATCCGGTCGCCATTGCGCAGCGCGATGTCGAGCGACGGGTCGGCATAGAGATCCTCGAACCAGATCTGGCCGCGGGTCTTGCCGCGGATCACGGTGATCTGGGCGATCTCGGGCGGGATCACGATACCGCCCGCCGAGGCCAGCATCCCCGACAGGGTGCGGTTCGGCCGCTCGATCGGGAAGACGCCCTGCTTGCCGACGCCGCCCGCGACCGACACCGTCGCGCCGTCGCCCGCCAGCCGCGTCACCATCACCTGCGGGTCGGGGGTCTGGGCGTCGAGCTTTTCGGTGATCTTCTCGCGCAGCCCCTCGGGCGTGCTGCCCGCGGCCTGGATGCGCCCGGCATAGGGAATGAAGATATAGCCCGAGCTGTCGACCTGCACCTCGTTCAGCGTGGCGGCATTGCTTTCGCGCGGCGCCAGCAGGCCGTCATCGACATTCTCGAACACGGTCAGGCCCAGCGTGTCGCCAGCCCGGATCGTGTCCGACCCCATGGGGGCCGCGTTCAGGAAGGAGGCCGGAAAGCCGCTGGCGGGCACCACGGCGGTGGCCCGGTTCACCCGGTCGTTCACCGCGACGACGAAGGCGTCGCCCTCGCGCAACGTGGACCCGTCGAAAATCTCGGGCTTGCTCGGCCCAGGCCGGGGCAGGCCGCAGGCGGCCGTCGCGGCGAGCAGTCCGACAAGGACGAGGAGTCGGACCCCTCGGGCTGGCAGTCTCTTCACGTAGGTGTCCCTTGTTACCTGCCGCGGCGTTTCACTCCCGCCTTTGCGGCGACGCTAAAGAAGTCTCGCGCGAAAGACCAGACGGGCGAGCCGCCCTGTCCCGCAATCGCCTGCAGGTGTTGCCGCATGGCCTCCCCGCTGGCCGGGGCAGCCAGCGGGCGCTCGATTGCAAGGCCGACCGCGCGCCCGCGGCCGCGGCGCGTATGGAAATCGCCCGCGATCCGGCCGGTCGCCGGCAGATACCGGCGGAAAACCGCGAAAGCCCTGCGGTCCGGCGGATCGCGCGCGGCCAAGAAGGCGGCCAGCGGCCGGTCCGAAACGAGACCGGGCTTGCCGCAGACCTCCGCCCCCAGGGCGCAAAGCGGCAGCCCGCGCCAGATCGCACAGGACCCGGAGGTCGAGTTCACCGTGACCGCACCGGTCGCCCCGGCCAGCAGCCGCGCGAGTCGGCCGCCATCCACCAGATGCACGCGATCCGCCAGTCCCGCCGCCCGGGCGATCCGCGCGATCTCGGGGCAGAGCGGGGTGCGCGCGTCCTCCAGCGGATGCGCCTTGAACACCCGCCGGAAATCGGGCGGCGCGCCCTCGGCGAAGGCGGCGATCCCCTGCCCGAGGACCTCTGTCATGGTGGCGAAGGGGCCGTGATGCAGAGAATTGGCGTGACGGGCCAGATGCAGCGGCACCACGCAATAGCGAAACCCGCCGCGGGGCCAGAAAGGGCAGCAGGGCCAGCCGCCGCAGATGCAGAGCGAATTCCCGGTGCACCGGCAGGCCGCGATGCGGCCGGAAGCTGGGGTAGCGGCCCGACGGCAGCATCACCAGCCCGCGATAGAGCGCGCCATGGCCGATATGGGCGCAGAGGTTGCCCCGGCGGTCGCTCAGCGGCCCCGGCAGCGGCCCCGGCAGCGGCGCCCGCTCCGGCATCTGCGCCGCCATGTCCTCGATCGACAGCCGCATCAGCGGCGAGTTGCCGTTGGCGCCGTCGCGGTCGCCGTCCCGGTCGCCGTCGCGGTCGCAGGTGATCCGGTCGGGCCGCGGATAGCCTTCTTCGAAGACATGCACCGCAAGGTCGCGTGCCCGGGCCTCGGCAATCGCGGCGGCATGGCCGGGGCGGGTGTCGCCACGGACGGCAAGGTCGGCGATCGCCAGCCGGTCGAGCGGCCGGGCCAGGGTCGCGGGCCAGGCCTCGGGCGGGGCGGTCACCGCGATGCAGCGATCCGGATCGCTCCAGAAGGCCGCATCTCCCCGGCTGAAGCCCGCGTGCCGGACCTCGGCGCCGGTGCCGCGCAGCCCGCGCGCCAGCCGGCCGAAGAAGGGGCCATGCGGCCCTTGCAGCATCAGAAACCGGCGCCCGGCGCCGCGCATGCGTTCCATCGCTTCGCCCCCTGCCGTCCACCTGTGCCCGACGTGCCTGCCGCTGGAAAGCCGAACCATGCGTGCCGCTTGCCCCCCGACGCCGCAGACGATAGGTCAGGTCGGACACCGCGCCGCAAGGAGCCCGACCATGTTCACCGGCATCATCACCGATATCGGCACCATTCGCGCGCTTTCGATGAAGGGCGACCTGACCGCCCGGATCGGCTGCCGCTATGTGCCCGACAGCATCGACATCGGCGCCTCGATCGCCTGCAACGGCGTCTGCCTGACCGTGACCGACCGCGGCGCCGACGACGAGGGGGGCTGGTTCGCCGTGTCGATCTCGGCCGAGACGGTGTCGAAGACCAATATCGGCGACTGGGCCGAGGGCGGTCGGATCAACCTCGAACGCGCGCTGAAGGTGGGCGACGAGCTTGGCGGGCACATTGTCTCGGGCCATGTCGACGGGGTGGCCGAGATCGTGGCGATGGCCGACGAGGGCGACAGCACCCGCATGACCTTCCGCGCGCCCGGGGCTCTGGCGAAGTTCATCGCGCCGAAAGGGTCGGTGGCGCTGAACGGCACCTCGTTGACGGTGAACGAGGTCGAGGGCGCGACGTTCGGGATCAACTTCATCCCCCATACCAAGGAGGCCACCACCTGGGGGCTGGCCCGGGTCGGGGACAAGGTGAACCTCGAGATCGACACGCTGGCGCGCTATGTCGCGCGGCTGCGGGAATACGACGCGGCCTGAGCGCGGCCCGAACGCCATAGGGCTCCCGGTGCGTTTCCAGAGGTCCGGGCGGATGCCATCTTTCGGACCCCTTGGCGCGGATGGCGACGCCGGGCCGCGTTGAAGACCGCCCGGCGCGCCGACGGGGACGCCCGCCCGCAAAGACCGGCGGGAACGTTCCCGGTCGCGGGTCCCCGCCGAAAAAAACAGGCGACGGGCGGCGCGGCGTCCCGAAACGTCCCTCGGGATGCGGAGTCCAACGCTGGCGACACCGCCCGCGCGTTCCCCCCGATGTGCGGCTTGCGGATGGCGCGCCATCCGGCGTGGCGCCCTGGGCGTCCCATTCGGGTCGTTTCATCAAGGAGGCAGAATGCGCTCCCTGTCTCCATTCATTCTTGCCCTGTCGCTGTCCGCCCTGCCCGGATCTGCGGCCACGGTCTTTCCCGACGCGGGCCGACCGCGGCGGACATCCAGGATACCGTCGATGCCGTCCGCGCCGAGTTTTCCGGGCTGACCGGCTTTACGCCCACCAATGAAGACCCGGACGGGCGGCGGTAAATCAACTGGGGCGGCGTGCCCGATGCCTTTGCCGATCCGAACGACTTCCCGGGCGATTTCTTGAACGGCTCGACGCCGGGCCGTGCCCGCGGGATCGAGTTTGTCGCGACCGGCAGCACCGAGGGGGCGAGGTGTCGTCCTCTTCGGCCTCGGGGGGCCGCTCCTGTTCGACGAACCGGACGAGTGTACCGTCTTCAGCCCCCGGCGGATCTTCCGGCCCGATGACGGGGCGACCCTCGACATCCCGTTCTTCTATCCCGTCGACCAGACCACGCAGGCCACCACCCGCGGTCTCGGCGCGGTCTTCACCGGTCTGCAAGGCGAAGGCCAGGTCGTGCTGTCCTTCCACGACATCCATGGCGACCTTCTGGCCGAGGACTACGTGCCGCCCGGCGGTGCCGCGAAGCTGTCCTGCCTGGGCGTGGTGTTCGACGATCCGCAGGTCGCCAGGGTGTCGGTCGGTACCGCGCTGCTCGATCCCGAGGACGAGCCGGTGATGGACGACCTCCCCTATGGCGAGCCGGTCCCGGTCGAGATCGCTCCGGTGCCGCTTCCGGCCGGTGTGATCTTCGGGCTGACCCCGGTCGCGGGGCTGGCCGCCTTCCGCCGCCGCGGGCCGGGCACCCCCCCGCGCCTGATCCCCTGACGCGGGGTCGGCCTCCGCGCCGGCGGTGGAGGCCGCGTCAGTCTGGGGCAGTCTCGGCCCGGCGACGAACGCCCAAGTCCGTGAACACCGGTTCCGGGGCCGAAACAGCGGCCCCGGGGCCTGCCGCCATCGCCCGGGGCCCGACCGTCTCGTCGCAAGGCCGTCGCGTTCTCTGCCCCGCCGGGAGGTCCCGATTTCCGGGCCGCCGGGCATGCGGGTTCTTTCCAATCTGTCCCGACCGCGCTAATAGGCGGGCTTCGGAACAGGTGGACGACATGGAAGACATCGGCGATCCCAGCTATCAGGACGCGATCTCCTCGATCGAGGAGATCATCGAGGATGCCCGCAACGGGCGCATGTTCATTCTGGTCGATCACGAGGACCGGGAGAACGAAGGCGATCTGGTGATCCCCGCGCAGATGGCCACCCCCGAGGCGATCAACTTCATGGCGACCCACGGCCGGGGCCTGATCTGCCTGACCCTGACCGGCGAGCGGGTCGATGCGCTGGGCCTGCCGCTGATGGCCTCGCAGAACTCGTCGCGGCACGAGACCGCCTTCACCACCTCGATCGAGGCGCGCGAGGGGGTGACCACCGGCATTTCCGCCCATGACCGCGCCCGCACCGTGGCCGTCGCCATCGACGCCAGCAAGGGCGCGACCGACATCGCGACGCCCGGCCATATCTTCCCGCTGCGCGCCCGCGACGGCGGCGTGCTGGTCCGCGCGGGCCATACCGAGGCGTCGATCGACGTCTCGCGGCTGGCCGGGCTGATCCCGGCGGGCGTGATCTGCGAGATCATGAACGAAGACGGCACCATGGCGCGGCTGCCCGATCTGGTGGCCTTCGCCCAGCGGCACGGGCTGAAGATCGGCACCATCTCGGACCTGATCGCCTATCGCCGCCGCCACGACAATCTGGTGAACGAACGCGCCGTGCGCCATGTCACCTCGGCCCATGGCGGCGACTGGGTGATGCGCATCTTCACCGATGAAACCCAGGGCGCCGAACATGTGGTGCTGACCAAGGGCGACATCACCACCACCGACGCGCCGGTGCTGGTGCGGATGCACGCGCTCGACCCGTTGCAGGACGTGCTGGGCCTCGGCCCGCATCCGGCAGGCGAACTGTCCGCCGCGATGGAGATCATCGCCGAGGAAGGCCGCGGCGTCGTCGTGCTGCTGCGCGATACCACGATGAAGCTGGTGCTGGACGGTGCGGCCTCGCCGCAGACCCTGCGCCAGTACGGGCTGGGCGCGCAGATTCTGGCCGCGCTGGGCCTGCACCGGCTGGTGCTGCTGACCAATTCGCCGCTGCCCCGTGTGGTGGGGCTCGACGCCTACGGGCTCTCGATCGAGGGCACCCGGACCATCGAGAGGAAGGCTTGAGCCATGGCCGAACAGGACCCCCATCACACGCTGGCGCTGCCCGCCTTCGACAAGCCCGCGAAACTGCTGATCGTCGTCGCGCCCTTCTACCGCGACATCGCCGACAAGCTGATCGCCGGGGCGGTCGCCACGCTTGACGCCGCCGGTGTCGCGCATGAACTGATCGAGGTGCCCGGCGCGCTCGAGATCCCGACTGCCATCGCGCTGGCCCACCGGCTGTCGAATTATGACGGCTATGTCGCGCTGGGATGCGTGATCCGGGGCGAAACCACCCACTATGAGACCGTCTGCAATGACAGCTCGCGCGGGCTGACGCTTCTGGGGTTGCAGGGCGCGCTGATCGGCAACGGCATCCTGACCGTCGAGAACCGCGACCAGGCGCTGCGCCGGGCCGATCCGGCCGATATGGACAAGGGCGGCGGCGCGGCGGCGGCGGCGCTGCATCTGATCGCCCTGGCGCGGCGCTGGAGCGGCGAGACCAAGGGCGTGGGGTTCCGTCCCTCGGGCGGGTTCCAGGTCGCCGAGGGGGCCGACCGCGCATGACCGAGCCCCGCAAACCCAACCGCAACCAGATGCGGTCCGCCGCCCGGCTTTACGCGGTCCAGGCGCTGTTTCAGATGGAACAGTCGGGGCAGGGCGTCGACACCGTGCGCCGCGAATTCGAGACCTGGCGCTTCGGGGTCGGCTATGAGGACGGCGAAGAGCTGGCCGAGGGCGATGCCGATCTGTTCCGCGCGACGCTGGAAGGCGCCGTCAACTGGCAGGCGAAGATCGACCAGATGACCGACCGCGCGCTGGTGGCGAAATGGCCGATTGCCCGGATCGACCCGACGCTGAGGGCGCTGTTTCGCGCCGCCGGGGCGGAACTGGTCGAGGCCAAGGCGCCGCCGAAGGTCGTCATCACCGAATATGTCGACGTGGCCAAGGCGTTCTTTCCCGAAGGCCGCGAGCCCAAATTCGTGAATGCCGTGCTCGATCACATGGCCCGCGAAGCGCGCCCCGAGGCGTTCTGAGCCTGACGCTTCGGGCCGTCGCATCGTTTCCGGTCTTTGCTTTTTGCGTCCGCGACTCTTCGGATTGTTCGGGGCTGCTTCGGCGGCCCCGGCGGGGTTGGTGCGCCCGAGTCGGCTTTCGGTAACCTTCTCTTAACCGTTCTAGCGCCATGATGACGCAACGGAAACAGGCGGCCTGACGCTGCGCCGGGCCGGGCCGATCGACAGGTGCTCCGAAGTTTGCTCTTGGAATCCTTCTCGGAATGGCTACCTAATTGGCGCAAGGAACGGAGACACCGATGCCAAAGCTCGTGACCCTCTACATACGCCAGACTGCCATCGGGTTCGTCCTGTCGGGTCTGTTCGTCGGCCTTCTGATGTATTTCGACGTCGCCAATCTCTGGCATCTCGTGACCAACGTCTCGGGGGGCTGGCTGGCCGGGGCGCTTCTGTTCCTGTTCAACGGGATCGTCTTTGCCGGGGTGCAGTTCGGCATCGCGGTGATGGCGATGGCCCGGGACGACGACGCCGATAACGGACGCCGCGGCCGGGAACCGGTGCGCGGCCTGGCCGAAGTTCTGGTGCCGATCCCGGTGCCGGTGAAGGACGACCGCCGGATGCGGCGCTGACCCGCCGCTTCCCACGTTTCAGATGCACGATTCTGGCGGCCCTTGGGCCGCCTTTTTCATGCGCCGGGGACGGGCCTTGCCGCAGGGCCGCCGCATCGCGGGCGGTCCCGCCGGGACGCGGTCGACATCGACAAGGTGCGGAAGAACGGGCGGGACCACCGCAAACGTGGAGGCATTGCAATTCCCGAGGACCTGTTACTACAGGTGGGCGCCGGGTAACCGGACCAGGATCCGGACAGAGCCAGCTCCCTCGGATTTGCTTAAGGCCACCGGAATTTGACCTCTGCACGGGAAGGGCAGACCCCGCCTCGGCGATAGATAGGATGCCGGTGCCGTGCCGACAAGGCTTGTCGAAGGGCGGCGCGTCGATCATGGTCGCGCCATGTCCGATCCCGGCCCGATCCCGCTTGCCCCCGGCCAGCTTCTGGCCCGCGGCGTCTGCCGCCACCTGCGCGATCTGGGCTTTGCCACGGTCGAGGAACTGGTGCCCGCGCCGGGGCTGCGGGTCGACGTGATGGCGCTGGGCCCGAAGGACGAGATCTGGGTGATCGAGTGCAAGTCGAGCCGCGCCGATTTCACCTCGGACCGGAAATGGACCGGCTATCTCGACTGGTGCGACCGGTTCTTCTGGGCGGTGGATGCCGATTTCCCGTCCGAGCTGCTGCCGCTGGACACCGGGCTGATCCTTGCCGATGGCTATGGCGCCGACCTGGTGCGCGAGGCCCCCGAAGCCCGGCTGGCGCCGGCGCGGCGCAAGGCGCTGATCCACAGATTCGCCCGCCATGCCGCGCTGCGGCTGCAGGCGCTCCGCGATCCCGGGCTCAGCCCTTCGGCTTGGGGGGCTTGACCTTCTTCTCGGTCATGGCCCGCGCCTGCGCCGCGGCGGCGCGCAGTTCGTCCGCGATTTCCTCGGCTTCCTCGGGGTCGAAATCCATCGGGATCTCCAGCCCCTCGCCTTCGACATAGATCCGCACCATGCCAAGGCTGGTCGGTCCGATCTGCAGATTGGCGGCGAAATCGCTTTGCTTGTCGATGCCCATGGCGCTGGTTCCCCGGGGTGATGAAGCCGCCGGGTTACCGCGTTGGCCCGGGTCTGGCAAGGGTGGCGAGGGCGACGCGGGCCGCTCGGGGCCTGTTTATCAGGGGTGCGGCTGTCTTGCGATGGCGTGCCTGCGGTCGAGAACGGGTCTTGCAATCGCACCGGGGGGGCGCTAAATCGCGCGGACAGTGCCGCCTTAGCTCAGTTGGTTAGAGCACCAGATTGTGGATCTGGGGGTCCCCCGTTCGAGCCGGGGAGGCGGTACCAAAAACCCGGACGAAAATCGAACGCTCCGTCTTTGGTGTGGGATTATCGATCCGGCGGGATCACATCCCGCGTCATTCGCCGGGATCTGCAGCCGCATCCCTTCCCTGATCCGTCCAATGTCCCGCGCCGCCCCCGGATTTTTGTGCAGGGTCTGGAAAACCACCTAACGCGCCGGGGTCACGAAGATGCCTGCGACCGCCGCGGCCCGCATCCCGCCCCCGACCCCGAGGCTGCCAGCAGCAACCAGTCCCAAGATCGACCGTCGGAGGACCGGCGCGCGCGCCGCCGCCTCGGCCGTGCGAAAGGCGCCGTCGGCCTCCTTGACCGTGGTTTCGAACGGGTCCTTCTCGATGCGGAACAGCACCTGGGCCTTGGCAACCAAACCCCGGGGGTCGCAGCCGATCTTTCCAGGCATCCCGCGCATGCGCGGGAAAATCCGACGGGGACGGCATCTGCCGGGCCTGGGCTGCGTCGGCAAGTCAGAGCGTCCCAGGACCCAGGCGGCGTGCGGTCACGCCGAAATCCCTCCCCTTGGGCGTGCATCGGAGCGGGTCCGGGGATAGTTTTCCGGGTTTGGCGCTTTCTATGGGGGATTTCCGATCCGGGCGTTTCCCGACTGCCATTCGGACCGGCGCTAAAGCGAGATCCGCAGCCGCACAAAGCCATCGGGACCCTCGCCTGCGGGTTCGAGCGCGAGGTCGCGCAGCTCGTCGAGATGGTCGAGCGCGGCCGGGCTGGTGTCGAACAGGACGGTGGTGCCCGGCAGAGCCTCGAACCGCCAGGTGGCATCGGCCCGGGGCGCGACGGTGCCGTGCTCTGCGATATAGCGCAGCAGGACGTCGCGGTTCGCATCGGGCGCCTCGAACGCCATGCTTTCGACCCCTGTGCCCGGAAAGCCGCCGCCGCCGCTGGCCCGGAAACTGTTGGTCGCGACCACGAACTCCATGTCGTCGCTCACCGGCTGCCCCCGCCAGCTGAGACCCGCGATGCGCCCGGCAGTCGGGTCCACGAGCCGCCCCCCCGGCCCAAAGCGCGGCGGTCGGCTGAGGTCGATCCGGTATTCGACCCCGCCGATCACGTCGAAATCATAGCACGGGGCCTCGGGGTTCAGCAGGATCTGGTCGGGCTGGCCCGGCTCGATCCGGTTGAAGATCGCGGCCGAGCGCTCGAGCCAGCCGCGCAGCTGGGCGCCGGTGACACGCACCGCGCGCACCGTGTTGGGGTAAAGGTAAAGATCGGCGACGTTGCGGATCGCGATGTCGCCCACGGGGACGTCGGTGTAGTAATCGGGTCCGCCATGACCGCCCGCCTTGAAGGGCGCCGCCGCCGACAGCAGCGGCAGGCCTTCGTGGGGGGTGCCCTTCAGCATCTCGGCCAGGTACCAGCGCTGGGCATCGGCGACGATCTTGACCGAGGCGTCGTTCGTCACCAGCGAGAAATAGCTGTGCAGCGGCACCGCGGTGCGGCCGACGGCGCGGCGGGTATAGGCCAGCGTCTCGGCATGGGCGCGGGCCGCCGCGGTGATCACGGCGGGATTGCTGGGCGCCAGCGGCACGACCCCGCAGCCGGGCTTGCGGATGGCGATGGGGTGCAGCGTACTCTGGTGCTCGGCAACCCGCCAGCCCGGCCCGTCACGGTCCAGCAGCAGGTCGATCACGCCAAGATGCGACCCCCAGAAGCCGGGCATGACGGCGGGCTTGCCGCAGATTGTGCCCGCCTCGGCATCGACCCCGGCGATGCCCGCGAAATCGGGGCCGGGGAAGGTCAGGTGCTGATGGCCCGACAGGATCGCGTCGATCCCCTCGATCCCGGCCAGCGGCAGGCAGGCATTCTCCTGACGCGCGACATGGCCGGGCTCGCCGATGCCCGAATGGGCCAGCGCCACGACCAGATCGGCGCCTTCGGCGCGCATCTTCGGCACCAGAGCCCGGGCGGCCGCGACGATGTCGCCCCCCTCGGCCCGGCCGTCCAGATGGCGGCGGTCCCAGACCGCGATGGGCGGCGGCAGGAAGCCGATCACCCCGATCCTCAGTCGATGGGTCGCTCCGGCGCCATCGCGCACGGGTCTCTCGAGCAGCGTATAGCGGGGCAGGGCGGCCAGCCCGGGCGGGGCGAGCGGGCCGGGCAGCAGATTGGCCGACACGACCGGGAACCGCGCGCCATCGAGCGCGGTCAGCAAGAAATCGAGCCCGTAGTTGAAATCGTGATTGCCCAGCGTCGCCGCGTCATAGCCGACCGCATTCATCGCGGCGATCATCGGATGCATCTCGCCCGGGCGCAGACCGCGCTCATGGGCGATATAGTCGCCCATCGGGTTGCCCTGCAGGAAATCGCCATTGTCGAACAGAAGCGTATTGGCCGCCTCGGCCCTGAGCGCTGCGATCAGCGCAGCGGTGCGCGCCAGCCCGGCCGAGTCGATCGGCCGGTCGGAATAATAGTCATAGGGAAAGACATGCACATGCAGGTCCGAGGTTTCCATCAGCCGCAGATGCACGCGGTCGGCGGCGGGCGAAGCGGAAAATGGGTGCAGCGCGTTCAAGGATGCCCCCGCCTGGATGCCGGCCGACAAGAGGCGCGGCTGGCCGATACAAAACTAGCAGGGCCGCGTCCGCAGCCTGCCGGGGAAATGGCTTTGACTTGGGGGCGGAATGCGACCATCACCAGCCTGCGACAGTAAAGGGTTCGCGGGCGGATGGCGAGAGCCAATTCGCGTCAGACGAATGTCGGATTGTTAGCATTCGCCTCAGAATGACGCCCGCCCTGCACCATTGCAAGAAAAGGAGCGGCCATGCGACCGGCCGAGCAGGTGACTTTCGGAGGCGGCGGCCTGGACCGGGCCGCGCTCCGGCGTGGCGATGCCGTCTGGCTGGACGACGCCTGGGCGAAGGGGCGGGTTCTGCCGCTTTGGCGTGGCAAGCCGCTGTGTTGCGAGGATGGGCTTGGCTGGGTGCCCTGCGCGAACCCGGTTGCGGCTGAGCGGCGCGCGCGGGCGATCTTTCTCGGGCTGGCCGATGGCGCGCCGCATTTCGCCGTCGACATCTCGGACTGGCGCCCGGACGAGATCCCCGACACGCTGGGGCTGTTTCTCGATCCGTCCGAACAGCGCCATCCCGATCTGCCCGAGGATCACCTCTTTCGCGAGCTGCGCCGGGTCATGGCGGGGCTCGACCCGCTGCAGGCCGAACTGGCGGCGACCGCCAAGGGGATCTGCGAATGGCATCGCACCCACCGGTTCTGTTCGCGTTGCGGCCAGCCCAGCCGAATGGTCGACGCGGGCTGGCGCCGGGTCTGCGAGGCCTGCAGCACGCCGCATTTCCCGCGCACCGATCCTTGCGTCATCATGCTGATCCTTCATGGCAATTCGGTTCTGCTGGGGCGTTCGCCCGGCTGGCCCGAGGGGATGTTCTCGCTGCTGGCGGGCTTCATCGAACCGGGCGAGTCGGTCGAGGCCGCGGTGCGGCGCGAGGTCGCCGAGGAAACGGGCATCCGCGTCGGCCGGGTCCGCTATCTGGCCAGCCAGCCCTGGCCGTTTCCGGCCTCGCTGATGCTGGGCTGCCGAGGCGAGGCCCTGTCGCTCGACATCACCGTGGATCCGGCCGAGATCGCCGAGGCGCGCTGGGTTTCGCGTGAAGAGATGTTGGCGGTTCTCGCGGGCGAACGCACCGACATGCTGCCGCCCCGCCCGGGCGCGATTGCCGGGCACCTGATCCGCAGGTGGCTTGCGGACCGGCTGGATTGAGGCCAGAACGGTCAAAGCCAGCCCGGAGCCAGACATGCAGCTTACCGCCCGCGAAGACATTGCCGCGCCGATCGAGGAGGTCTTTGCCGTGCTGTCGGACTTTCCGCGGGTCGAGGCCGCGGCCGGTCGCCGCGGGGCAGACTTGCGCCGGCTCGACGACCGCAGCGAACCCGGGCCGGGCATGGCCTGGGCGGCCGAATTCACGCTGCAGGGCGCCCGGCGCGCGGTCGAGACCGAACTGGTCGCCTTCGAGCCGCCGCAACAGATCCGGCTGCAGTCGCGCTCGGGCGGGCTGCAGGCCGCCAGCGCCATCGAGCTTCAGCTTCTGGCGCCGCGCCTGACCCGGCTGGCGATCTCGATCGACCTGGCCTCGAAGACCATCGGTGCGCGGGTGCTGCTGCAGACGCTGCGGCTTGCCCATCACCGGCTGGCCGATCAGCTTGAGACCGCCGTCGCCCGGCTGGCCCGCGAGATCGAGGCGGGCCGCTTCCGCCAGGGCTGAGCCCCGGCCGCAAGGCAAAGATTTTCAGGGTGCCAGAATCGACAAACCCCCGGGCGGGGCCTCGGGGGTCGTCTCGCTGGAGCATTGCTGCTCCGGTTCGCATGCCGACGGTCTTACAGAAGACCTTCGCGCTGGGCTTTCTTCCGCGCCAGTTTGCGCGCACGGCGGACGGCTTCCGCCTTCTCGCGCGCTTTCTTCTCGGACGGTTTCTCGAAATGCTGCTTGAGCTTCATTTCGCGGAACACGCCTTCGCGCTGAAGTTTCTTCTTCAGAGCCCGAAGCGCCTGGTCGACATTGTTGTCGCGAACGCTGACCTGCATGTGGTTGTCACCACCTTTCTTGCTGGAGTTTCGAATTTCGCAGGAGGTGGCCGTATAGCAAAGCCGCGCGAACTTGTCTATAGAGGGGACCGTCGAAAGGAGGCCCCCGCATGACCGACACGCCCCAAGGCCTGGATGCCATCAAGCAAGAGCTTCTGGATGCTGCCCTGATCCACGTCCCGTTCGATGGCTGGAGCGAGGCCGCCTTCTGCGCCGCCATCGCCGATTCCGGCGCCGATGCCGCCATGGCCCGCGCGGCCTGCCCGCGCGGTGCGGTCGATCTGGCGGTCGCCTATCATTTGCGCGGCGACGACGAGATGGTGCGCCGCCTGACCGGAACCGATCTGTCCGCGATGCGCTTCCGCGACCGCGTGGCGCTTGCCGTGCGCTACCGGCTGGACGCGGCCGAGGACAAGGAGGCCGTGCGCCGGGGCGCCACGCTGTTCGCGCTGCCGCCTTACGCGGCCGAAGGCTCGCGCCTCGTCTGGGGCACCGCCGACCGGATCTGGACCGCGCTCGGGGACAGCTCCGACGACGTGAACTGGTACACCAAGCGCGCCTCGCTGGCGGCGGTCTATGGCGCGACCGTTCTTTACTGGCTTGGCGATGAAAGCCCCGGCCATGCCGAGACCGACGCCTTTCTGGACCGCCGGATCGGCGACGTGATGCAGGTCGAAAAGGTCAAGGCGCAGGTCAACAAGGCCTGGGTGCTCAAACCGCTGATGCTGGGGCCGAACTGGCTGGCGCGGCAGATCCGTCCGCCGCATCTGCGGCCGGAGCGGCGGCTGCCCGGCTCGGTCCGTCCCTGCCTGCCGGAGCGCACATGACGCTTCCGTCGACGATGCGGGCGGTCGAGATTTCCGAACCCGGCGGCCCCGAGGTCCTGCGTCCGACCGAACGCCCGGTGCCGGTGCCGCGGGCGGGCGAGGTTCTGATCCGGCTGGCCTATGCGGGGGTCAACCGGCCCGACGCGCTGCAGCGCGCGGGGTCCTACGCGCCGCCGCCGCAGGCCTCGGACCTGCCCGGGCTGGAAGGCGCGGGCGAGGTTGTGGCGCTGGGCGAGGGTGTGTCGGGACTGCGGGTCGGCGACCCGGTCTGCGCACTGTTGCCGGGCGGCGGCTATGCCGACTACGTTGCGACCCCCGCAGCGCATGCGCTGCCGGTGCCGGACGGGCTGGGGCTGAAAGAGGCCGCCTGCCTGCCCGAGACCTTCTTCACCGTCTGGTCCAACGTCTTCATGCGCGGCGGGCTGAAGGCGGGCGAACGGTTTCTGGTGCATGGCGGGTCCTCCGGGATCGGCACGACCGCGATCCAGCTGGCCTCGGTCTTCGGGGCGCGGGTCTTCGCCACCGCCGGCAACCCGACGAAATGCGCGGTCTGCCGCGATCTGGGCGCCGAGCGGGCGATCAACTACGCCAGCGAGGATTTCGTCGAGATTTTGCGGGCCGAGGGCGGCGCCGACCTGATCCTCGACATGGTGGGTGGCGACTATCTTCCGCGCAACGTGCGGGCGCTGGCCGATGACGGCCGGCTGGTGCAGATCGCCTTCCTGCAGGGGCCCAAGGTGGCGCTGAATTTCGCGCAGGTGATGATGCGGCGGCTGACCATCACCGGATCGACTCTGCGCCCGCAATCGGATCTGGCCAAGGCGCGGATCGCGGACGAGCTGCGCGGACGGGTCTGGCCGCTGCTGGCCTCGGGCCGCATCGCGCCGGTGATGGACAGCGAATTCGACCTGACCCAGGCGGCGCTGGCCCATGCAAGGATGGAACAAAGCGCCCATGTCGGGAAGATTGTCCTGAAGATCGCCTGAGACTGCCCTGCGGCCTGGAAACACACCGTTTCCGGGGCGCGTAAGGCCTTGCAAAAGCCATGAAATCATCACAATCCCGATCCCCGGTGGCAGGGGCCGCCGGGTTTTTGAAGGGGTGATTTCGATGAAGGGCATTTTCTCTCTCGCGGGGCTGGCGCTGGCCGCCGGACTGGGAACGGCGCAGGCCAGCACGCTGACGCTGGACTATACCGGGCAGACCCCCGGCGCGAAGACGGTCTATTATTCCTTCCACGGCCGGTCGGACTCGGTCAGTGCCGGACAGTTCGCCTTCGATGTCGCGGGGCAAAGCGACCCGCTTCTGGCCTGGTGCGTGGACCTGACCCATGCGCTGAGCAAGACCGCGACCGGCTACGCGACCGGCGCGTCGCTCTTCGGCAGCACCGTCCTGACCAATCTCGACCGCCTCTTCACCCAGCATTACGCCGATGTGGTCGACGCGGTCAGCTCGGCCGCGTTCCAGGTCGCGATCTGGGAGGTCGTCTATGACAGCAACAGCCTCAACCTCGGGCGCGGCGCTTTCCGCCTGAGCCGCTGGACCGACGACCGGGTCGAGCGCAAGGCCGCCGATTTCCTTGCGCTGACCGACGAGACCGGGGGCTATCAGCTGGACTTCCTGAAATCGACCTCGTGGTGGCGGCCGAGCCAGAGCCTTGTGACCGCGGTCGCCACGCCCGACCCGGCGCCGGTGCCGCTTCCGGCCCCGGTCCTGATGCTGGGCTCGGGGCTTCTGGCGCTGCTGGGCCTGTCCCGGCGCCGCAAGGCGGCCTGAGCGCCTCCGTCCGACACCATGCGGCCCCCGGTCCGGCTGACGGTCAGCGGATCGGGGGCATCGCCGCGTCGCGCAGCGTGCAATCCTCGACCGTGTCGGCGGCGCAGGGGCGGGGCCTCAGATCCTTGGTCAGGCAGATCCGCACCTCCTGGATGCGGCCCGCCTTGCAGGTCACCGTCAGCATGTCGGGCAAGAGGCCGGGATTGGCCTGCAGGAAGGCCTCTTCCACCACGCCCGCGGGCAGCCGGACCGGAGCCGCCAGCTTGCGGAAGGCGGGCGGCCGGATGACCGCGCCATAGGCCCGGCGCGCCGCGGCAAAATAGTCGCCCGCCGACAGGCCGGAACAGCGCCCGTGTTTCTTCCACTGATACCAGGCCGCGCCCGAACTGCCCATCAGATCGGCCATCCGCGCGGTCTGGGCGCGCGAGGGGTCGGGTTTCGCCCCGCGGCAATAGCCGGGCCAGCCCTGTTCGTATTGCGGCCAAAGCCCGTGCAGAACCCATCCCGCGCCCCCGCCCGGCGCGCAATGCGGGCTTTGCCGGGCCTCGCCCTCCAGCGCGCACCAGCTTGGCGCCCAGCTCAGCGCCAGCAGGTAATACGCGAAGTCCCCGGCGGGCTCGCCATCGGCGCGGGCCAGGGTCGCAGACAGCAGCAGCACGGCCAGCCAGCGCATTTTCTCTTTTCTCCGGGCGTTTCGCCGACTATATACACGGGAACTTCCCCGAAAACGAGGAACCGCGCCAATCCGGCGCAGCCGTTTCCCGGCCCGGGGAGCGCTATGGTCGCACGAGAGGAGAAGGCCGATGAACAAACCGATCATGGCCAAGGCCACCGCCGTCTGGCTGGTCGACAACACGACACTGAGCTTCCGGCAGATCGCCGATTTCTGCGGCCTGCACGAGCTGGAAGTGCAGGGCATTGCCGATGGCGACGTGGCCGGCGGCGTGCGCGGCTTCGATCCGGTCGCGAACAACCAGCTCGACCAGTCGGAAATCGACAAGGCCGAGAAGGACCCGCTTTACAAGCTGCGGCTCAAGTTCAACCCGGCCGCGCTGGGCGAGGAAAAGCGCCGCGGCCCGCGCTATACGCCGCTGTCCAAGCGGCAGGACCGGCCCGCCTCGATCCTGTGGCTGGTGAAGTTCCATCCCGAACTCAGCGACGGCCAGATCGCCAAGCTTGTGGGCACCACCAAGCCGACGATCCAGTCGATCCGCGAACGCACCCACTGGAACATCTCGAACATCCAGCCGATCGACCCGGTGGCGCTGGGGCTCTGCAAGCAGTCCGAGCTTGATTCCGCCGTGCAGAAGGCCGCCCGCAAGCGCGCCGCCGAAGGCGGCCTGATGACCGATGACGAGCGCCGCAAGCTGGTCTCGACCGAACAGTCGCTGGAAATGGGCACCGAGCCGCGCCTGCCCACCGCCATTTCGGGGCTCGAGACCTTCACCCTGACGCGCCCGGACGACGACGAAGAAGAGGACCGGTCGGTGCCGGATGCCGACAGCTTCTTCAACCTGCCCGATCACGGCGACGACGACGAAGACGACGACGACGATCCGCGCGGCTGATCCGCGGCCGGGCGATCCTCTCCGGACCAACAGAAACGGGCGGCGCGCTTTCGCGGGCCGCCCGTTCGCTTTTGCGGGACCTTCCCGAACGCTCAGTCGCCGAGCGAGTCGAGATAGGCGATGACGTTGGCGCGGTCCTGCGGGTCCTTGAGCCCGGCAAAGGTCATCGCCGTGCCCGGAACGACGTCGCGCGGGGCCGCGATGAACTCGTAGATCCGCTCGGCCGTCCACTCCCCCTCAAGCCCCGCCATCGCGTCGGAATAGGAAAAGTCGGCCACCGCATGCACTGGACGCCCGACCACGCCGTAAAGCGACGGCCCGACCGCGTTCACGCCCTCCTCGACCCGGTGGCAGGACTTGCACTGGTTGAAGACCCGCTCGCCCGCTGCCGCATCGGCCTGGGCCATCCGCTCTTCGAAGGTCAGCTCCTGTTCCGGTTCTGCCGGGGTCTCGGGCTCTTCCTCGATGACCACATAGGCGGGTTTTTCAAGCTCGGGCGGCGTGAAGTAGAATCCTCCCGCCCGATTGACCAGCACAAACAGCAAAAGCGCCCCCGAGCCCGCGCCCAGAAGCTTGGTGAAGCTCACCTTCCTCAGCATAAATTCGATCCCATGTTTTCCCGCGAACTTCCTATGTGCTTCCCCTTCGGCTTGGCAAGAAGTATTCAGTTTAACCATTGACCCGGCCGGTTCCGGCCAGCCAAAGGATTAAAGTCCCCCTATGACCAGCCGTATCGCCTTTCAGGGAGAACCCGGCGCCTATTCGCACCAGGCTTGCCACGACGCCCGCCCCGAGATGGAGGCGCTGCCCTGCCGGACCTTCGAGGACGTGATCGAGGCCGTGCGCAGCGGCATGGCCGATCTGGCGATGCTGCCGGTCGAGAACTCGACCTATGGGCGGGTGGCCGACATCCACCAGCTTCTGCCGGATTCGGGCCTGCATATCGTGGGCGAGGCCTTCGTCCGCGTTCATATCAACCTTCTGGCGGTGCCGGGCACGAAACTTGCGGGCATCCGCCGGGCGATGAGCCATACCGTCCTGCTGGGGCAATGCCGGGACTTCCTGCATGCGCATGACATTCACCGGGTGACGGGGGCCGATACCGCGGGTTCCGCCCGGCAGGTGGCCGAGATCGGCGACCCCGAACTTGCCGCGCTCGCGGGCGATCTGGCGGCAGAGATCTACGGGCTTGAGGTGCTCGCCCGCCATATCGAGGATCACGACAAGAACACCACCCGCTTTCTGCTGATGTCGCGCGAACCCGACCGGACGCGGCGGGGCGATCTGGGGATGATGACCACCTTCGTCTTCCGGGTGCGCAACATTCCGGCCGCGCTTTACAAGGCGATGGGCGGCTTCGCGACCAACGGCGTCAACATGACCAAGCTGGAAAGCTACATGGTCGACGGGTCCTTCACCGCGACCCAGTTCTACGCCGATATCGAGGGCCATCCCGACGACCCCCATGTCGCCCGCGCGCTGGAGGAGCTCGACTACTTCACCTCGCATCTCGACATTCTCGGGGTCTACCCGGCCGACCGCAAACGCAGCTGACCCGGGCGCGCGGGCCGGATCGGACCGCGACTCCCGCTAATGGCCCGACCCTTGCGAATCCGCCGCGTGACGTCTATGTAACGCCTCGAGAGGTTGGCGCGGGCGAGCGCCTCGCCAACCCGGTCAGGTCCGGAAGGAAGCAGCCGTAACGAGCCCCGTTCGGGCCGCTGTCCAGCCTCTCACCTTATCCCCGGCAGGCGTTCAGGTGTTTTGCAGTCCGGCAGCGGGCGCTTCGGTCCGGCGGTCTCTGCCGGGGACTGTCCGCGATCCGCTGGACGCCGCCCGGGTCTGCGCCTACCCTGTCGCCCGGACCCGCGATTTCGAGAGGACCCATGGCCGACCCCCAGGGCACCGCCTATCAGGTGCTGGCGCGCAAGTACCGTCCCGCCACATTCGCCGATCTGATCGGGCAGGATGCGATGGTGCGCACCCTCAAGAACGCCTTTGCCGCCGACCGGATCGCACAGGCCTTCATCATGACCGGTATCCGCGGAACCGGCAAGACGACGACCGCGCGGATCATCGCCAAGGGCATGAACTGCATCGGCCCGGACGGGCAGGGCGGCCCGACGACCGAGCCCTGCGGGCAATGCGAACATTGCCGCGCCATCGCCGAGGGCCGCCATGTCGATGTGATGGAGATGGACGCGGCCTCGCGCACCGGCGTCGGCGATATCCGCGAGATCATCGACAGCGTGGCCTACCGGGCGGCCTCGGCGCGCTACAAGATCTACATCATCGACGAGGTTCACATGCTGTCGACCAGCGCGTTCAACGCGCTGCTGAAGACGCTGGAGGAACCGCCCGCCCATGTGAAATTCATCTTCGCCACCACCGAGATCCGCAAGGTGCCGGTCACGGTGCTGTCGCGCTGCCAGCGGTTCGATCTGCGCCGGATCGAGCCCGAGGTGATGATCGCCCATCTGAAAAAGATCGCGGGGCTCGAATCCGCGCCCATTTCGGACGAGGCGCTGGGGCTGATCACCCGGGCCGCCGAAGGGTCCGTGCGCGACGCGATGAGCCTTCTCGATCAGGCGATTGCCCATGGTGCGGGCGAGACCACGGTCGATCAGGTCCGCGCCATGCTGGGGCTGGCCGACCGGGGCCGGGTGCTCGACCTGTTCGACATGATCATGGCGGGCGATGCGGCCGGCGCGCTGGGCGAGCTGGCCGGGCAATATGCCGACGGGGCCGATCCGCTGGCGGTGCTGCGCGATCTGGCCGAGATCACACATTGGCTCAGCGTCATCAAGATCGCGCCCGAGGCCGCCGACGACCCGACCGTCGGCCCCGACGAACGCGCCCGTGGCCGCACCATGGCCGAGCGGCTGTCGATGCGGGCGCTGGCGCGGATGTGGCAGATGCTGCTGAAGGCGCTGGAAGAGGTCTCGATGGCGCCGAATGCGATGATGGCGGCCGAGATGGCGGTGATCCGGCTGACCCATGTCTCGACCCTGCCCGCGCCCGAGGATCTGGTGCGCAAGCTGCAGGAAAACCCGCCCTCCGGCCCCGCGCCTGGCGGCCCCGCGCCCTCCGGCCCCGCGCCGTCTGGCGGCGGCGGGATGCAGGCGCAGGCCCGGGGCGTCCCGGTTCATGCCGCGCCCTCGGGCGGCGGCGCCGTCACCGCGCTGGCCCGCGCGCCCGATCAGACGCTGGCCCTTTACCCCAGCTTCGAGGCGGTGGTCGAGCTGATCCGGGCCAATCGCGACATGGTGCTGCTGGTCGAGGTCGAGGCGGGGGTGCGGCTGGTCAGCTATTCCCCCGGCCGGATCGAGTTCGAGCCCGCGCCCGGCGCGCCCGCCGATCTGGCCCAGCGGCTGGGCCAGCGGCTGCAAAGCTGGACCGGCGCGCGCTGGGCGGTTTCGGTCGTGGGCAAGGGCGGTGGCCCGACCATCGACGAGACCCGCAACGCCGCCGAGGCCGCGCGCAAGGCCGAGGCCGCCGAACATCCGCTGGTCCGCGCCGTTTTTGCCGCCTTCCCCAAGGCTGAAATCATCGACATAAAGCCGCCCGAGGTCCTGGCGGCCGAGGCGGCGGCCGAGGCTCTGCCCGAGGTCGACGAGGAATGGGACCCGTTCGAGGACGACGACTGAACGCATAACAGGCGAAGGAGACACGCATGTTCAAGGGAATGGGCGGCCTTGGCGATATGGCCAAGATGATGAAAGCCGCGGGAGAGATGCAGGGCAAGATGGCCCAGCTTCAGGAAACGCTGGCCACCACTCTGGTCGAGGGCGAAAGCGGCGCGGGTCTTGTCAAGGCCACGGCGACCGCCAAGGGCACGCTGACCGCGCTGTCGATCGACCCGTCGATCTTCAATCCCGATGAAAAGGAAGTGGTCGAGGACCTGATTCTGGCCGCGATCAAGGACGCCCAGCAGAAGGCGATGGAAAAGACCAAGGAAGAGACCCGCAAGCTGACCGAGGAAATGGGTCTGCCTCCGGGGCTCGGCCTGCCGGTCTGATCCCGGGGCCCGGCCGATGGCCGACCGCCCGCACGAGATCGACGCGCTGATCGACATGATGGCACGGCTGCCGGGGCTTGGGCCCCGGTCGGCCCGCCGTGCCGTGCTGCATCTGGTCAGGAAGCGCGCGGTCCTCTTGCTGCCGCTGGCCGAGACCATGCGCAAGGTCGGCGAGGCGGTGCATGACTGCGCCGTCTGCGGCAACATCACCACCGCCGATACCTGCGAGATCTGCGCCGATCCGGCCCGCTCGAACGGCGAGATCTGCGTCGTCGAGGACGTGGCCGATCTTTGGGCGATGGAACGCGGCGGCGCCTTCGGCGGGCGCTATCACGTGCTGGGCGGCACGCTGTCGGCGCTCGATTCGGTCGGGCCCGAGGATCTGCGCATTCCCGATCTGGTCGAACGGATCGGGCGCGAGGGGATCACCGAGGTGATCCTGGCGCTGAACGCGACCGTCGACGGCCAGACCACCGCCCATTACATCGCCGAGGAACTGGCCGAGACCGGCGTGCGGCTGAGTTCGCTGGCCCAGGGCGTGCCGATCGGGGGCGAGCTCGATTATCTTGACGACGGCACGATCAGCGCGGCGTTGAAGGCGCGCCGGGGGCTCTGAGCCCTGCCTTGCCCCCCGCGATTGCGGCAGTCTCACGGAATCTCAACTTGAACCTGCGGCGCCCGGGCCATTAGCTAGGGCCAGGTCTCGCGTCCGTCCGACCGCAGAAGACAGGGAGTTTGCCGATGCCCACCCCCCGCCGCCATCCGCACCGTGCCGATCTGCCGGTTCCGGCCAGACCTGCGTCCCGCCATCCGGTCCGGGCGCTTGCGCTGATGCTGGCGCTGCTGCTGGGCGCGGGTCCGGCGCTGGCGCAGGATGCGCCCCCCGCTGCACCGGCGGCGGACAGCACCGAGACCGTCATCAGGACCCATGCCTTTTCGGAACTGGGCCAGCCCAAGTATCCGGCCGATTTCCAGCGGCTCGATTACGTCAACCCGGACGCGCCCAGGGGTGGCGAGATCTCGATCTGGGCGCCGGGCACCTTCGACAGCTTCAACCCCTTTACCCGCAAGGGCCGGGCCGGGGCGCTGGCGACGATCAACATCGAACGCCTTATGACCGATGTCGCCGACGAGCCCGGAACCTCGTACGGTCTGATCGCCGAAAGCCTCGAATATCCCGAAAGCGAGGACTGGGTGATCTTCAACCTGCGGCCCGAGGCGCATTTCAGCGACGGCACGCCCGTGACCGCCGAGGACGTGAAATTCACCTTCGATCTGCTGATGGAACAGGCGCTGCCGTCCTATCGCGAGGCGGTCAAGAAGCTGGTCTATTCGCCCGAGGTGCTGGATACCTACCGGATCAAGTTCACCTTCAAGCCGGACGTGCCGCGCGACGGGCTGATCAGCCAGATGGGGTCGAACCCGGTGATGTCGAAGGCCTGGTTCGAAAAGACCGGCGCGCGTCTTGATGAAAGCAGCCTGACCCCGATCATGGGCACCGGGCCTTACGTGCTGGACAGCTACGACATCAACCGCCGCATCGTCTACAAGCGCGACCCCGACTACTGGGGCAAGGACCTGCCGATCAATGTCGGGCGGTACAATTTCGACCGCATCCGGGTCGAGTATTTCGCCGATTCCATCGCGGCGCTCGAAGGCTTCAAGTCGGGTGCCTACACCTTCCGAGAAGAGGACAGCTCGAAGACCTGGGCCACGGGCTACGATTTCCCGGCGGTGGCCGCGGGCTGGGTAAGGAAGGACGAGCCCCATGACGGCAACCTGCCGCCCGACAGCGGCTGGATCTTCAACCTCGCCCGGCCGCAGTTTCAGGACTTGCGGGTGCGGCGCGCCATCGGGCTGATGTACAATTTCGAATGGACCAACGAGACGCTGCAATTCGGCCTCTTCAAGCAGCGCAGCTCGTTCTGGGAAAACAGCGACCTCGGCGCACCCGATGCGCCCCCCGAAGGCCGCGAGCTTGAACTGTTGCAGGAGGTCGCGGACCATATCGACCCCGCGATCCTGACCGAGCCGCCGGCGCAGGCCCATACCTCGGGCGACCGTCAGCTCGACCGGCGGAACCTGCGCCAGGCCTCGCAGCTGCTGGACGAGGCGGGCTGGGTCGCGGGCGATGACGGGATGCGGCGGAACGCCGATGGCCAGATACTGAAGCTCGAGATCCTCGACGACAGTCCGGTGACCGAACGGATCGCGCTGCCCTTCGTCGACAACCTGCGCGCGCTGGGCGTCGATGCCAGCTTTTCGCGGGTCGATCCCTCGCAATTCACCAACCGCAGGCGCGCACGCGACTACGACATGATCCTTGCAAGCTACCAGACCAACCTGGTGCCGGGGCTGGGCATGCAGCAGCGGTTCGGGTCGGCCGATGCCGAATACAGCCTTTTCAACCCGGCGGGTTTTGCCAATGAAGGCGCCGACATCCTGATGCAGCACCTCGTCTCGGCCCGGTCCGAGGACGAGTTCCGCGCCGCGACCCGGGCGCTCGACCGGATCTTCCGGCACGCGTATTTCGTGGTGCCGACCTGGTACAAGGATGTCCACTGGGTGGCCTATTTCGACATGTACCGCCATCCCGACGCGCTGCCGCCCTACGATCTGGGCTATCTCGATTTCTGGTGGTACGACGCCGACCGCGCGGCCGAGCTGCGCGCGGCGGGCGCGCTGCGCTGACAGGGACAGACCGGACCAGATGGGCGCCTATATCCTCCGCCGGCTGCTGCTGATCGTGCCCACGCTGATCGGCATCATGATCATCAACTTCACCCTGACGCAGTTCGTGCCGGGGGGACCGATCGAACAGATCATCGCCCAGATCGAGGGCGGGGGCGACGTGTTTCAGGGCTTTGCCGGGGGCGGGGCCGATGCGCAGAACCAGCAGATGAGCACCGCGGCGGGCGGCGGCAGCGACAAATATGTCGGCGCCCGCGGCCTGCCGCCCGAATTCATCGAGGAACTGGAAAAGGAATTCGGCTTCGACAAGCCGCCGCTGGAGCGGTTCCTGACGATGATGTGGAACTATGCGCGGTTCGATTTCGGCGAAAGCTACTTCCGGTCGGTCTCGGTCGTCGATCTGGTGCTGGAAAAGATGCCGGTGTCGATCAGCCTGGGGCTCTGGTCCACGCTGATCGCCTACATGGTCTCGATCCCGCTGGGCATCCGCAAGGCGGTCCGGGACGGGTCGGGCTTCGACACCTGGACCTCGGCGGTCATCATCGTGGGTTACGCGATCCCGGGGTTCCTGTTCGCGGTGCTGCTGCTGGTGGTCTTCGCGGGCGGGTCCTACCTGCAATGGTTCCCGCTGAGGGGGCTTGTCTCGGACAACTGGGCGGACCTGAGCTGGCCCGCGAAGATCCTCGATTACTTCTGGCATATCGCCCTGCCGGTGATCGCGACGACGATTTCCAGCTTTGCCACGCTGACGCTCTTGACCAAGAATTCCTTCCTCGACGAGATCAAGAAGCAATACGTGGTGACCGCCAAGGCCAAGGGCCTGTCCGAGGCGCGGGTGCTGTACGGCCATGTCTTCCGCAACGCCATGCTGATCGTGATCGCGGGCTTTCCGGGCATGTTCATCGGCGTCTTCTTCGGCGCCTCGATCATCATCGAGACGATCTTCTCGCTGGACGGTCTGGGGCGGCTCGGCTTCGAGGCGGCCGTGGCGCGGGACTATCCGGTGATCTTCGCGACGCTCTACGTCTTCGGGCTGATCGGGCTGCTGGTCGGCATCCTGTCCGACCTGACCTATGTGCTGGTCGATCCCCGGATCGACTTCGAAAGCCGGGAGACCTGACATGGCCTGGCTGTCTCCCCTCAATCAGCGGCGCTGGCGCAACTTCAAGCGCAATCGCCGGGCGCTCTGGTCGCTGGCGATCTTCGGCGTGCTGTTCGGACTGTCGCTCTTTGCCGAGCTGCTGGCGAACGACAAGCCGATCTATGTCAATTATCGCGGCGAGAGCTTCTTTCCGATCTACCGGTTCTACCCCGAAACCGCCTTTGGCGGCGATCTGCGGACCGAGGCGGTCTATCGCGACATCGAGGTGCAGTGCCTGATCGTCACCGGCGGGCTTGACGCCTGCTGGGACGACCCCGAGGGCCTGATCGCCGATGCCGCCGACGGCATGGTCGAGGGCGAGCCCATCGCGAAGGGTCAGATGATCTGGCCGCCGATCCGCTACAGCTACAACACCGTCAACGACATCCAGGGCACCGCGCCCTCGGCGCCGGATGCCCAGCACTGGCTGGGCACCGACGATACCGCGCGCGACGTGCTGGCGCGCGTGATCTACGGGTTCCGGCTGTCGATCCTGTTCACGCTGATGGTGACCGGCATCGCCTCGGTCATCGGTATCCTGGCGGGCGCGGTGCAGGGCTTCTTCGGCGGGCTGATCGACCTGATCTTCCAGCGGGTGATCGAGATCTGGACCTCGACGCCCCAGCTTTACATCATCATCATCCTCTTCGCGGTGCTGGGGCGCAGCTTCTGGCTGCTGGTGTTCCTGACCGCGCTCTTCGGCTGGCCCGCGCTGGTCGGCGTCGTCCGCGCCGAATTCCTGCGCGCGCGCAACTTCGAATATGTCCGCGCCGCCCGGGCGCTGGGCGTGTCGAACTGGACGATCATGTTCCGCCACATGCTGCCCAATGCCATGGTGGCGACGCTGACCATGCTGCCCTTCATCATCACCGGCACCATCGGCACGCTGGCCTCGCTCGACTTCCTGGGCTTCGGGCTGCCCTCCTCGGCGCCCTCGCTGGGCGAGCTCACGCTGCAGGCCAAACAGAACCTGCAGGCGCCCTGGCTGGGCTTCACCGCCTTTTTCACCTTCGCGATCATGCTGTCGCTGCTGGTCTTCATCTTCGAGGGCGTCCGCGATGCCTTCGACCCGAGAAAGACGTTCCAATGAGCCCGGTCCTGAAGGTCGAGAACCTGCATGTGTCCTTCCAGCAGGACGGCCGGCAGGTCCCAGCCGTCCGGGGCGTCAGCTTCGAGATCGGGCGCGGCGAGACGGTGGCGCTGGTCGGCGAATCCGGGTCGGGCAAGTCGGTGACGGCGCTGTCGACGGTCGGGCTTCTGCCCGGGGCGGCGACGGTCTCGGGCTCGATCGTCTATGAAGGCGAGGACCTGGCCGGCGCGCCGGAAAAACGGCTGAGGCAGGTTCGGGGCAACGATATCAGCTTCATCTTCCAGGAGCCGATGACCTCGCTCAACCCGCTGCACACGCTGGAAAAGCAGATCGCCGAAAGCCTTGCGCTGCATCAGGGGCTGACCGGGGCGGCGGCGCGCGCGCGCATCCTCGAACTTCTGGCCCGGGTCGGCATCCGCGACCCCGAAAGCCGCCTGGGGGCCTATCCGCACCAGCTGTCGGGCGGCCAGCGGCAGCGGGTGATGATCGCCATGGCGCTGGCCAACGGGCCCGACCTGCTGATCGCGGACGAGCCCACCACCGCGCTTGATGTCACCATCGAGGCGCAGATCCTCGACCTGCTGGCCGAGCTCAAGCGCGAAGAGACCATGAGCCTTCTCTTCATCACCCACGATCTGAACGTGGTGCGCCGGATCGCCGACCGGGTCTGCGTGATGAAGGACGGCGAGATCGTCGAAACCGGCCCCACGGCCGAGATCTTCCGCGCGCCGCAGCACCCCTATACCCAGAAGCTTCTGGCCGCCGCCGCCGTGGGCGGTCCCGATCCGGTCAAGCCCGACGCGGCCGAGATCGTGCGCACCGATGCGCTGAAGGTCTGGTTTCCGATCCAGCGCGGCTTCATGCGCAAGACCGTGGGCCATGTGAAGGCGGTGGACGGGGCCGATATTTCGGTCCGGGCGGGCGAGACGTTGGGGGTCGTGGGCGAGTCGGGGTCGGGCAAGACGACGCTGGCCTTGGCGATCATGCGGCTGATTTCGTCGGAGGGGCGGATCGTCTTTCAGGGGCAGGGTATCGACGGGCTGAAATCGCGGCAGATCCGGCCGCTGAGGCGCGACATGCAGATCGTCTTTCAGGACCCGTTCGGCAGCCTCAGCCCGCGGATGACGGTCGAACAGATCGTGGCCGAGGGGCTTGGGGTGCACGGGGTCCGGCCGGGGCGGACGGCGCGCGAGGATGTCGCGCAGATCCTGGCCGAGGTCGGACTGGACCCCGCGATGATGCACCGCTATCCGCACGAGTTTTCGGGCGGACAGCGTCAGCGGATCGCCATTGCGCGGGCGATGATCCTGCGGCCGCGCATGGTGGTGCTGGACGAACCGACCTCGGCGCTGGACATGACGGTGCAGGTACAGATCGTCGACCTGTTGCGCAGCCTGCAGCGGAAATACGACCTGGCCTATCTGTTCATCAGCCACGATTTGCGCGTGGTGCGGGCCATGGCGCACAAGGTCGTGGTCATGCGGATGGGCCAGATCGTCGAGGCGGGAGAGGTCGAGGCGGTCTTCGAGGCGCCGAAGACGGACTATACGCGCACCCTGATGCGGGCGGCCTTCGCGGCGTCCGGGGAAACCCCGGGCGCCGCCTGAAAGCGTCAGATCGCCGAGCTGTGGCCGGCTTTCGACAGGTCGTAGGCGTCGAAGCCACGGGCGATCATCCGGGTCAGCGGCTTGCCGTGTTCCGGCACCGTCAGCCCGTCATTGCTGAGGTCGATGAACCCGGCGAACCGGTCGGCGACCTCCTGGAACATCGCGTTCAGATCGGCTTTCGAGATGCTGAAACTCTCGGTGATCTCGGCGGTCGAGATGTGGAAGTCGCACATCAAGGCCTCGATCATCCGCGAGCGCATCTTGTCCTCGTCGCTGAAGACATGGCCCCGGCCGGTCGCAAAGCGCCCGTCGCGGACCCGCGCGGTATAATCCGAGGTGCCCGACAGGTTCTGGGCATAGCCCTGCGGGAAGCGCGAGATCGACGAGGCGCCCAGGCCGATCAGCGCGGCCGCGGTGTCGTCGGTGTAGCCCTGGAAGTTCCGGCGCAGCTTGCCCGCGTCCAGCGCCCGGGCCAGCCCGTCATCGGGCCGCGCGAAGTGGTCGATGCCGATTTCGCGGTAGCCGTCCCACAGGAACAGTTCCTTGGCGGTTTCGTAAAGCTTCAGCCGGGTTTCCGGGGTCGGCAGCGCCTCGGCCGGGATCATCGACTGGCGCCGGGCCATCCACGGCACGTGGGCATAGCCGTAAAGCGCGACCCGGTCGGGCGACAGCGACATCAGCTTCTGCACCGATTCGGCGATCCGCTCGTTCGACTGGTGCGGCAGGCCGTACAGGATGTCGGCGTTCAGCGAGGTGATGCCCTTGGACCGGATCAGATCGACCGCGTCGCGGGTGATGTCATAGCTCTGGATCCGCCCGATCACCGACTGGATCTGCGGGTCGAAGTCCTGGATGCCGATCGAGGCGCGGTTCATGCCCGCCTTGGCCAGCACGTCCAGCCGGGCCTCGTCGATCTCGTTCGGGTCGATCTCGACCGAGAACTCGCCCTGTTCGTGCATCGGCGCGACGGCGAAGATCGCCTCGGTCAGCTGTTTCATCATGTCGGCCGACATCAGCGTCGGCGTTCCCCCGCCCCAATGCAGGCGCGACAGCGTCACGCCCTCGGGCAGCCGCTTGCCCAGCATCGCGATCTCGGTCTTCAGCGTCTCGAGATACGCTTCGACCGGCGCGTCGGACCGGGTGCCCTGGGTGCGGCAAGCGCAGAACCAGCACAGCCGGCGGCAGAACGGCACGTGGATATACAGGGAAATCTGCGAACCGGGCTCGATCTGGCCGATCCAGCCGGCGAAGTCTCCATCGTCCACCGACGCATTGAAATGGGGTGCCGTCGGGTAACTGGTGTACCGGGGCACCTTGGCGTCGAATAGACCGAGACGGGTGAGTTGCGATTCTGTGCTCATTCGACTAGCGTTAGGTCCACCCAAGGAACCTCTCCTTGATCGAAGTCAAAATTGGAAACGGAATGGCCGTTACCGACACGCCCGTTGCTCATATCGAGTGCTTTGATTGTCCGATTCGTCACCGCGCGGTCTGTGCCCGCTGCGAGACTGACGAACTCGAGGCGCTCGAGGCCATCAAGTACTACCGCACCTTCGACGCCGGTCAGACCGTGATCTGGTCCGGCGACCGGATGGATTTCGTCGGCTCGGTCATGGAAGGCATCGCCACGCTCAGCCAGACGATGGAGGACGGCCGCACCCAGATGGTGGGGTTGCTGCTGCCGTCCGATTTCGTTGGGCGCCCGGGGCGCGAGAGCGCGGCCTATGACGTGACCGCGACGACTCAGCTCACGATGTGCTGCTTCCGGCGCAAGCCGTTCGAAGAGCTGATGATCCGCACGCCGCATATCGGCCAGCGGCTTCTGGAAATGACGCTGGACGAACTGGACGCGGCGCGGGAATGGATGCTGCTTCTGGGCCGCAAGACCGCGCGCGAGAAGATCGCGAGCCTGCTGGCCATCATCGCCCGGCGCGACGCCACGCTGAAGCTCGGCCCGACCCGCGGACGGATCGTGTTCGACCTGCCGCTGACCCGCGAGGCGATGGCCGACTATCTGGGCCTGACGCTGGAAACCGTCAGCCGCCAGATCTCGGCGCTGAAGCGCGACGGCGTGATCGTGCTGGAAGGCAAGCGCCATGTGACGGTTCCGGATTTCGATCGGTTGCTGGGCGAGACCGGCGATGACAGCGACGGCGGCATGCCGGCCTGAGGGCGTCCCCCAGGCCGGGCCGCCTGCGGCGCGTCAATGCGCCATCAGGACCGGGACCGTGGTCTTTTCAAGCATGCTGCGGGTCGCGCCGCCGAGGATTGCCTCGCGGAAGCGCGAATGGCCATAGGCCCCCATGATCATCATGTCGGCGCCGATATCCATCGCATGGCGCTGCAGCACGTCCGAGACCCGCGGCGTGGTCTTGGCCAGCACCGAGATTTCGGTCTTGACGCCATGGCGCGACAGCATCTGCGACAGCGCGCCGCCGGGGTCCGACCGGTCGGGGCCGTGCTTCGGCGGATCGACCACCGCGATATTGACCACTTCGGCGGCCTGCATCAGCGGCATCGCCTCTTTCAGCGCGGCCATGGCCTCGTCGCTCTGGTTCCAGGCGATGACGATCTTGCGCCCGATATGGGCGGTGTCGGCCCCGGCCGGCACCACCAGAAGCGGCGCATGCCCGTCGAACAGAACCGCCTCGGTCGCCGCCTCGTCCTCGATCCCGCGACCCTCTCCATAGGGGCGGGGCATGATCACCAGATCCGAGAACCGCGCCCGCTGTGCCACCAGATGGCTGAGCCCGGCGATCTGCGCCACCGCGGCCTCGCTGCTCCAGGCGAGAGTTTCACGGCCCATGCGGGCCTTGACGGCACTCTCGATGGCGGCGGCATCTTCCTGGGCCTTGTGCAGGGTCTCCTGCTGGATGAAGGCGTTGGTACCCGCGTAGTAATACCCGGTCTGGGTGCGGTCCACGCCGAGGCAGAGGATGTCCAGATGCCCCTCCTCGCGGGCGGCGAGGGTGATCGCCGGTTCGAGCGCCGAGTCGGAGATATCCGTGTCGGTGATGATGGTCAGGATGGTCTTGTAGCCCACCGCTATACTCCTTCGCGTCGTTGGTGACGTTGCGCAGACCATAAATGACCGCAATGTTCCAAGGCTTTGACCAAGATCAAGCTTGAATTGGACAAGCTAAAGAGAGATTGACTTGGATCAATGCATATCTGTGCATACCATAGAATACGTCACGGCATCGTGAGGGAGTCGGCCGAAGGCGGTTCGGTCGGTGAAAGACGAAGGGACTATCAATGTGGGACTACGTTAAGATCGCCGTCCTGGGCGTGATTGCGGTGTTCGCCGCAGTCGCCGCGTTCATGGCACGCGACATGGCATACATGGTGCACGCGGTGATCATCCTGCTGGTCGCGGGCGGCCTTGCCGCCTGGACGGTGCGGGGTCTCGGCGCGCCGAAACCGGTGATCGACAAGACCGGCTACATGGACGATGTCATCCGGGCGGGTGTCATCGCGACCTGCTTCTGGGGGGTGGTCGGCTTTGCCGCCGGCACGTTCATCGCCAGCCAGCTGGCCTTTCCCGGCCTGAACTTCGAATGGGCCAGCGGTTACATGAACTTCGGTCGGCTGCGTCCGCTGCACACCTCTGCCGTGATCTTCGCCTTTGGCGGCAACGCCCTGATCGCGACGTCTTTCTACGTGGTCCAGCGCACCAGCGCGGCCCGGCTCTGGGGAGGGGACCTGGCCTGGTTCGTGTTCTGGGGCTATCAGCTCTTCATCGTGCTGGCGGCGACCGGCTACCTGCTGGGCGCGACCCAGTCCAAGGAATATGCCGAGCCCGAATGGTATGTCGACATCTGGCTGACGATCCTCTGGGTGACCTACCTGGCGATCTTCCTGGGCACGATCTTCAAGCGCAAGGAACCCCATATCTACGTCGCCAACTGGTTCTATCTCAGCTTCATCGTCACCGTGGCGATGCTGCACCTGATCAACAACCTCAGCCTGCCGATCTCGATCTGGGGCTCGAAGTCGGTTCAGGTCTTCTCGGGCGTGCAGGACGCCATGACCCAGTGGTGGTACGGCCATAACGCGGTGGGCTTCTTCCTGACCGCGGGCTTCCTTGGGATGATGTACTACTTCGTGCCGAAACAGGCCGAACGCCCGGTCTACAGCTACAAGCTCAGCATCATCCACTTCTGGGCGCTGATCTTCCTTTACATCTGGGCGGGTCCGCACCACCTGCACTACACCGCGCTGCCCGACTGGGCCGGCACGCTGGGCATGGTCTTCTCGGTCATGCTGTGGATGCCCTCCTGGGGCGGCATGATCAACGGCCTGATGACGCTGTCGGGCGCCTGGGACAAGATCCGCACCGACCCGGTCATCCGCATGATGGTCGTGGCCGTCGGCTTCTACGGCATGTCGACCTTCGAAGGTCCGATGATGTCGATCCGCGCGGTCAACTCGCTGTCGCACTATACCGACTGGACCATCGGCCACGTCCATTCCGGCGCCCTTGGCTGGAACGGCATGATCACCTTCGGCGCGCTCTACTTCCTGGCGCCGCGGCTGTGGAGCCGCGAGCGGCTCTATTCGACCGCGCTCGTCTCCTGGCACTTCTGGCTCGCCACCATCGGGATCGTGCTTTACGCCGCCTCGATGTGGGTCACCGGGATCATGGAAGGCCTGATGTGGCGCGAAGTCGATGCGCAAGGGTTCCTGGTGAACTCCTTCGCCGACACCGTCGCGGCCAAGCACCCGATGTATATCGTCCGCGCGCTTGGCGGGGGCATGTACGTCACCGGTGCCCTGATCATGTGCTACAACATCTGGAAGACCGCGACCTCCGCGCCCGCCAAGCAGGCGACGCCGGTTGCGGCCCCGGCTGAATAAGGACGGAAGCCATGTCCATTCTCGAAAAACACAAGATCCTTGAGAAGAACGCATCGCTTCTGCTGGTGTTCAGCTTCCTCGTGGTGACCATCGGCGGTCTGGTCGAGATCGCCCCGCTGTTCTACCTTCAGAACACCATCGAGAAGGTCGAGGGCATGCGCCCCTATTCGCCGATGGAGCTGGAGGGGCGCGACATCTACGTGCGCGAGGGCTGCTATGTCTGCCACAGCCAGATGATCCGCCCGATGCGCGACGAGGTGGAACGCTATGGCCATTACAGCCTGGCGGCCGAGTCGATGTACGACCACCCGTTCCAGTGGGGGTCCAAGCGGACCGGGCCCGACCTGGCGCGGGTCGGCGGGCGCTATTCCGACGCCTGGCATGTCCACCACCTGCGCGATCCGCAATCGGTGGTGCCGGAATCGGTGATGCCCAAATACGCGTTCCTGGAACGGCGCATGGTCGACCCGGAACACATGGCCGACAAGATGCGCACCCATGTCGCGGTGGGCGTACCCTATACCGACGAGATGATCGAGAACGCGGTCGCGGATTTCAACGCCCAGATCGACCCCTATGCCGATGGCGTGGACGGTCTTCTGGAACGCTATCCGGGGGCGCAGGTGCGCAATTTCGACGGCAATGAGGGCATCTCGGAAATGGATGCGCTGATCGCCTATCTGCAGATGCTGGGCACGCTGGTCGACTTCTCGACCTTCGAGCCGGATGCGAGCCGCTGAGGACGGGGGCATGGATACCTATTCCGTCATGCGCGAGTTCGCCGACAGCTGGATGTTGCTGGCACTCACGGTGTTCTTCGTCGGCGTGATCGTCTGGGCCCTGCGCCCGGGCAGCGCCAAGGAACACCGCGACACGGCCAACATCCCGTTCCGGCATGAAGACAAACCTGCAGGCACCGAGGACGGTGCGACGTGCCGAAAGGAGGCGCGGACATGAGTTCGAGCGACCACAACACCAAGCCCGGCGAAGTCGGCACCACCGGTCACAGCTGGGACGGCATCGAAGAGCTGAACAATCCCTTGCCGCGCTGGTGGCTCTGGACCTTCTACGGCTGTATCGCCTTCGCCTTCATCTACTCGATGCTCTATCCGGCCTGGCCGCTGGTGACCGGGGCGACCCCGGGGCTTCTGGGCTATTCGACCCGGCACGCGGTAGAGGTCGAGATCAAGGACTACGAGGACCGCAATGCCGAGCTTATTGCCCGGGTCGCGGCGGCGCCGATGGAGGACCCGGCGGCGATCGAGGCGGATCCCGCGCTTTACAACTACGCGGTTCAGGGCGGCGGCGCGGTGTTCCGCACCTATTGCGCCCAGTGCCACGGGTCGGGCGCGGCCGGCGTGCAGGGGCAGGGCTATCCCAGCCTGCTGGACGACGACTGGCTCTGGGGCGGCAAGCTCGAGGACATCTACTACACCGTGACCAACGGCGTGCGGAACGAGGACAACCCCGACGCGCGCTGGTCGCAGATGCCCTCCTTCGGCACCGACGGGCTTCTGTCCGGCGAGGAGATCGGCCAGGTGGTCCAGTACGTCCGGAAAATCTCCGGGCAGGAACATGATGCCGCATTGGCAAGTCAGGGCGAAACGGTGTTCCTTGATAACTGTGCTGCATGCCATGGCGAGGACGGCCGCGGCGACCGCACCGTAGGCGCGCCCAATCTGACGGACGCGATCTGGCTTTACGGTGGGGACGTCGCGACGCTGACCGAGACTGTGACGAAGGCGCGCTTCGGGGTCATGCCGACCTGGCAGGACCGTCTCAGCGAGGCGGAGCGCAAGTCGGTCGCGGTCTATGTCCACCAGTTGGGTGGCGGCGAATGATCAAACGACTTCCGGGGGCCAATGGCCCCCGGTCGATGGCACCGGCCCCCATCCTGTTCGCGCGTTTCCACGGGGGCCGGTGTCTATCCTCGCCCAAAACCTCCCCCATCGTCCAGCGCGCAATCTAAGAGAGCACTGTGCGTCCGCGCGCAGAATTAGAGTTTTTCCAGTTCTCATCCCCCAGCCTGTGCGATTCGCCGTCAAAGACTCCGCAATCCGCCTCAGAAGTGAACGCCTCGTCGCTTTCCTTGTGAGGACGCAGGTTCTAGCTATCGAAGAACGAGGGCCCACGTCGCGACGCGACCGAAACGGCACGCCGGACCCGGCCCGCAGCCCGAACGGAGTGAGCGTGTGAGCTCGACTGATCAGAATCCCGACCGTCTTTATTCCGCCCGCGAGCCGATCTTTCCCCGGCGCGTGTCGGGCAAGTTCCGCAGCCTGAAATGGTGGTTGCTGGCGATCTGCCTCGGCATTTACTACCTTCTGCCCTGGTTGCGCTGGGACCGCGGGCCGAACCTGCCCGATCAGGCGGTGCTGATCGACCTCGCCAACCGGCGCTTCTTCTTCTTCTGGATCGAGATCTGGCCGCACGAATTCTACTTCGTCGCCGGGCTCCTGATCATGGCCGGGCTGGGGCTTTTCCTCTTCACCTCGGCGCTGGGCCGGGTCTGGTGCGGCTATTTCTGCCCGCAAACGGTCTGGACCGATCTCTTCATCCTGGTCGAGCGTTGGGTCGAGGGCGACCGCAACAAGCGCGTGCGTCTGTGGACTGCCCGCTGGGACGCCACCAAATGGCGGCTCCGGCTGACCAAATGGGGGCTCTGGCTCGCGATCGCGGTGGCGACGGGCGGCGCCTGGGTCTTCTATTTCGCCGATGCGCCGACCCTTCTGTGGAACCTGATCACCTTCCAGGCCCATGCGGTGGCCTATTCCACGATCCTGGTGCTGACGCTGACCACCTTCATCCTGGGCGGCTTCATGCGCGAACAGGTCTGCGTCTACATGTGCCCCTGGCCGCGCATCCAGGCCGCGATGATGGACGAGGACACCATCACCATCGGCTACCGCGAATGGCGGGGCGAACCGCGCGGCAAGCACCGCAAGGCCGAGGGCGCCGAGCGGCTGGGCGACTGCATCGACTGCTACGCCTGCGTCAATGTCTGCCCGATGGGCATCGACATCCGCGACGGCCAGCAGCTGGCCTGCATCACCTGCGGGCTGTGCATCGACGCCTGCGACGAGGTGATGGACAAGGTTGGCAAGCCGCGCGGTCTGGTCGACTACATGGCGCTGTCGGACGAGGCGCGGGAACGCGCCGGCAACCGGCCGAAATCGATCTGGAAGCATGTCTTCCGGGTCCGCACCATCCTCTACACGGCGCTCTGGTCGGCCGTCGGCATCGGCCTTCTGGTGGCGCTGTTCGTGCGGTCCGACATCGACATGACGGTGGCGCCGGTCCGCAACCCGATCTTCGTCACCATGTCGGACGGCTCGATCCGCAACACCTATGACGTGCGGGTGCGCAACATGCATGGCGACGAACGGGCGTTCCGCCTGACCGTGACCCCGGACGAGGCCTATGCCATTTCGGTCGAGGGCTCGGACGACGGGACCTTCACGGTGCCGCCCGATGCAACGCTGCTCAAGCGGGTCTATATCGTGGCGCCCGCGGGCAGCGCGCCGGCCAATGCGACGACGACCGATGTGCGGATCTGGCTCGAAGACGCCGCGGCCGCAGAGCGGACCTATGACGACACGGTCTTCAACGGAAAGGGGATGAAGTGATGGGCAGGGAACTGACGGGCCGGAAGGTGCTGATCTTCACTGTGTCCGCCTTTGCCGTGGTGGTGGGCGTCAACCTGACGCTGGCCTATCAGGCGGTGCACACCTTCCCGGGTCTCGAAGTCGCCAATTCCTATGTCGCCAGCCAGGAGTTCAACGCCAATCTGCACGAACAGCAGGCGCTGGGCTGGACCACCAGCCTCGACTATGACGAGGCCGAACGGGTGCTGGCGCTGCGTTTCGAGGGGGCGGACGGACAGCCGGTCGCGGTGCGCGATCTCGACGTTCTGGTCGGCCGCGCGACCAGCGTGCGCGACGACAAGAGACCGGCGATGCTGTATTACAACGGCACCTTCTCGTCGCCGCTCGATCTGGGGCCGGGCTTCTGGACGATCCGCGTGACGGCCGCGGCCGAGGACGGCACGCCGTTCCGGCAGCGGCTGCAACTTCACGTGGACGGCTGACCCATGGGCGCCGAGATGCAGATGCGTCCGGCGGCCTGCCCGGCCTGCGCCGTCGCGCCCTCGGCCGAGGCGCTGGCCGATGCCGAGGCCCCCAAGGACGCGCGGCTGTTCCTGTCCCTGCCGACGATCCATTGCGCGGCCTGCATTTCGGCGGTCGAACGGGCGCTGAACGGGACCGAGGGGGTGCGCAACGCCCGGGTCAACCTGACGCTGAAGCGCGTCGCCGTCGAGGCCGAACCCGCCGTCACCGCCGACCGGCTGGTCGGGGTGCTCGAGGCCATCGGCTACGAGGCGCATGAACTCGACCCCGGGGTGATCGCGGCCACCGCGACCGACAAGGCGGGGCGCGATATCCTGATGCGGATCGCCGTCTCGGGCTTTGCGATGATGAACGTGATGCTCCTGTCGGTGGCGGTGTGGTCGGGCGCGGCGGATGCCACGCGCGACCTCTTTCACTGGGTCTCGGCGATGATCGCGCTGCCAACCATCGTCTTCGCCGCCCAGCCTTTCTTCCGGAACGCCTTTGCGGTCTTGCGGCACGGGCGGCTCAACATGGACGTGCCGATTTCGCTGGCCATCGCGCTGGCCGCGGGCATGTCGCTCTATGAAACCGCCCGGCACGGGCCGCATGCCTATTTCGACGCGGCGCTGTCGCTGACCTTCTTCCTGCTGGCGGGCCGCTATCTCGACCACCGCACCCGCGCCGTGGCGCGCTCGGCCGCCGAGGAACTGGCCGCGCTCGAGGTGCCGCGCGCGCAGCGCCGGACCGCCGCGGGCGAAGAGACGGTGCCGATTGCCGAGATCGCGGTCGGCGACGTGGTGCTGGTGCGCCCCGGCGCCCGGGTGCCGGTCGACGGGATCGTGGCCGAGGGCCAGTCGGAAATCGACCGCTCGCTGCTGACCGGCGAGAGCCTGCCCGCCTTTGCCGGACCGGGCATGGCGCTGAGCGCGGGCGAGGTGAACCTGACCGGGCCGCTGGCCATGACCGTGACCGCGGCCGGGCAGGACAGCTCGCTGCATCGCATGGCCGATCTGGTCGCCATCGCCGAAAGCTCGAAGAACCGCTATACCTCGCTCGCCGACCGGGCCGCGCGCATCTACGCGCCCGGCGTGCATCTGCTGGCGCTGGCGGCGTTCCTGGCCTGGCTCTGGATTTCCGGCGGCGATATCCGGCTGGCGCTGAACATCGCGGTCGCCGTGCTGATCATCACTTGCCCCTGTGCGCTGGGGCTGGCCGTGCCCGCCGTCACCACCGCCGCGTCAGGGCGGCTTTTCCGGCGCGGGCTTTTGATCAAGGACGGCACCGCGCTCGAACGTCTGGCCGAGGTCGATGCCGTCGTCTTCGACAAGACCGGCACGCTGACGCTCGGCGCGCCCGAGCCGACCAATCTGGGCGATCATCCGCGCCGCGATCTGGAAATCGCGCTGGCGCTGGCCGAGGGGTCGGCCCATCCGCTGGCGCGCGCGCTGGCCGAGGCGGGGCGCAAGGCCGGGCTGCATCCGGCCCGGGTGAGCGACATCCGCGAGGTGCCGGGCTACGGGATCGAGGGCGCCTTCGGCGGCGAGCGCGTGCGTTTTGGCCGGGCCGCCTGGGTCGGGGCGCAGTCCGGGGCCGAAACCGCCTCCTGGCTGCAGGTCGGCGCGCGGGCGCCGGTGGGCTTCACCTTTGCCGACCGGCTGCGCCCGGGCGCCGAAGCGGCCGTGGCGGGGCTCGTGGCGCTGGGGCTGTCGGTGCGGCTGGTGTCGGGCGACGCGCCCGGTCCGGTGGCGGATCTGGCCGCCCGGCTCGGGATCGCCGACTGGCAGGCCGAGGCGCTGCCCGAGGACAAGGCCGCAACCGTGCAGGCGCTCGGCCGCGACGGACGGCGCGTGCTGATGGTGGGCGACGGGCTCAACGACACCGCCGCGCTGGCCGCGGCGCATGTCTCGATCTCGCCCGCCAGCGCGCTGGACGCGGCGCGGGTGGCGTCTGATATCGTGCTGCTGGGCAAGGACCTGTCGACGCTGTCGGGGGCCGTGACGACGGCGCGCAAGGCCACCCGGCGCATCCGCGAAAACTTTGCGATCTCGGCGCTTTACAACCTGATCGCGGTGCCGATCGCGCTGGTCGGGCTGGCGACGCCGCTGGCGGCCGCGCTGGCGATGTCGGCCTCGTCGATCACCGTGTCGCTGAACGCGCTGAGGGTGAGGTAGGGGCCCCCATGCAGATCATCGCCTACCTCATCCCGATTTCGCTGTTCCTCGGAGGTCTGGGGCTTGGCGCCTTCTTCTGGGCGCTGCGCGCGCATCAGTTCGAGGACCCCGAGGGCGACGCCCGGCGGATCCTGAACGAGGACTGGGACGACCGCCCCAAGCCCTGACGCGGGGCCGCTAGCTGACCCGCCGCGTCGTCAGCTTCAGCAGCTTGCGCCGGTAATACTCCGCCCGCAGATACCGGCCCAGCCGCAGGCCCCGCCTGTTCGTCCGCCCCGCCGCCAGCAGCGACTGGCCCGGGTCCGCGATCCGGTCGGGATGGCCGACCAGCTGCGGCACGACGACCAGGGCCCCCAGCGTCGCGATGTCCATCGGCCAGTCGGCCTTGCGCACCACCGGCGTCTGTGCCGCCAGAAGCGCCTCGGCCGAGGCGCGGTCCAGACTGTAGGCCACCGCCCCGTTCGCGGGCAGCGCCAGCCGGAACAGCAGATGGTCCCCAAGCGCGGGCACGCCCGGCTTGCGCAGGACGCGGGCGCCCGAATGGTAATACAGGATCATCGGATGCCTAAGGTGCCCGCCCGCGCCCAGGAACGCGGCGAAGGCGGGCGAGGGGATCGCATCGTCCTCCAGGATCACCGCATGGCTGTCCTCGCCGGCCAGAAACGTCTCATAGGCCTTGCGGTGGCTGAGCGCGCAGGCCTTTTCCCCGTCGCTCATGTCGCGCTCCATCGCGGCGCGGATCCGGGCCGCCGGCGCGACCGGCGTCAGGGCATCGCGGCGCGCATCGACCGCGTCGACGAAGCGGAAGGCCAGCCCGAGGGCATCCATGGCGGCGGTGACGGCCTGCCTCCGCGCGTGCGAGCGGTCAAGCGAGATGACGAGGATCATGTGCCCCCCGGACGGGTGTTTCTGTGCGGTTCGGGACGCCATAGCACGGGCGAAAACGGCAGGCGAGCGGCCTTGCGTCAGGTCCGTTCTGCCAGACCCGGCCAGGCCCTGTCGGCCTCGGACATCACCTCGGGGGGCGCGGGCCAGGCGATGGCCAGATCCGGGTCGTCCCAGCGGATGCCCCGGGCCTGCCCGGGCACATGGGCCGCGCCCATGTGGTACAGAACGACCGCGCCCGGTGTCAGCGTCAGAAAGCCGTGCGCCAGACCTTCGGGCAGGAACAGCGCGTTGGCGCGCTCGGCCGACAGCTCGACCGCCTGCCAGCGGCCGTAGCCGGGGCCGGGGCGCAAATCGACCGCGACATCCCAGATCCGCCCGGCCACGCAGCGCACCAGCTTGGCCTCGGCATAAGGCGGGTCCTGATAATGCAGCCCGCGCAGGGTGTGCCGCGCGGTGTTGGTCGACAGGTTCGCCTGCACCGGATCGAAGTCGATCCCCGCCGCGCGGAACGTGTCGCGGCACCAGGCGCGCGCGAAGCTGCCGCGCGCATCGGCATGAACCGGGCTTTCGACCAGATAAAGGCCGGGAAGATCGCCCTCGGTCAGCCTCACCGGACGATCAGCTCCGGCACCGCGGTCACGAAGCGCCCGCCCCAGTCGCGGATCGCGGCCTGCTGGTCCATCACTTCCTCGGCGATGTTCCAGGGCAGGATGACGAGGTAATCGGGCCTCTGCCGCGCGATTTCCTCGGGCGCCAGGACCGGGATGTGGCTGCCCGGCAGCAGGCGGTCCTGCTTTTGCGGGTTGCGGTCGACGACGAAGGCGATGTCGTCGGGACCGATCCCCGCCACGTTCAGGAAGGTGTTGCCCTTGGCCGCCGCGCCATAGCCCGCGACCGTCTTGCCCTCGGCCCGGGCGCTGGCGACGAAGGCGCGGAAATCGGCGACGACCCGCGCGACCCTGGCGGCAAGGCCCGCATAGCCCTCGGGCCGGTCAAGCTGAAGGGCGGCCTCTTCGGCCCTCAGGGCCGCGACCGCCTCGGTCTCGGCATGGGCGCCCGGATGGCCCACGAACACCCGAAGCGAGCCGCCATGGGTCGTCAGCCGCTCGATATCGAAGACCGAAAGCCCGACCTCGCGCATCAGCCGCTCGACGAAGGTCAGGGACAGATAGGAATAATGTTCGTGATAGATCGTGTCGAACTGGACCTGGTCGATCAGCCGGGCCAGATGCGGAAATTCGAAGGTCGCGACGCCCTCGGGCTTCAGCAGCACCCGGAACCCGGCGGCAAAGCTGCGGATGTCGGGCACATGGGCCAGCACGTTGTTGGCCGCCATCAGATCGGCGGCAAAGCCCTCGTCGCGCAGTGCCGTTGCAGACGTTTCGTCGAAGAACATGACCCGGGTCGGCACGCCGATGCTTTCGGCCACCTCGGCGGCATGGCCCGCGGGCTCGACCCCCAGCACCGGCACGCCCATGGCGACGAAGTGCTGCAGCAGGTAGCCGTCATTCGAGGCGATCTCGACCACGCGCGACCCGGCCCCCAGGCCGAAGCGGTCGGCCATCGCCTCGGCATAGCGGCGGGCATGGGCGACCCAGCCGGCCGAATAGGACGAGAGATAGGCATAGTCATGGGCGAAGATCGCATCGGCCGGCACCGTCTCGGTCGTCTGGGCCAGCCAGCAGGTCGTGCAGACCATCACATGCAGCGGAAAGCGGCGTTCCGCGGCGATGGCCTCGGGGCTGTCGGGCAGGAAGCTGTTGGCCAGCGGCGTCTCGCCCAGATCGACGAGGGTCTGCTCCAGCGGGGCCTGGCAAAAGCGGCAATGGCGGGTCACGGCGTCCTGTCCTGATACTGGTCGATCTGCTGGTCGGTCAGGCGGGCCGCATCCTCGCCCGCCAGAAAGCCCGCATACCAGCGGGCGGTAAGGTCGAGCGTCTCGGCGCCCGACAGCCGGGGCCGCCAGCCCAGCGTGCGTGCGGCAAGCCCGGCATCGATGGCAAGATGCGCCATCTCGTGCGGGCCGCGTTCGGCCGGGGTGCCAAGCGTGGGGGGGCGCCCGAGTGCCGCATAAAGCCCCTCGGCAAGCTCCGCGACGGTCACGGCAGGCGTGCCGGGGGCGGGACCGAAATTCAGCGCCTCGGGCAGGGCGCGGCCCTCGGCCAGCGCCTGCACGAAGGTCAGATACCCGTCCAGACAGTCCAGCACATGCTGCCAGGGCCGGGTGGCGCCGGGATTGCGGATCTCGGGCGGGGTATCGGCCATCAGCGCGCGCACGATGTCGGGCACCAGCCGGTCGGCCGAGAAATCGCCGCCGCCGATCACGTTGCCGCCCCGCGCGGTCGCCAGCGGAACACCGGCCTCGGCGAAGAAGGCGCGGCGGAACGAGGCGACCGCGATCTCGGTTGCGGCCTTCGAGGCGGAATAGGGGTCATGGCCGCCCAGCCGGTCGGTCTCGGCAAAGGCGCGGCCGGACGTGTCGTTCTCGTAGACCTTGTCCGATGTGACCACCAGCACGGCCCGCAGGGCGGCCTCGCGGCGCAGCGCGTCCAGCAGATGCACCGTGCCCATCACGTTGCTGCCGAAGGTCAGCACCGGGTCGGCATAGGACCGCCGCACCAGCGGCTGCGCGGCCAGATGCAGCACGATCTCGGGCCGCGCCGCGCGCACCAGTTCCGCGGTCCGCCCGGCATCGCGCAGATCCGCCATATGCGAGGCCGCAAGGTGGTCCTGCCCGAGACTGTCGTAAAGCGCAGGGCCCGGTTCGGGCGGCAGCGAGATCCCGGTGACCTCGGCCCCGCGGCGCGCCAGCCAGCGGCCCGCCCAGGCGCCCTTGAACCCGGTATGCCCGGTCAGCAGCACCCGTTTGCCGGCCCAGAAGCTCACGCCCAGATCTTCCAGGGCGCGGTACCCGAGGCCCAGAGGCTTTCCAGGTAGTTGCGGTCGCGCAGCGTGTCCATCGCGTGCCAGAAGCCGGGATGGCGCCAGGCCATCAACTGGCCGTCGCGGGCAAGCCCTTCCAGCGGCGCTCCCTCGAACGGGGTCGGGTCGCCCTCGATCCGGTCAAGCACGCTCCGGTTCAGCACGAAGAAACCCCCGTTGATCCGGCCCTCGTCGCCCGGCGGTTTCTCGGTAAAGCGCCGGACCTCGGCCTCGGCGGTCATCTCGAGCGCGCCATAACGTCCCGGGGGGATCGCCGCGGCGACCGTCGCCTCGCGCCCGTGGCGGATGTGAAACTCGATCTCGGCGCGGATGTCGATATCGGCCAGCCCGTCGCCATAGGTCATGCAGAACTGCTCGCCCAGATAGGGGCGGACCCGCCTGAGCCGCCCGCCGGTCATCGAGTCGGCGCCGGTATCGACAAGGGTCACCCGCCAGGGTTCGGCGACCGAGTTGTGATAGGTGATCTCGCCGGTGCGGGTATCGACGGTCATATCCGAGGAATGCAGCACGAGATTGGCGAAATATTCCTTGATCATGTAGCCGCGATAGCCGCAGCAGATCACGAAATCGGTGATGCCATGGGCGGCGTAGATCTTGAGGATGTGCCACAGGATCGGGCGGCCGCCGATCTCGATCATGGGTTTCGGCCGCAGATGGCTTTCCTCCGAGATCCGTGTCCCGAATCCGCCGGCCAGAATGACTGCCTGCATGCCGCTGCCGCGCCCCCGTCGCCGTTCATTGCCTCGGCCCTCGCCGTATCCTATCAAGGCGTGGCGCGCAATTCCGAAGCCCCCGCGCCGCGCCAGGCGGCCTGTCGAAAAGTGACCCCGCGATGTCCACACCCTCCGGCGCTTCTGCCGATTCCGCTCGCCAGACCGGCATTGTCCTTCTGGCCGAGGGCCGCAGCGGGTCGAGCTGGCTCGGGCAGTTGACCGATGCGACCGGCGTGATGGGGCAGTCCTCGGAATGGCTCGAGCCGAAGCTTCTGGGCGTCGATCCCCGCCGCACCGATGCGGAAGGATATGTCGCGGCGGTCGTCGCAGCGGCCAGCGGCGCCAACGGACGCTTCGCGCTCAAGGTCTTTCCGCGGCACCTTCTGTGGTTCGGCGAAACCTACGGGGCCGATTTCCTGACGCTCTGCGCCCGGACGCACGAGCTTCACATCGCGCGGCTCTCCCGGCAGGACCGGCTGCGCCAGGCGATCTCGCTGGTCAAGGCGCGGCAGACCGGCCGCTGGTCGAGCGAACTGCGCGGTAACGACCGGCTTAGCGTGTTCGACCGGGCCGAGATCGCGCGGGCCATCCACTTTGTCGAACGCAGCGATGCTTTCTGGAATGCCTATGAAACGATCACCGGGCTGGCGCCGAGGGCGTTCGTCTATGAGACGCTGCTTGAGGACCCGACCCCCTATCTCGAGTGGGCCGCGGCGGCCTTGGGGGTCAGCTACGACGCAGCACCCGATTCACGCTACGCGATCCAGCGCAATGCCGAGACCGAGGACTGGGTCGCGCGGTTCCGCGGCGATGCCGTTGACGCAGAGGTCACGGCGCTCAGGGTCTGCAGCGGACGTCGGAGCCGGGTCCAGACGATGATCCGTGCGCTGCGCGGCGACCCCTCGTTCGGGTGCGATCTCTATCGGTTCTGATCCCCTGTCCGATCCGATCCGATCCGGTCTGGTCCCGGCCGGGTCCGGATCGGCATCTGCCGCGCCCGCGCGCCGTCCGGGCGCCGGGGTCGCTCGCCTTGTCCGCTCTTCCGCCTGGGCGCCATCCTCCCGTTGTGACAGGTCGCGCTTTCGGATAGGTGGGGCGCGCGGCTCTCATATGCTGTGCCGCCACGAGGACAGTCCCATGACGACCGAAGACCTGCCCCGCATCCCTGTCGCTGCCCCCTCGATCACCGCGCGCGAAGGCGATCTGGCGCGAGAGGCGGCGCTGAATGCCTGGGGGCCCGGGCATTACGCCTACAATGCGCGGTTCGAGGCGATGATGGCCGGCCATGTCGGCGTCGCTCATGCCGCCAGCCTGCCGCACGCGACCTCGGGGCTGCATCTGGCTCTGGCCGCGGCCGGGATCGGGCCGGGCGACGAGGTGATCGGCCCCGACGTGACCTGGATCGCCTCGATGGCGCCGGTCAGCTATGTCGGCGCGACGCCGGTCTTCGTGGACATCCTGCCCGACACCTGGTGCCTCGACCCTGCCGCCGTCGAGGCCGCGATCACGCCGCGCACCCGGGCGATCATCGGGGTCGATCTGTACGGGTCGATGTGCGACTGGACGCGGCTGCGCGATATCGCCGACCGCCACGATCTGGTGCTGATCGAGGACGCGGCCGAGGCGCTGGGCTCGACCTTTCAGGGCCGGGCGGCGGGTGCCTTCGGCGACATGGCGGTGTTCTCGTTCCATGGCTCGAAAACCATCACCACCGGCGAGGGCGGCATGATCGTGACCGACGATGCCGCGCTGTTCGCCCGCATCCAGAAACTGCGCGACCATGGCCGCCCGCCGGGGGACCGGTTCTTCCAGAACGACGAGGTCGCGTTCAAATACAAGATGAGCGGGGTTCAGGCCGCGCTTGGCCTCGCCCAGATGGAGCGGCTGGACGATCTGATCGCGCAGAAGCGGCAGATCTTTCAGTGGTATGCCGAACGGCTGGCCGGTCTCGAGGGGATCGCGCTCAATGCCGAACCGCAATCGGTGCGCAATTCCTACTGGATGGTGACGGTCGTGCCCCGGAACCCGGAGGGTCCCGACAAGTTCGCGATACAGGCGGCCCTGTCCGAGCAGGCCATCGACAGCCGCCCGTTCTTTTCGCGGCTGACGACGCTGCAGGCCTATCGCGGCCGCACGGAATGCGCGCGGTTCCTGCCGGACCGTCCCCGCGGCGATCTGATGGCCCGCAACGGCGTGAACCTGCCCTCGGGCTACAACATGACCGAAGCCCTGGTGGACCGGGTGTCGGGCGCGCTGACGCGGATCCTCGGCCTTTAGCGGCTCGGGCGCGTCCGGCCCGACGGGTCCGCGGCGCCCCGCGTCTGCCTGAAACTCGCTCGGGCGGTCCAGGTCAAAGGCGAATGCCCGCTCCTAAGCCGGTTCTGCCCGCGCGGGAAAAGGGGAAGGCAGTCCCGAGGTTTTCCGGCCCGATGCCCGGGGCGGCGGTCTCCGGGAAGAGGCGATGGCCGGGTCGAAAACCGTTCTCGCGCCCCCCGAGGTGCCGGGGTCCGATCCCGCTCCCCTGGGCGCACCGGTTTGCGAAATCCAAGAAACCGCGCTGCGGCCCGAAGCCTCTGGGCGGATGGCCGATGCCCGGAACCGCGCCATGGCCCGGCCGGGACCGCTGGCCGCGCCGGGTCTCGACCCGGGGCGGCGCCGTGGGGATCCGGAAAACCGCCCTCCGGACCGCGACTCGTCCGGCAGCCGCAGCCGTCGCTCTCCTTTGCCCGGCCGACGTCAGCGTTAATCTGCGGGCTTCAAGGGGGCGTGTGCACCGCTCACGAGTGGCATCGCGGTCTCTGGTCAGGCCGGACATGACGCTTGCGGGCAGGTGCGGGCGGGGCGCCAAGCCGCGTCTGCCCGGCGGCGCGCGCGGCCGCGGCTGGACAGCACGCTGGACGAGGACGGCCTGAGCGGCGCCGTGGCGCTCGATCTCTTCCGGATCGTGCAGGAATGCGTCACCAATGCCATGCGCCACGGCATGCCCTCCCGGGTCGATCTCGCCCTGCATGCCGAGGGGCGCGATATCGTCCTGACCGTCGAGGACGGCTGCGGCGGGCATATCGACGGGCGCGCCCGGCCATGGCCTGATCGGCATGGCGGAACGCACCGGGGCGATGGGCGGCAGGCTCCGGCTGGAAGAGGGTGCCCGCGGGGGGCGCATCCGCGTGCGCGTGCCGATGGCGCGGGGGCGCTCTGCGGCATGAAGTCTTACGGCGTCATCATCCCCGACGCCCCCCCGGTCCTGCGCGAGGGCTACCGCCGCCTGATCGACCTGCAATCGGGCCTGACGGGCGCCGGAGCGGCCGAGGACGCGCGCACCGCCTGTGCCCGTTTCCGCGCCTTGCGCCCCGATGTCGTGGTGATGGACGTGACCCTGCCCGGCGCCAGCGGGATCGAGGCGATCCATATCCGCCAGCACGATGACAGCGCGCGGATCGTGGTCTTCGCCATGCATCTCAGCGCGGCCTTCGCGCTCAAGGCCGTCCAGGCGGGCGCGACCGGTTACATCACCAAAACCACATCACCAAAACCACATCACCAAAAGCAGCGATCCCGGGCTGTTGGTCCAGGCGATCTTCGGCGCCTTGCGCGGGCAGACGGTGATTTCGCCCGATGTGATCGAGGCCATCGCCCGCGACCGCATCTCGGGCATCGGCACCGGCCTCACCGATCTCAGCCCGCGCCAGACCGAGATCCTGTGCCTGCTGGCGCGGGGCTGGTCGGCCGGGCGCATCGCCGGAAGCTGTCCATCAGCCCGAAGACGGTGCGCAACAGCCACTACCAGATCAAGAGCATCCTCGGCCTCGAAACCGATGCCCAGCTGGTCTGGGTCGCGTTGGAGACGGGGTTGCTGCCCGCCATCCGACCGGATCGCCGCGCGCCCCGGGCGCCGGGCCGCCGAAGGGGCGGGCCATCGGGAGGACCGGGGCCGTCCGCCCAGAGCCCGGCGCGGGCATCAGGCTGGGGGCTCGCCGGGGCCGACGCGCCTGGACCTCGATCGTGACCGACCGCGCGCTGCGTTTCGCCTCGCCCTGATAGACGGCTTCGATGTTGTTGCCATCGGGGGCCAGCACGAAAGCGGCATAATGTTCCGGGTGATAGGCCCGCAGGCCCGGCGCGCCGTTGTCGCGGCCGCCATGGGCCAGTGCCGCGCCGAAAAACGCATCGACCGCCGCGCGATCCTTCGCCTGAAAGGCCAGGTGATGCCGCCCGGTCAGGGCGCCCGCGGCTGTCGGACTGTCGGCCGCGGACACGACACGCTCGTCGGCCAGGAAATTCCCTTGGTCGGTGCCCATCACCGGGATCTCCAGCACGGCCATGACCGCCCTGTAGAAGCCCTCGCTTGCCGCGAGATCCCGGACCACAAGCTGAATGTGGTCGATCAGCCGTCCTCGGTGGAGCCGGGTCTGTTCCATCGTCCTGCCTTCCATCCTGCAAAGCGAGCCTCCCTCCTTCTCATGCTCGCGGGCCAAGGCAAGGCCCCGGACGTGGATCCGTGCCCGAATTTCGGCCGCAGGGGTGCGCGCCCGTCCGGCCACAGGCTTCGAGGCGATGGCCGCTCATGGCCCGCCGCGCGCCGTCGTGCGTCAGTGCATCGCGTGTTCCGTCATCGGGCGGTCGAAGCCGCCCCTGCCGTCGGGAATGGCGATCCGGACGTTCTGCATCATGCCCTCGTCCTCGTGGTCGAGAATGTGACAGTGCAGGACGAAATCGCCGATATACCGCTCGTAGCGGGTGCGCAGTTTCACCAGATGGCCGGGCAGGATGAACAGCGTGTCCTTCCACGCGCCCTTGAGCCCCGCATATTGCGGCTCGTCGCTGTCCGGCCCGCTGACATCGACATAGGTGGCCGGATCGTTCGGGTCGATCTCGCAATGCCGCGCGCCCGCTGCCCCTGTCGCGCAACCGGCATCGGGCTGGTATTTCAGCACCTCGGCGATCTGGAACGGATTGACATGGATGTGGAACGGATGCCCGCCGCCCCCGAACGAGGTCAGCGTCCATTCCTCGACGCCCCCCAGGGGCAGGATGCGGTCGAACCGCGTGGCTTCGTAGGACGCGGCCCCGACCAGCGCGAAGGGCGCGCCGTTGTCGACATGGGTGGGCGCGATCCGGCCGATCATGAAGGCGAAGGGCGGTCCCTGGATGGTAAAGCCCACGGTCTGCTGCCCCGACACCTCTTGATCGGCGATGTCGCGATGCTTGACGAAGGCGTCAAGCCGGCCCTCGGCCAGCTCCGCAAGGATCGCCTCGCGCGCCGCCGGGTCCTCGATCCGGGCCTCGACCGACCGTTGCAGCATCGCCATCACCTGATCCACCCCGCCATCGCCCGCCAGAGGCGCATCGGCGGGTGCCACGTCCAGAAAGCCCAGAAGCGCGGTGCCGTTGTCGTTGAGGTTGATGTCGGACCCGGGCGCCGTGGCCGCGTCGACGATGCAATAGGTGCCCGCCGAGGGAAAGCTGACCAGAACGTCCTCGCGATAGGCGGGCTGCAGCAAAAGCTCGGGGCCGGTCCGGATATCCGGCCGGGTCAGACCGTCGGTCGCCACCCGCACCAGATCCAGCGGCGCGCCGGAACAGACCTGCGCGACGGTCCCGGCCATGGCGTCCCGGCTCTTGCCCCCGGTGCCCTCGGCCAGCCGTGCCCGCAGGTCCTCGGCGGTGCCGCCCTCGACCTTGCGGATCTCGAGCCCGATGGTCTCGCGTACGCCGCCATGGATCAGCCGCCAGCGTTCGACCCGTCCGGCCACGGCGCCCTGCTGCTGTTTCTGGATCTCGCCATTGATCGCGGTGTGGCGGCCCGAGCGCGGCCAGCTGCCGAAACCGACCTGATCGAAGGCGTTGCCGGGGCCGGGTTCGACCATGCCGACGTCGCCCTCGTCGCAGAACCAGCCATCCGCATCGGCCTTGATCGCGCCCACCGCCGGCAGATCGGCGGCGGGCGTGCCCCCGGCGGCCAGCGCATCGACCTCGGCGCGGGTCCAGCGGCAGGCATAGGCGATCTGCTGGAACAGGAAGGTGCGTTCGGGGAAGCGGACCCCGGCCGTTCCGTCATAGGCACCGGCCAGGCCTTCGGGACGGGGCAGGATCACGTCCAGATCGCCCGGCGCGGCCCAACCCGTGGCCCCCAGCCGGGGCTGGCGGTCGCCGCGGATCAGCAGGATACCCGCCATGCCGCTCGACACCTGCGGCGCGGTCGAGCCGTGCCGGTGCGCGTGATACCAGAAGGTGCCGGCCGGATGGTCGTTGGGGATGTTGTATTCATAGGTGAACCGGATGCCGGGATTGACGGTCAGCAACACGTTGTCGCTGTTGCCTTGCGGGCTGACCCAAAGCCCGTGGGTATGCATGTTGGTCAGGTTGAAATTGGCGCAGCTGGGCTCGTTGTGATCCTCGGGCGCGCCGGTACAGCGCAGCGGGTTGCCGTTCGCGTCCTCGCCGGGCAGCTCCATGTCCTGCGGGCGCGGCAGCGCGTTCTCGAAGGTCAGCCGGAAGGTGTCGCCCGGCGCGATCTCGACCACCGGCGCGACATAGGCGTTCCGCTGGGCGACCGGGGCGCCGGTCTCGTCCAGCACCAGCCCGGCATAGGCGCGCAGCCGCACGCTGTCATGGCCGCGCGGGTCGGTTTCGGCGAAGGCCGGGTTGCGCAGCCGCCCGTCGACATAGCGCAGCGCCAGATCGTAGCAGACATCGGCCCCGGCGCAGCGATCCCCGGCATCGGAGGGGGCGGCGCTTTCCAGCGCCGCGCGGGCCCCGGCCCCCTCCGCCTCCGGGCGCAGCATGGCCGCGCGGGGCGGCGGTTCGGCAATGTCCTGCGCCCGGCCGGGGCCGGCCCAGAGGCTGCAGGCAAAGGCGGCAAGAAGGGTCGCGGTCGGCAGGCGCGAGACGATGAACCGGTCTCCTGACATGAAATATTCCCCCGTCGAGTGAGTGCTGAAAATTCCCGGACCTATTCCAGAAGCCTCTCACGGGGGCCGATTCCCTTCAAGGCAGAGTCCTTACGTAACGTCAATCTCCGGAAGCGATCTTCCGTCGGGGACCTTTGTCTGTCCTTGGGGGGATGTCGCCTTCCGGCGCTCCGGCGGCCGGCGGCCGGTCTCGGCCCGGCGCGGGATCTCCCCTGCGCGCGGACCGCAGGGCGGGGAGGGGGCCGGGCGACACTGGGCCGCCCGGCGCCGTTCTTTCAGGATCGCGGGCGCGTCACGCCGCGTCGTAGCGGGCGAAGATCCCGGTCGATCCGTCGCGCCGGATCAGGTGGACGTCATAGGCGTCGCGGCGGCTTTCCGGTCCCATCCCGGGCGATCCCATCGGCATGCCGGGCACCGCCAGACCCACGGCCTCGGGCCGCTCGTCCAGCAGGCGGCGGATGTCGGCCACGGGCACATGGCCCTCGATCATGTAGCCCTCGATGGTGCCGGTATGGCACGAGATCATGTTGCGCGGAATCCCGTTGCGGGTCTTGAAGCGGGCGAGCGCGGTGCCCATCGACGCCTCGACGGTCACCTCGAACCCCTCGGCCCTGAGGATATCGATCCAGGCGGTGCAGCATCCGCAATTGGGGTCTTTCAGCACATGCATCTTCGGGTTGGCCGGGTTGGCCGGGTTGGCCGCGCGCGCGGCCAGCGGCAGCGCGGCGGCGATCCCGAGGGCCGCGCCCCCGAACAGGACGGTGCGGCGGGTGGGTCTTGCATTGGTCATGTCAGTGCTCCTGATCCTTGGCACGGGGCCGGTCGCCCCGTGCGCGGGGTGACGATCTTCAGTTGACGGTGATGGTGCCGTGCATCCCGGCCTCCATATGGCCCATGAGGAGGCAGGCGACCTGCACGCTGCCCGGTTCGGAAAAGGTCCAGACCAGCTCGCCCGCTTTGCCCGGCGCAAGCTGCAGGGCGTTCGGGTCCCGGTGCCGCATCGGACCCATCTCGGCCATCTTCCGCATATGCGCGCGGTTGCCCTCGACGGTGCCGAGGACGATCTCGTGATCCATGCGGCCGGTGTTCTCGACCTTGAAGCGGATCGTTTCGCCCTGTTTGACGTCAAGCGCGGCGGGCTCGAAGCCCATGCCGTCGGCGGTCTCGACCATGCGGATCGTGACGCTGCGGTCGGCCTCGGCGGCACTGCCGGGCTGGCCGATGGAGGTCCCGCCATGGCCGTGACCAGACACGTTGCCGTCCGCGACGGCCATGGTGGAAGCAAGCGCAAGAGCGGTTGCGACGAGAAGGGATTTCATGATCCTGTCCTGAACGAAAGCGCCTCGCGCGAGGCGCGGATGAGGAAGGTCCGCAGCCCTCCGGTCATGCCGGGCCGGGCTTGCGGCGGATACAGGCTGTTCAGGACTGGCGTCGGGGCGGTCGGTGCAGGCTTTCGGCACGGGTGCTCGGCGGCCTGACGCCCCGCGCAGCCGCATGATCCGCCGGGGCCAGCACCAGCGGGCGCGCCAGGCAGGTCTCGGGCGCCGCGATCCAGACACAGGCGTGCGCTCCGCAGAAGTGGCAGGGAGCCGAGGCGCCATGCCCCGACGACCCTTCGTCCCCGAAGGCCGCTTCGGCGACCGGCATCGCCTCCCCCGTCCCGGGCATCGCCATGACCGCCGCGCCCGCGCAGCCGTCGTCCCGCGCCGCCGCATCACCCGTTGGCCCATGACCCGCCTGCGCCAGCATGGCGGCGGGCAACAGGAGCGCGAGGCAAAGCACCCTCAGGACTGTCAGCAGCGGTCTCATCGTGGCCGCACCTAGCCAGCCGGGCCGGGATGCGGCAAGCGCGCTGCGATCACTTCGTCGCGACCCGCCTGCCGCGCGGCGCCGGTTTCGGGCGTCTCCGGCAACGGACGCCCCGTTAATCCGGACGATACGGGGCCGGGCCGTCTTGCCCGCAACCTTCCCCATGGGGAAGATCCGGACCGGCCAGCCCGGCGCCGTCCCGGCCCGCGCGCCCGCCGATCCGCCCGCCGATCCGCCCTCAGCCGCCATTGCCCGGGGAAAACGCATAGCGCGGCGGCCCGAAGATGTTGCGCAGCGGTTGCCGCGCCAGACCGGCGCCCTGCATCCAGAGCAGCCCGCGTTCGATCTCGGCCTCCTGCGGGATTTCGAGCGTCGCGGGATAAAGCCCCGCCTCGCGCGCCTCGGTCAGCCGCTCGCGCAGATCGCGGGCGTCCAGCGCCTCGCCATGGGCGTCGATCAGCGCGGTCAAGGCCAGGCGCACCCCGGTCGGAAAATCCTCCGAGGTCTCAAGCTGGCGGCGCAGCAGGAAGGCCTTCAGCACCGCGCGGGCGGCCGCGTCCCCGACATCGCCCTTGAGGCCCTTCGGATAGACCGGCCACAACCCCTGCCACAGGCGCTTCAGCGCCCATTGCCCGATGCCGCCCATCGCGCGGCTGTCGAAGAGATGCCCGCCGATCCGGGTCAGGCGCACGAGAAACTGGCGCCGCATCCGTTGCAGCGCGCCCAGACCGACCTGCGGCCAGGCGGGCATCGGGATCTCGGCATCGAGCCCGGCACCGGGGCTGACGCATGGATCGACGATGCGCAGCCCCTCGGGGATCGCCTCGCCCTTCTCCCGCGCCGCGCGGGCCGCCTGCAGGTGCGGGTGATCGGCATCGAGCGCCAGGATCGGGTTGTCGGCATCCAGCAGGAAGTGGCTTTCGAGGAACTTCTGGCAGTTGCGCTGTCCCAGAACGAAATCGTGCAGCCGGAAGCCGCGGTCGAAGAACCCGCTGAACCCGTCCAGCGCACCGCAGGCGATGGCATCCGCCCCCCGGGCCGCCGGGCTGGTCCCGCTTGCCGAGCGCGCCGGTGCGATCATGAAGCGCGAATGCACGTCGCTGTTGGTGGCATGCAGCAGCTCGTCGATCTTGAACCGCGCCTGGCTGACCAGCGTCGGAAACAGCCGCATCACGCTGGGCAGCAGGCCGCCAAGCCGCAGGGTCTCGTCCGGGGTCAGCGCGACATAGTCGGGCGCGCGCGGGAAGGGGTCGATCATGATGACGGCGCGGTCGGCCCGGTTGCCCTCGCGGGCGTTGCTCAGCAGCGCGGACCCCGCCGCGGACCGGCGCAGCGTGAACCGGGCGATGTCGAAGGGTTCGTTGTTGATCACCCCCCCGTCCACCGCAAGATAGGTCGCGGCTCCGGTCAGCGCCGTGCCGGTCCCGAAATAGGGGCGCGGCAGGACCGTGTGATCGGGCGCGGCCTCGATGGTCAGCGCGCCGCCCTCGGTGAAGGGGTTCTCGGGGTCCCAGGCCCCCAGTTGCAGGGGTGTTGCGGCGATGGTCCGGGGCGCGAGCCCCACCGGAAAGGCCCCCGAGGCCAGCGCCGACACGGTCATGTCATACCAGCGCGAGCCCGGGTCCGACACGAAGGGCACGGTCCCCGCGGCATCGGTCTGATCGGGGTCGAGCGCGATCCCCCGGTCGCCCCAGCGGTCGAGCCAGGCCGAGGGATGCCCGGTCGCGCCAAGGCCATGCACCCGGAAATGCCGCGACAGCCCGTGCTGTTGCATCCGGTATTCGCTGCCGGGAAAGCGGATCTGGTAGAGCACGCCGTTCAGCCCGGTCGTGGTCACGAAGACATCGAGATCCTTGGCCAGGAAGTCATAGCGCGGCTTGCCGCCCAGCGGCGGAACGCCCGTCAGCGCGGCCCGCGTCGCATCGTCGAGATGCGAGGAATCGAGCACCGAGAGGATCGGCACCGGCGCGCCTTCGGGACGCTCGGGCGCGCCCAGAAGCGGCGCGGGATCGTCCAGATCCTTCGTCGCCAGAAACCCCGTTCCGGTCGCGGGGTCCCAGAACCGGATCTGGTCGACCCAGGCGTCGAACAGCGGCTCCAGCGCCGCGCGGCACTGCGCCGTGGTCCCGTCGGCGGCGGGATAGTCGACCGGGCGCCCCTCGGACAGCCGCGCGGCCTCGCCCGCATGACCCTTCAGCAGGCCTGCCAGGGTCAGGCCCGCGCACATGCCCCCGGCCGAGGCGCCGGTCATGACCTTGACCACAACCCTGTGGCGCGGCGGGGTCGGGTCCCCGGCGCCGGGACCGGCCCGGACCCGCGCGTTATGCGCGTCGATGGCGCGGAACAGATAGTCCAGAACGCCCGCCGAATAGGCCCCCGCCGACACCGCGCCCGCCATGGTCAGGCCGATCAGGAAGACCGGGGCGTCCCCGGTCGGCGTGTCTTGGGACGGGCTGGCGGTGTCGGGCATGGCGCGAGGCTCCGGAAGGCGGCGGGGATCAGATCAGGGTCGGAAGGGTCATGGTGATGGCATAGCGGCCGGTATCGCCACCGAGGTTGCGGTCGAGGATCTGCTGCAGGCGGGTGGTCTTCCGGATCTCGCGCCAGCCGACCTGCGAGAAGGTGCGCGGGTTGAAGGCATGTTCCGACAAGAGCGGGTTGGTCAGCGCCTGCGAGAAGGCGTCGAGCGCCACCATCCGTCCGATCAGCGGCGGCACCGCCGCGCGCGGCGCCACGTCCTCGGCGAAGAGCCCGACGAAGAACTCGACCTTGTCGACATCGCCGCCGTAGAGCTCTTTCAACAGGCGGATCCGTTCGGGATGGCCGGTGATCTGCTCGAACCGGCGCACCCGGCCATAGCCCACCGCCGCGCGGTAGTCGTTGTAGGAGGCCAGCCGATGCGCGCGGCCCTGCGCCACCGAGGCCAGTTCGACCGGGATCAGGAACTCGGCCGTGTTCAGAAGCCCCATGTTCCAGGCCCGCTGGGTGCTGGCGCGCTGCATCGCCGGGCCGAGGCCCAGTTTCGTCAGATGGCTGTTGTCGAACAGCAGCCGTTCGCCCGGCACCGGCGTATCGGCGAGGTCGAAACAGGCAGGCGTCAGGCTGTGCCAGCGATAGAGCAGGTTGAACTCGATCGGGATCCAGTTCGGCTTGTTCCAGGGCTTGTTCCAGCAGGCCGAGGGATCGGCCGTCAGCTGGAAGTGATAGGGCGAGATGTGGTTGATGTACTCCTCGACCACGATCTTGATCAGCAGGCAGATGTTCACGTTCCGCGCGGTCTGGAACACGCGCTCGTCGTCCCAGTCGGGGTTCGCCTCCTCGATCAGCCCGGCCAGACGGTTATGCTCGCGCAGGAAGAGGATGTTCATCATCGAGGTGTAGGGCGAGGTATTGGCGCGCTCGCCCGCGAAGGCGAAGATCGTGGGCTTGATCTCGGCCGCCCGCTCGGGTCCCACCAGGCTCAGGAACTCGCTCAGCCGCAGCGGCGGGCGCAGCGCCTTGAATTCGGGCTTCACCGCGCCGTCGGGCCCGAAATAACGCGGCGCCCAGACCTCGCCCGTCTCGGGGTCGGTCTCGGTCTTCAGCCGCCCCTTCTGACCCGTCTCCTGGGACTTGGCGCGGATCGCGTCGCTTTCGGCCCGGCTCAGCCCGTAGAGCGGGTTGAAGTCGATATGGTGCGAGGTGTGGGTCTTTCGCACATCCGACGGGTCGGTCATCAGGAACCCGTCGGTGAACCATTGCGCGAAGGACGGAAACAGCAGGCTGCTGTTCTCGGACAGCGTCTCCTGGCCCGGCGGGGTGCGAAAGAGCGCCTCAAGCGCCTCCAGCGGCGGCAGCGGTCCGCGCCTGTCGCCCTCCTGGCCCAGCGTGCCGGGCGGCAGGTGGCGCTTGAACCAGGTGCGGTCCATCATCAGTTCCCACGAGGTGTAATCGGCCATGCCGTTGGCCGTGTCCCCATGCACCGCCATCGACCCGTAGGGCGAGGGCCGGAACCGGGCGCGCCGCACGGCAAGGTCGATGATCGTCCGGTTGGCAAACCGCCGGAGCGGCGCGATCGACATCACGAAGCGCCAGAGCGCGGGGTAGTTGCTGAGGACATGGGCCTCGATCCGGTTCTCGAGCCCGTCGGCCGACTCGTCGCGCGGCGGGTGATTTCTCAGCGTCGTGGGCATGCGGTCACTTTCGGCACGGGCCGCCCCCGACGGAGGCGGCGGTGGGGTCAGTTGTTCTGCGGCTTCTCGGCGGCGGCGCGGACGGCGCGCGCGCCGGGATAGACCAGCGCCCGGGCATGGCCGAGCGAGGCATATTGCCTGGGCGAGGTCGCCAGCGGGATGCGGATGCAGGCCGGGCTGCGGTTCGGCGTCATGTCGAGCGCACTGACCGCCTCGTTGTCGAGGATCGGCTCGTCGATGCGGATCTCGCAGAGGTCGCGCCAGGGATAGTGGATCTCGTTCCAGGCCCGCGCCGGGTTCAGCACCTCGTGATCGGGGTGCACGTTCTCGGGTTCGGGGTGGATCTGGCCCTGCAGGATGTAGCGCACCTCGGAATGCTTCACCTGATAGATCCATTCCTGGCGCAGGAAGTCGGGCGCGCGCGGATCGTCCGGGACCGGGTCCATCGAGGGCGCGCCCTCGGCCCGGAAGCCGGGGTCCGGCAGGCCGCGTTCGGGGCCGCGGTCGCCGGGGATCAGGCGGAAGCGGATGTAGGACCGGGTGCCCGCGCTGTCGAAGAATTCGAAGCACTGCCAGCTGTGATAGCGGCTGTCGAGGAAGGAGCCGCGAATCCGGTAGGCCTCGATCAGTTCGGGTTCCATCATCAGGCCCTGGCGGACCAGCTCCTTGCGCTCGTCGGGGCTGGCATGGACGAAGGTGCTGAAATCCCGGATCGAGCGGACGAAAAGCTGGCGCCCGGCATTCATCAGGATATCGAGCACGCCGGGCCCGTCATGGCCGGTCTCGCCCGAGAAGAACTTGACCGAGGCGGCCATCCCGTCCCGCGCCCGGTCGTCCTCGCGCGCGCCGGGCGAGGAATGGCGCAGGATCACCGGCAGCACCTTGCCGAAGGTGAAGAACTCGTTGGCCGGGAAATCGGGGTCGGTGATGAACCGCGCCGTGCCGCGCCCCGCGACGCCCCAGGTATGGGTGCCCCGGCCGCGCTTGGTGCTGGACAGGAACCCGAAGGTGCGCGCGAGCTTGTCGATCAGCGCCTTGAATTCGTCGTCGATGCCCTCGCGCAGTTCCTCTTCGGTCAGGCGCAGGTTGTCCTGGCCCAGCGGCGCGATCTTGGCCCGTTCGGTCTGGCTTGCCGGATAGACCACCTTGCGGATCTCGTTGATCTGCCCGACCGGGCGATGGTCGGCCAGCGCATGCCAGGGAGAATAGCGCAGCGCCTCGCCGAAGGCGTGGCGGTCATGGGTGTCGAAGACCTGCGGCGGGATCGTGACCGTCGCCACCGGGATGTAGTCGGGCGCCCATTCGACGGTCGGATTGTCGAGGACCGCCGCATCCGCATCGGTGCGCAGCTGGACGCGGAAATCGAAGACGACCGGCGCCGCGCCCTCGGACAGGCCTGCCACCATCGCCTCGCGCAGGTAGTCGTGGCCCGCGCCTGCCGACCCGGTCGCGACACCCGCACGCGGGGTGGCGCGGTAGCGGCAGGCATGGGTCGGGTCGGGCCCGAAGCCATAGGGCACCTGGCTCCAGTAGTCCGCGCTCAGAGGGCTTGTCTGCACCTGCTTGTTGAAGCCCTGCAGGACGGCGATGTCCTCGGGATGGGTCTTCGACAGATGCTCGATGAATTCGACCGGGGGCTGGCCCCGCGGGGCGTTCCTGGCCAGCGACTGCATGAAGATCGCGTAATCCTCGGCCGTGCGGATGAAGAAGACCGGGTTGTCGGCCAGGATGAAATCCTGTTCGCCCTCGGGCGCGTCGGGATGCGCCCTGTCGCCTGTAACGCCCAGCACCTTGATCGCCATGCCGTGAATGTCGGGCGTGCGGTCGTCCTTTTCGCGGCCGTTCGAGAACCGCACCAGCGCCTTGTAGCGCCCCGGCGCGGCGAAGAGGCCGACATTCAGCGGGGGCGCGACCTCGGCCACCTCGAAGACTGCCTCGACGCAGCCATGCATCTTGAAATGCTGCCCGCGCAGCTGCGGCTGGGTGGCCCGCATCATCCCGATCTGGATGGCGGTCACCGTCTGGATACTCGTGTCGGTCATCTGCTGGGTCTCCTCAACCGGCGGCGGGGATGCGCGCCCGGGCAGAAGGCGGCGGAAGGCGGGGGCCGCCTTCTACCGGGTCTTGAGGTATTCGATCAGGGCCTCGGCCTGGTCCGACAGGGCCGGGTCGCTCCAGTCGAGCCGGTGCATCCGGCCCTCGATCATCAGGTCGCGGTCATGGCCCCGATTGGACCAGCCGTCGCGCGCGGTGTCGTGCAGCGACACGGTCGGATACCGGGCCTTGTAGCGGTCCAGATCGCCCGGCTGCCATCGCCAGCCGACCTCGGCCGGGTCATACTCGATCACGCCGCGCAGGAAGACCGGCGCCCGGCTGGCCGGTTTCAGCAATTGCGCCAGCGTCGGGACCGAGCCGTTATGCAGGTAGGGCGCGCGCGCCCAGATCCCGTCGAGCGGCGGCGCGAGATAGCCCTGGTTCGCGGCCTCGGTGGTGTCGCGCAGGATGCGGTAGGCGGGCATGGTGCAGGGTTCGATCCGGCGGCCATAAGTGTCGGTATAGCCGAAGTCCGGATCGTGGCAGGCCGCCTGGAAGGCCGCGAGGAACATCGCGCTGCCCGCCGGGTTCAGCACCTGCGCGCGGTTCATGTCGGTGCCGATCACCGGATAGCGCGCCTCGTTGCGCGGCCGGTGGCAGGTGCCGCAATTCTCGGCGAAAAGCGCCTCGCCCGCCGCTGCCTTGGCCAGATCGACCTCGAAGGGATAGGGCGCGGGCGGCAGCCGCAGCAGGAATTCGGCGCTGATCCCGGCATTCATCAGATCGACCTTGGCGGGCACGCCGATGATCGGCAGCTCGGCCGCGATATTGCGCCAGAACCGTTCCAGCACGCTGCCATCCCATTGCCCGACCGACCGGTCGCCCTGGTTCCAGACCGCGGGAATGTCGGTCACCGTGGCAAAGCGGGGCAGGGCCTCGGGCAGCGGCCCGGACAGAAGCTCGGTCAGCTTTCCCGCCTCGGCGGCCTGCCCGGCCAGCAAGTCCGACAGGAGATCGCCGCTGCCATCCGATTGTCCGGCGCTGTGACCGCCGAGGCCCGGGGACCGGTCGCCATGGCCATAGCTCGACCCCGGCCGGGTCTGCAGCGCGACAGAGGCCGCGCGCACACCGGTGCTTTGCGCCAGCCCCGACAGGATCGGCACGGCATTCTGCGCAAAGATCGCCCGCTGGGTCTGGTCGACGGCCGCGATCTGGTCTGCGCGGATCTGCGGCAGGCCGCGCGCGAAATAGCCCGCGGGCTTGGCCGCCACGAGATCCAGCAGCTTTTGCGTGGTCTCGCCCGGGGCCTCGGCTGTGCCGATCTGCGCGTCCGAGAGATAGCCCTCGCGGAGCGCGGAAAAGGCCCCGCGCCATTTGCGCACGTCGAACTGGGTGTTGGGTGCGCCGTCCAGCACCTGATACCGGTCGCCCAGATCGATCTGGCCGGTATGGCAGGCACCGCAGGCCAGCGTGACGAAGAGCGGCTGCGGCTGGCTGTAATCGACCTCGCCCGAGGGGCTGCCATCGGCCGCGACCGGCCGCCCGTTGGCCCCGGTGATGCCAAGCCCGCGCGGCAGGATGCGGTCGGTGATGTCGGGGTCCGGGAAGAGCCCGAAGCTCCCGAAGAAATCCTCGGGCGTGCCCCAGATTTCCGGCGCCAGATCGGGCAGGATCTTCTGCACGACCAGAGGCACGCCGAGGAACCCGTTGCCCGCATTGACGAACCATCCATGGCCGATGGGATCGGACGCCTTCGCCGCAACAATCGTGGCCTCGCAGGCGGTGCGAAGGGCGTCCCAGGTCAGATCCGGCTGTTTGGCCAGGGCAGGCTGCAACGCGTCGCGGCGGGCGCAGGTCGCGGCCTCGGACTGTGGGTCGGCCTGTGCCGGGCAAATCCCGGCCGAGAGTGCCAGCGAAATGGCAAACCCCGAAACGAACGATCTTGAAAAAGTCTCCATCTGATCCCCCCTGGTATCGACGAAGATGGGACGCCTGGCCGTGCCAGGGATGCGCCTGGAAATGGAAACGTCGAGGCTCCTCTTGACCCAACGTTACCCGATGGCGCGCATTCTGGAAAGCTTCGAAAAACACCAGCCAGACGAGAATGGTTTCTGAGTGGACTCTGCTGCGCATGCTGCCGAGGTCCGGAGAGCGGGACTTGGCGGACCCCAACCCGATACCACAGCCAGTTCAACTGATCTTTGGAGCCGAGTTCGGGCAATGCCCCGGTTCAGGTTCCGAGACCCAGGACTGGATAAAGGGACGCGACCAGCAAAGCTGCCATGGTGATGTTGAAGATCCTGAGCCGGGTGGCGTTCGACAGCCATTGCCGGACGACAGTCCCGAGCCATGCCCAGACCGAGATCGCCGGAAAGCAGACGAGCGCGAATGCACCTGCCACGATGGCGACCGACAGCAGCGAGCGATCGGGCGCGTAGAGCGTGATGGCAGACAGGCACATGGCCCAGGCCTTGGGGTTCACCCACTGGAAAGTGGCCGCTTGAAGAAAGGTCATCGGATGGCTGTCCTCGTCCCGCTCCTCCACCGAAGCGGCCGTGGCGATCTTGAATGCGAGCCAGAGCAGGTAGCCGACGGAAGTGACCTTCAGCACCAGGTTCAGCGCGGGCACTGCGTCGAACAGCGCCATCAGTCCCGCACCTACGAGGAGAGCCATGACCGACACGCCCCCGACGATTCCGAGCATGTGCGGCAGTGTCCGCCGGAAGCCGAAGTTCGCGCCGGACGCCATCAGCATCAGGTTGTTCGGTCCCGGTGTGACGGTTGCGACAAATGCGAAGCCCAAAAGAGCAGTCAGGATAGCGAGAGTCATCGAGCGTTCCTCCTATAGTGCCTGTTCGCAATAATAGCGGGATGATGTCGCCACATATCGTCTAATGTTCTATCCCAAGAGAAAAATGCACAACGATTGGCGGCTCATGGACGAGATTGACCTGAAAATATTGCGCGAGCTGCGACTGGACGGCCGGATCAGCAATGTCGCTCTGGCTGAACGGATTAGCCTGTCTCCCTCGGCGTGCCTGAGACGGGTTCAGGAACTCGAGCGAACAGGCGTGATCCTCGGCTACAGGGTCGTGACCAGCCCTGAGCGGATGGGTCGCGGTTTTGTCGCCTATGTCATGGTCGGCCTTTCCTCCCATACCAAGGCGGCCCAGGAGGGCTTCGAGCGCGCCATGGCAGTCGCGCCCGAAGTCGTCGAGTGCCATAACATAGCAGGGTCTTTCGAGTACCTCCTCCGTGTCCAGAGCGCCGATCTCTCGGAATACAAGCGTTTCCACACGGAGGTCTTGGGCACCCGATCCCATGTCCATGCAATCACATCCTACATCGTGATGGGGTCACCCAAGGATGAACGCGCCACATGATCTGAACGTGCAAGTTGGCGTTGGTCGTGGATTTGTCTGCAGGCGCTGCCGAATGTCGCGGAAGGGCTCGGAGCGAACCTGCGGCGGTGCAGCATGACGCTTGAGTGTCTCGGGCCGCCCGCCGGGCCGCTCGCCGCCGATAGCCGCGGTCGAGCGCCCAAGCCTCCACCGCGTGCGGAACCACGAAAGCAGCCATACATCGCGGTTACAGCAGGCCCCGGAGCCGCCAAGGTCCGGAGGGCGGACCATTGCTGCCCTTTGTCAGGCGAGACTGGACAGATCGAGTATCGGTTTCTGGCCCCCCGGTTTTTCGGCCTCCGCAAGCGCCTGCCGCCACTCCCGGGCCGGGAAAACCCGTGGGGGGTGAAGGCGGGGCCTCTGGGCTCCAGACTCATTGATCGTCAAAGCCAGAAGATGACGGTTGCGGCGAGGGCTATGGCGGAGAGGAAGGTCTTTGCG